>JAJZDV010000003.1 GCA_021846025.1 Pseudomonadota bacterium
CAACAACTGCACAACGCTTGTCAACCGCCCCGGGATTTGAAATGGGGAGCCGGCCGAAGTCCGGATCCAGCTTCAGACCAAGGTTGATAACTCCGCAGTTCGTCCCGCTGAGCGATTCAATCCATGGGCCTTGGCGCATTCATCTGTGTTGAAACGTAATATTTTTCGACTGTTACGCATGGATGCGATTACGGCCAACTCCGCCCATAAATGGAATGACATTCTGCTCTGCAGAATGTCGAATGGCAATTTTTAATTGAAATCTGGACAAATACGTCTTGAGGACAGTGACCTGATCAGGGTCTACCCGGTACGTGACTCGAAAATGACTGCTTATGTTGGGAACGAGGCGCAAGCTGATTCAGCGGCAATACAGGTCTGGCACCAAGGCTGAATTGGCGGCGAGGGTTGAACTGACAGTCTTGATAACCCGGCTGTGCAGGCACGAATGCTGGTAACGGTGAGCAGCGCATGCGGCAAGCTAACTGGGTTTGTACCAACGAAGGGGCTGACGTCACACATGAGAGGACACTGATTCTGGATTGGCGGTAGAACAACACGACACCAATACCTGCATTACCGGATTTTAATACGCAGTGATTTTAATCATTCAGGAGACATGCAATGAACACACAAATCCAATTCAATGCTGGACACAAAAGCCGACTGGCTGCAGCCCTTGGCGCTGGCCTGACCATGCTTTGCCTCAGCACCGTAGCGCACGCCGCTGGGCCATTGCCATACGATGGCGCACTGCCTCCGCCCAATCTCACGATCGTGCAGCTTTACAATATTTATTCGTCGGCCAGCAATTACTACACAACGAATGGAACAAAATTAGGCAATACAAACATCCAAACTGATGTTCCTGTTTTTCGAATGATCCATACATTTCCACCTATCGACGGCATGTCGTGGGGGTTGCAGCTCATTCAGCCGTACGTGAAATTCATCGGAACGACGAAGATTGGAGGAGCGAGTCTGTCCAACAACAGCGGGCTGGCTGAACCTCAGTTATCGGCCTACATCAAGCCCTATTACGATCCCAAGACGGATGCCGTGTTGACGCTCGCCTATTTCATCAGCCCACCCAGCGGGGCCTACGATTCGAACGCGGCACTGAATGCGAGCACGAACAATTGGGTCAATAACATTGAGGCAGGCTATACACACATCGTATTTGGAAACCCGCAGGGCAAACGCCTCGACTTTCAGATCTGGGGGGATGCCTATTATTATGGCAATTCTGATAATTATCATGCTGGCGCGTTCAGCGGCGTCAGCCATACCGAGGCATCCGAGCAGATTCTTGCCTATCTTCCCTATTACATACACCCACAAACACTGGGCTATGTGGGTTTGGCATTTGAAAAAACCTGGGGTGGCAAGCAATACTTGACCGGGAATGTGGCCCTGCCAAACGGCACATCGCAGGCAGCAGGCCCGATCGACACGGGCATTCGCAATGACTTTACACGGGTTGGTCTTGATGCGGGCGATTTTCTAACCCCCACTGTCGCACTGCAGGCGCAACTGTCGACCGATGTCCAAGCACGCGGCGGAGTGAAGAACGACGTGTATTTTTTATTGCAAATCTCGAAGGTGTTTTAGCATCCGTCAAGCCGCATCAATATGCGGCAGACGTTCGGCTGAATTCGCACCGCGAGCCAAGGAAGGGGGATTTGACTTACCCCCCTCCATGATTAAAAATCAAGAGGAGATCTCGTCATGGCTGCTTCAACCATGGGACGACACCTGGCGCACTACCCGGATGAAATACCGCGAAGACTGTATTTGACACTGGTCGTTGTCATCACCATAGCGTTGTATTATGCGCTCTACATTGGCGGTGGGGTTGCCCCATTGTTGCTGGCCAGCCTGAAGCTGCCATTCAACGAATTTGTCTACATCATTGCCTTTGGTAATCTAGTCGGTGCATTCGCTTCGCTTGCTGCCGGGCTTGCAGATCGCCTGGGTCGCTCGAATCTTGTCATTTATGGATTGCTGCTCGTCGGGCTGTTGATCGCGTTCGTGATGCCGAACGTGACCACCAGCAAGGAGTGGGCCGTTGCATTCTTCGCTGTTTCATGCGTCGAAGGTATTATTCTGGTGGCAACACCCGCGTTGATCCGGGACTTTTCTCCGCAGATGGGGCGCGCTACGGCAATGGGATTTTGGACCATCGGTCCGGTACTGGGCAGTCTCACGGTGAGTGCCGTGACCTCGCTGACCTTGCCGATCACCAAGACGTGGCAAAGCGCTTACGAGATTTGCGGTGCAGTCGTCCTGGTCATGTTCATCATCACCTATTTCTTTTTGAAAGAATTGTCCCCGCAATTGCGCGATCAGCGAATGGTCAGCCTTCGTGACCGGGTTTTGATTGAACTGCGCGCCAAGGGCCTGGATATGTCTCAAAGCCTGCATCGTCCTTGGCGTCAAATGATGCATGCGGACATTCTGATTTCCGCGCTGGGCGTTTCGGTCCTGCTTCTGTTTTACTACACTTCAGTGACGTTCAGCTTGATCTATTTCGTCACCGTGTTTCACTATTCCGTGCACCAAGCCAATGTGCTGGCGAACTGGAATTGGGGCGTTAATGCGGTTGCCTTGGTGATCGCCGGGCTGCTGTCGGACAGGCTGCGCGTGCGCAAGCCGTTCATGATTTTTGGCGGGGTTGGCGCTTTCATCGTGATTTATTTTTTTCTCCGGCTGTCGGGCACTCCAGCCAGCTTCGGAACTTTGGCCTTTCTGGTCGCCGCACAGTCCTTTTTTATTGGTTTCGCTTATGTCTCTTGGATGGCGAGTTACACCGAGACGATTGAAGCGCGCAACCCGGCACTGACTGCGACGGGCCTGGCGATCTGGGGTTGGGTCTTGCGCGTGGTTGTCACGCTCAGCTTCCTCGGCTTCCCGCTGTTGGTCCGATCGGTCAACCCGCTGCTGACCGCCCCTGATGTCATTGCCGCCTACCAACATGCCCTCGCGACACACGTTGCGCCAGCACCTGCGCTGCTGCAGGCCCTCGCGGCCATCAAGGCGGCGGCGGCGGCCGCTCCTGGCGAGTGGGCGAATTGGTTCTGGATCTGCGAGGCCGGGATTGTGTTTTTCCTGTTCAGCGTGTTTCTGATGCGTGGCCGCTGGAGTCCGGCTAGCGCCCGTGCCGATGAGGCGGCGCATGATGCGAGGGTCGCGGCCGAGTTGGCGTTTTTGCAGTCGCTGCCGGCGAAATAGTCCGGCACGGAAATCGGCGAGGGGATGACGCGCATGCCGCAGGCTCTGGCAAGACCGTTGGGAATCGACGCATGGCGTGTCCGTGCCGGAGAAGTGATCGGAGCCTCGCCCTGGTTGGCGGTCGAGCAGTCGCGGATTGACGCTTTTGCCAAGACAACACTCGATCACCAGTTCATTCATGTCGATCCTGCCCGCGCCCAGGCCACTCCGCTGGGGTCCACCATCGCACACGGATTTCTCACGCTGTCCTTGCTGAGTCATTTCGCCGAGGCCGTGCTGCCTGAGATTTCAGGCTTGGCCATGAGCATGAACTACGGCTTCGACCGGGTGCGCTTCGTGACGCCGGTGCGCGCCGGTTCTCGTGTGCGGGGCGTTTTTGTGCTCTCCGCGCTGGAGCGGCAAGCCGACGACCGGTTTCAAATGCGGCTTGCCGTGACGGTCGAGATCGAAGGTGAAGCCAAACCGGCGTTGGTGGCCGATTGGCTGACGGTCCTGTTCATGGCTCAGGCCTGACGGTTTTGCCGCCGACCCGCGCGCCGACCGCGCGCCCTGCCCGGCCTCTGTTCAAGCCGCAAAGGAGTATGGCCCACCGCGCTCCAGGGCGCGCCGGTATGCCGGACGCTGCTGGAACCGCTGCACCCAGGCATTCATGTTGGGATACCTGGCGCGCAAGCCACGCGCAGCTTCGCCGACAAAGCTCATCTGGATATCGGCACCGCTGAGAGCGTCGCCCACCAGCCATTCACGGCCCTGAAGGGCACGGTCGACATAACCCAGGTGGTTGGCCAATTCGCTGTCGATGCGCGGTGCCAGTGGAGCACCCGCTTCGCCAAGGCGCGAAACATACATCTTCAGCAGCAGCGGGAGCATGGCCGAGCCCTCGGCGTAATGCAGCCATTGGTTGTATTGCTCGAAATCAAGCGACGGCTGTTGCGGTTGCAACCGGCCCTCACCGTAGTGCCGAATCAGGTAGTCGACGATCGCGCCGGACTCGATGATGGTCTGGCCACGGTCTTCGATCACGGGCGACTTGCCCAGAGCATGCACTGCCGTGAGTTCCGGCGGCGCCAGTCGGGTCTTGGGATCGCGGGCATAGTGCCGGATGTCATAGGGCACCCCCAGTTCTTCCAGCAGCCACAGGACGCGCTGCGAGCGTGATTCATTGAGGTGGTGTACGACGATCATGGGGTTCATCCTGAGAGGTTGTGGAAGGCTGTCGAGCTGGGTCGAGTCGGCATGGAGGGTCGGGGGATGGGTTCAGCGTGTCGCATTCGGCTGCCGCGTGGCTTCACGCTCCTGCAAGGCACGCCATTGCACCTTTCCCGTGCCGGACTTGGGCAGGCTGTCGACGAACTCCACAATCCGCGGGCTTTTGTACGACGCCATGTGCGCATGCGCCCAGTCGACGATGTCGTGTTCGCTGACACGGCCACGTGCATCGGGCTTGAGCACGACATAAGCCTTGACCGTTTCGCCGCGTTTGCTGTCCAGCGCAGCCACCACGCAGGCCTCGGCGATGTCCGGGTGCCGGTACATCATGGTTTCCACCTCGGCCGGCCAGACCTTGTAGCCTGAGGCATTGATCATGCGCTTGAGCCTGTCGACCATGAAGAAATAGCCCTCGTCATCCACGCGGCCCAGATCGCCGGTGCGCAGAAAGCGCTTGCCCTCCAGCATGATGAAGGCCTCTTGCGTCGCTTGGGGCTGTTTCCAGTAGCCCTGCATCACCTGCGGTCCGCGGACGATGATTTCACCGACCTCGCCCTGAGGCAGTTCGCGCAGGGTTTGCGGGTCGACGATGCGGGCATCCACGTCGAAAATCGGAACGCCGAGGCATTGCTGCTTGGGGCGATGCACCGGGTTCACATGCGTGGGCGCCATGGTTTCCGTCATGCCATAGCCTTCGATGTAGGTGATGCCGCAGAGGTCATGCAACTTCTGCGCCACGGTTTCGGGCATGGCCGCGCCACCGCCACTCATATTCCAGACACTGGAAAGGTCATAGTCCTCGATGCGCGGATTCATCAGGAAATCCACGACCATGGCCGCGATCGCCTGCCACGTTCCCACCTTGTAGCGTTGCACGCATTCGGCGGCAGCCTCACGGTCCCAACGCGGCAACAGCACCACGGTGTTGCCGTTGTAGAGCGCACCGTTCATGCCGCCCTGCATGGCGGTGACGTGGAAAAACGGCAGCACCGCAAGCGCCACGGTGTCCTTGGGCATGTGCAGCCATTCGGTGCCGGCGGCCACCGTGCTCATCACGTTGCGGTGGGTGTGCATGCACCCTTTGGGTTTGCCGGTGGTGCCGGAGGTGTAGGGCATGACGCAGAGGTCGTCCGGCCCGGTCGACAGCGGGCTTGGCTTGAACTGCCGCTCCAGCATGTCCACCCAGGGTGTCACCCCAGGTTCACCGAGGTTTTCACGCGGCGCCGAGGCAAAGGGCGGCACGTTGATGCTCGGTGCGCTGGCGATGTAGTCGCTGTAGGCGGCGACGATGATCCGATTCAACCCCTGGCCCAGCAGCGGCCGCATCTGCGCGAACAGTTCCTGGCCGACGAAGGCCACCGTGGCGCCACAGTCTTCGACATAGTGGGCGAGTTCCAGCGTCAGATTCATCGGGTTGATGGGCACCACAACCGCCCCGGCACGCAGGATGCCGTAATAAGCCAGGACGAATTGCGGACTGTTCTGCATGTCCAACAGAACCCTGTCGCCCGTTTGCACGCCACAATCGTGTTGCAGAAAGCCGGCGATGCTTTCGGCCTGTTGCTTGAACTCGGAGAAGGTCAGGGCCTTGTCGTAGAAAATCAGGAAAGGCTTGTCCGGGTAACGCGCCGCCGACACCTCGGCGTTGAAAAAGAGGTTTGTTTGTGGAATGGTGAGGTGATGCGGCAACCCCTTGGGCCAGAAATCCAGATGGCGTGTGTTCATGCTTCGTCTCCAGAATGCATCCCGCTCAGGCACAGGGCGAGGTTCGCAGCAAACGCTCGATGGCAGCGTGGACGGCGCAGGATGTGTCGAGTGGCGGGTGTGCCCGGCTCCGGCAATCCGGTCCATGCGCGAACTCGCCAGCGCCGTCGCATGCCGGTCGCCCGCTCGAGCGTGATGGCAACATCGTCCTTGCCTGCGGGTGGTTGCTTGCGCATGCGCTGTCCGGCGATCAATGGCGCGACTTGTAGCGCTCCAGCTCCAGGCGCGCAATCTGGTCGCGATGCACCTCGTCGGGGCCGTCGGCAAAGCGCAGGGTGCGGGCGTTGGCGTAGGCATAGGCCAGGCCGAAGTCGTCGCTGACGCCGCCGCCGCCATGCACCTGCATCGCCCAGTCGATCACCTGGCAGGCCATGTTCGGAGCGACCACCTTGATCATGGCGATGTCCTTGCGTGCCACCTTGTTGCCGGCGCGGTCCATCGTGTCGGCGGCCTTGAACACCAGCAGGCGCGCCTGATCGATGAGCAGACGGGCATTGGCGATGCGCTCGCGCGTCACCCCCTGGTCGGCAACCGGCCGGCCAAACGCCGTGCGTGCCAGCGCCCGCTGGCACATGGACTCCAGCGCCCGTTCGGCCAGGCCGATGAGCCGCATGCAATGGTGGATGCGACCGGGCCCGAGGCGCCCTTGCGCGATCTCGAACCCCCTGCCCTCGCCCAGCAGCATGTTGCCAACCGGCACGTGCACCTCGGTGAACTGGATTTCGGCGTGGCCATGCGGCGCATCGTCGTAGCCGAACACCGGCAGATGGCGCAGCACCTGCACGCCGGGCGTGTCCATCGGCACCAGGATCATCGATTGCTGGCGATGGCGGTCGGGGTTGGCAGCGTCGGTCTTGCCCATGAAGATCAGCACCTTGCAACGCGGATCGTTGGCGCCCGAAGTCCACCACTTGCGCCCGTTGATGACGTACCGATCGCCATCGCGACGGATGCTGGCCTGGATGTTGGTGGCGTCGCTCGAGGCCACGCCCGGCTCGGTCATGGCGAAGCCCGAGCGCATTTCGCCGCGCAACAGCGGCTCCAGCCACTGCGCTTTCTGCTCCGCGGTGCCGTAGCGTTCCAGCACTTCCATGTTGCCGGTGTCGGGCGCCGAGCAGTTGAAGGCCTCGGGGGCGATGGGCGACCGACCCATGATCTCGCACAGCGGCGCGTACTCCAGATTGCTCAAGCCGGCGCCGCGCGCGGACGCCGGCAGGAACAAATTCCACAAACCTGCCTTGCGCGCCTCGGCCTTGAGTTCCTCGATCACGCGGGTGGGCTGCCAGGCATTGCCGGCCTTGCGGTTGGCCTCGACCTCGGCAAAAAATCGTGTCTCGTTCGGGTAGACCTGCGCCTCCATGAAGGCGCCGACACGCTCTTGAAGGGCGCCGACCTTGTCGCTGTGACTGAATTCCATGAGGATTCCTTGGTGGTTGGGTTGCGTGCTCAATGGCCGATGGATGACCGCTCAATGCCCGAACACACGTTCGACCTGCCCCCAGGCGGCCTCGGCCAAGGGCCGGGCACGGCGGCCGGCTTCGAGCGCCTGCGCGCTGGACGCGTTGCCCTGCAGCGCCCGCGCCAGCACGCCCTGCAAAATGCCGGCAAGGCGGAACATGTTGAAGGCGGCGTAGAACTCCCAGTCGCCCGCAGAGACCGGTGCGCGCTGGGTGCGCTCGCAATAACGCGCGACATAGTCAGCCTCGCTGGGTATGCCCAGCGCGGCCAGATCGCCCCCGACCAGACCGCGAAACTGTCCCGGCTCCAGGCGCCAGGCCATGCAGTGATAGGCAAAGTCGGCCAGCGGATGACCAAGCGTGGAGAGCTCCCAGTCGAGCACCGCCAGGATGCGCGGCTCGGTGGGGTGGAACACGACGTTGTCCAGGCGGTAGTCGCCATGCACGATGGCGGTTTCATCGCCCGCGGGAATGTGCGCCGGCAGCCAGTCGATGAGCTTGTCCATGGCCTCGATGCGCTCGGTTTCGCTGGCCCGGTATTGCTGCGTCCACCGCGTCACCTGGCGGGCGATGTACTGGCCCGGCTTGCCGTAGTCGCCCAGCCCCAGCGCGACCCCGTCGACCTGGTGCAAGGCGGCGATCACGCGGTTCATCTCGTCGAAAATCGCCGCACGCTCGGCGGGTTGCATGCCCGGCAGCAGCGGGTCCCAGAGAATGCGGCCCTCGACAAAGCTCATGAGCAAGAACGGCGTGCCGATGATGCTCTCATCCATGCAGAGCAGTTGCATCTGCGGCACCGGCACCTGACTTCGCCCCAAGGCCTGCATGACACGAAACTCACGGTCGACGGCATGGGCCGATGGCAGCAGTTTGCCCGGCGGCTTGCGCCGCAACACGTAACGCCGCCCGTCGACTGCCGTCAGCAAATACGTGGGGTTGGACTGGCCACCCTTGAACTGCGCCACATGCAAAGGCCCTTGCAGATCGGGCATGTGTGCACGCAGGTAGCTGGCGAGGGCTGCCACGTCGAACGCCAATGCGGGGGACACCTCGCGGGTCTCGGCTTGCATCGCTTGTCCCGGGTTCAGTTCAGTTTGACCAACTGTTTGCCGAAGTTCTTGCCCTTGAGCATGCCGATGAAGGCGGCGGGCGCCTGTTCCAGCCCCACGGCCACCGACTCGCGCCATTGCAGCTTGCCGCTGGCCACCAGGCCACCGAGTTCGCGCAGCGCGGCGGGCCACTGGTCCATGTGCTCGGAGACGATGAAGCCCTCCAGTTTCAAGCGGTTGATCAACACCGTGCGCAGGTTTTTCATGCAGTACGGCTCGGTGGTGTTGTAGTCGGCGATCATGCCGCACAGCGCAATGCGGCCGAAGGCGTTGGTGCGCGTCAGCAGGGTGTCGAAAATCTCGCCGCCGACATTCTCGAACAGGCCGTCCACCCCATGGGGCAGGGCCGCCTTCAGGTCGGCCTTGAGGTTGCCGGCCTTGTAGTCGACGCAGGCGTCGAAGCCGAGTTCCTCGACCACATAGCGGCATTTCTCCGCACCGCCCGCCACACCCACGGCGCGGCAGCCCCTGGCCTTGGCGAGTTGGCCCACCACGCTGCCCACCGCGCCGGAAGCTGCGGTCACCACCACGGTCTCGCCAGCCTTGGGGGCACAGATGGCGTTCAGTCCGTACCAGGCCGTGACGCCGGGCATGCCCACCGGGCCGAGATAGGCCGCCAGCGGCACATGGGTCACATCGACCTTTTGCAGGGCACGCGCGGGAGCCACGCCATACAACTGCCATCCCAGCACGCCCACCACCTTGTCGCCGGGCTTGAAATGCGGATCGCGCGAGGCCACGACCTCGCCCGCCGTGCCGCCCACCATCACCGCGCCCAGAGCCACCGGTTCGGCGTAGGACTTGGCGTCGGACATGCGCCCGCGCATGTACGGGTCCAGCGACAGCCAGTGGTTGCGCACCAGCACTTCACCCTCGCCCGGCTCGGGCACGGGGGTATGTTCGAGCCGGAAGTGGTGTTCTTCCACCCAGCCGCTGGGCCGCTCGGCCAGGACGAGTTGCAGATTATGGTCAGCCATCGGTGTTCTCCAGGAAAGTTGCCAGACCGCGTTCGCCCATGCGAACGAGCAGTTGGCGCGCATCGTTGCACCCGAGTTCGTAGGCGGCGCGAATGCCATGGGGGTTGGTGTAATCCCAGCCACGCACCGGCACGCGGCGCGAGGGCTGGATGTAGACGCGATGTGCCGTTTGCGGCAGGGATCGCGGGTAGCGCCGGGTGAGCAGCACCAGGGTCACGCCGTCGCCGGCTTCAGGGGGCAGTGCATCCACCGGGACGTTGTCCACCATGCCGCCGTCGAGCACCGGGCGTCCGTGCAGGTGCATCACCGGCGTGAACGGCGGGGTGCAACTGGACGCGAGCAGGAGGTCGGCAAGCTCATCCGGCGTGCGGCAATTCTGGGCGAGCAGGACCTCCGCTTCGAAACCCAGGCTGCGGCCCGCACGCGGATGCAGCAATTTGCGCACCTGCTTGTCGAACTGGTAGGCCAGGATGCCCGCCACCACACCGCTGCGCGCACCGAGCCAGCGCGGCAAACGCGCGACCTGCACATAGACCGGAGCTTGCCCGCTCAGCACCTCGAGCGCCTGTGCGTCGAGTACGGAGAGCAGTGCCTCGCGGTACATCTGCGCATGCGGAAACGCGCGCTCGCCGCGCAGCAGGCGTTCGGGGTAGACGTTGCGAGGGTTGCTTGCCGTCATGCGGCCGTAGTGCTCCAGGGTGTGCACGGTTTTTCCCGTCAGCAGCATGCAGGCCGTGGCCGCACCGGCCGAGACACCGGCCACGCGCCTCGGCGCCAGCCCCTCGGCTCCCAGCACATCCCACATGCCCGCCTGCCACCAGCAGCGGTTGCCGCCACCGGCCAGCACGACGCTGGTGACGGCCGCGAGTGCGGCGCGCGCGCTTTGCCGCTCGCCCGGCTTTCGCGGCGCATCGCGCGCTGATGGTGCCTCGCGCCGTGCTTGCTGCACGTCGGCTGCTTCCAGGGTGGCGTCTGCTTGCATCACAGCCTTGGAGATCACGGCCAGCGCTGTCAGATGCAGCTTGCGCCGCCGTCCACCGCCAGGCACTGGCCGGTGACGTGGCGCGATGCATCGCTGGCGAAAAACACGGCCGCACCCATCAGATCGTGCTCGCCGCCGATGCGCGCCAGCGGAGTCTTCTGAAGGATCTGATCGCGCATCGTGTCGAGCAAGCCGGCTGTCATTTTGGACGGGAAAAATCCCGGCAGGATGGCGTTGACACGGATGCCGTACTGCCCCCATTCCGCCGCCAGCGCCCGGGTGAAATTGACCACCGCGCCCTTGGAGGTGTTGTAGGCGATGGTGCGCATGGGCAGCGGGTTACCGCGCAGACCGGCGATGGATGCCACATTGACGATGCTGCCTCGACCCTGGGCAATCATCCCGCGCTTGCCGACCTCGCGGCACAGGCCGAACACCGCGTCCACGTTCAGGCGCATGACCTTGTCCCAGGCTTCATCGGGGTAGTCCTCGGCCGGCGCGCCCCAGCTGGCGCCGGCGTTGTTGATCAGGATGTCGATGCCGCCCAGCGCGTCCAGCACGCTGCGCACCAGC
Organism: Pseudomonadota bacterium; assembly: GCA_021846025.1. Lineage (GTDB taxonomy): Bacteria > Pseudomonadota > Gammaproteobacteria > Burkholderiales > Burkholderiaceae_C > Thiomonas_A. The sequence goes on from JAJZDV010000003.1 coordinate 11,303, forward strand.
GGCGTGATGGCCTCGCGGCGCGAAAGGTCGGCCGGGAAAACCTGCGCCTGCAGGCCCAGGCCGAGCAAGTGCTCCCGCGCCTGCTCCAGTTCATCGGCCTTGCGCGCGACGAGGGCGAGCCGTGCACCCATGTCCCCCAGCGCCTGTGCCATTTGCAGCCCAAGCCCGCGCGAACCGCCGGTGACGAGGGCGCAGCGCCCGCTGAGATCGAAAAGGCCTTGCACGGTGGACGTCATGATCGCTCGGGTTCGATGGTCGATCGTCGCGGCGGATTCAAAACCAGGCGTCGCGCATTTCGCGGCACGTGGGATCGCGTTGGGCTGCGACCTGCAACCAGGCCTGGATCTTGGGCAACTCGTAAGCGAAGAAATAGCGGCAAGCCTGGAGTTTTCCGTGGTGAAAATCCGGGCTGTTCGTCCGCTGCAGATGCGCCTGCGCGACCAGCGCCACGTCCAGCCAGATCCATCCCAGCACCACATGGCCGAAGGCCTGCATGTAAGGCGTGGCGTTGGCCAGGGTCGCTGCCGGGTTGTCACCTTCCCATGCGGCGCGGGTGGCCACGAGCAAGTGTTGCAGCGCCACGTTCAGCGCCGCGGCCCAGGCCTGCAGGGCCGGCAGGGCTTCGGCACCGGTCGTGGTGGCACGCACGCGTGCGGCGAGCAGGTCCAGCCCGGCACCGCCCTGCATCACCACCTTGCGGCCGAGCAGGTCCAGGGCCTGGATGCCATGGGTGCCTTCGTGGATCATGTTGAGGCGGTTGTCGCGCCAGTACTGCTCCACCGGAAAGTCACGCGTGTAGCCGTAACCGCCAAGCACCTGAATGGCCAGACTGTTGGCTTCGAGGCACCATTCCGATGGCCAGCTCTTGGCGATGGGCGTGAGCACGTCCAGCAAGAGGCCGGCGTCGCGTGCCGAGGCCTCGGCACCGGTGCGGTGTTCGTCCACCAGCCGCGCACAGTACAGCTCCAGCGCCAGGGCGCCTTCGGCGTAAGCCTTCTGTGCCAGCAGCATGCGCTTCACATCGGCATGCTCGATGATGGCCACAGGCGGCAGGCTCGGGTCTTTGCCTGCGGGGCCGACCGGGCGCCCCTGCGGGCGCTGGCGCGCATAGGCCAGCGATGCCTCGAAGCCCGCCATGCCCAGCATGGCGGCGGCCAGGCCGACGCCGATGCGCGCCTCGTTCATCATGTGGAACATGCAGCGCAGGCCGTCGCCGGGCGCACCGACGCGCCATCCGATGGCACCCGCTGCGCCACCCACCGGATGGCGCCCGTCACCGAAACTCAGCAGAGTGTTGGGGGTGCCGCGCCAACCGCACTTGTGGTTGAGCCCGGCCAGGGTGATGTCGTTGCGAAGATACGCGGTTGCCCCCGAAGCGGGCCCGCCTGGGTTCCCACCGTGGGAGTCGTGTTGATTCTGGGGTGTGTCGCGCCTGAGGACGAGCCGGCCATCGGCGTCGACCATCCGCTTGGGCACGATGAACAGCGAAATGCCGCGCGGGCCGGCCATGAGCTTGCCATCGGGCCCGGGAATCTTGGCCAGCACCAGATGCACGATGTTTTCGGTGAGTTCGTGCTCGCCGGCCGAAATCCACATCTTGTTGCCGAACAGGCGGTAGCGGGGGCCGAGGGCGTCGGTCTCGAAATCGTCGCCATCCGGCACAGCGCGGGTGGCGATGTCCGAGAGGCTGGAGCCGGCCTGCGGTTCGGACAGGCACATCGTCCCCGCCCAGCGGCCGCTGAACTCGGCTTGCGCGAACACGCGCTGCTGCGCCGGGGTGCCGTGCGCCATCAGCAGGTTGGCGTTGCCCACCGTGAGCATGCCGGCGCCGATGCTGACCGAGGCCCTGGCGAAGAACGCGTTGGCCGCGGCCTCCACGGTGTAGGGCAGTTGCATGCCGCCGAGAGCGTCGTCCTGGGCCGCGGCCAGCATGCCGGACTCGGCATAGGCCCGCCAGGCATCGTGCGTGGCTTGCGGCAGGATGACGCGGTCGCCGTCCTGGCGCGGCTCCTCGAGATCGACCAGGCGGTTGAAGGGCGCGTACTTGTCGCGAGCGATGCGTTCGCAGGTGTCGAGCACCTGGGCGAAGGTCTCGACGCTGTGCTCGGCGTAGCGTCGCCTGGCGCTCAGGGCTTGAACGTCGAGCCAGTCACGCAACAGGAAATCGATGGTTTGGCGCATGGCGCAACGGTTTTTGACCCGCGGCAATCACAGCACTTCGAACAAGCCCGCCGCGCCCTGGCCACCGCCGATGCACATGGTGACCACCGCATATTTGACGCCGCGGCGCTTGCCCTCGATCAGGGCATGGCCCACCAGGCGCGCGCCTGTGACTCCATACGGATGGCCGACGGCAATGGCGCCACCGTTGACGTTCAGACGATCGTCGGGGATGCCGAGCTTGTCACGGCAGTACAGGACCTGCACGGCGAATGCCTCGTTCAACTCCCACAGACCGATGTCGCCGATCTTCAGCCCGGTGCGCTGCAGCAGCCGCGGAATGGCGAACACCGGGCCGATGCCCATTTCATCGGGCTCGCAACCGGACACGGCAAACCCGCGGAAGGCCCCCAGGGGCTTGATTCCGCGCTGCTCGGCAAGCCTGGCGTTCATCACCACACAGGCCGAAGCACCGTCGGAAAACTGGCTGGCATTGCCCGCGGTGATGACCCCGCCGGGCAAGGCCGGGCGGATTTTGGCCACGCCCTCGTAGGTGGTGTCGGCGCGAATGCCTTCGTCGGCATTGAGGGTCACATCGCGCGTGAGGAGTTGGCCGGTGGCCTTGTCGGCCACGCCGGCTCGCACGGTGATGGGCACGATCTCGTCTGCGAACCGGCCTGCGGCCTGGGCGGCCGCAGCACGCTGCTGGCTGCGCGCGCCGTACTCATCCTGCTGTTGCCGCGAAATGCCGTAGCGCTTGGCCACGGTCTCGGCGGTTTGCAACATGGTCCAGTAAATTTCGGGCTTGTGCTGCTGCAGCCAGGTTTCGCGCAGCATGTGCTTGTTGGCGCGATCGTTCTGGACACAGGAAATGGACTCGACGCCACCGGCGACCATCACCGGAACCTGGTCGACGATGACGCGTTGCGCTGCGATGGCGATGGCCTGCAGGCCCGACGCGCAAAAACGGTTGACGGTGGCACCCGCTGCCGTCACCGGCAGCCCGGCACGCAACGCAATCTGCCGCGCGATATTGCCGCCGGCAGCGCCCTCGGGGTAGGCGCAGCCGAAGATGCAGTCTTCAACTTCGGCCGGGTCGATGCCCGCGCGCTGCACCGCGGCTTGCACCACATGGCCGCCGAGCGTGGCGCCGTGGGTGAGGTTGAGCGCGCCGCGCCAGGATTTGGCAAGCGCCGTGCGCGCTGTGGAAACGATGACGGCCTCTAGCATGGAAAGCTCCAAGGGGTGGATTGTGTCGCGTGAGGTGTTGGTGCGCCGAGGCGTGCCTGCGCGCGAGCCGGGAGTCCTGGAATCAGAGTACGGCGGCGGCTGCGGCGTGTGCGCGGTCAAGTGCCGCTGAAGGTCTTGCCCTGCGCCGCCAGTTCGGCCAGCCGCGGTGCGGGTTGCCAGAACTCGGCATCGCTGCGCGGCTGCGCCGCGAACTGGCGCATGCGCCGCGCCACCATGGCCAGACCGACGCTGTCGGCGTAACCCATCGGCCCGCCGCGCCAGGCCGGGAAACCGTAGCCGGCCAGGTACACGAGGTCGATGTCCGAAGCGCGCTGCGCGATCCCCTCGGACAGCAGCCGCGTGGCTTCGTTCACCAAGGCGTAGATGCAACGCTCGACGATCTCGGTGTCGCTGAACGGGCGAGGCGTGACGCCAATCTCCTTGCGGTAATCCTGAATGAGGGCATCCACTTCGGGGTCTTGCAGCGCATCGCGCTTGCCCGGCTCGTAGCGGTACCAGCCGGCTCCCGTCTTCTGGCCGAAGCGGCCACGCTCGCACAGGCGGTCAGCCAGGCCGGAATACCGCACCGTCGGCTTCTCGACATAACGCCGCTTGCGAATCGCCCAGCCGATGTCATTGCCTGCCAGATCGGCCATGCGGTAAGGTCCCATCGCCATGCCCCAGGCTTCGAGCGCCCGGTCCACCTGCTGCGGGCTCGCGCCCTCCTCCACGAGGAAGTTCGCCATGCGGCCGTAATGTTCGATCATGCGGTTGCCGATGAACCCGTCGCACACCCCCGACACCACTGCCGTCTTGCGGATGGTCTTGGCCACGTTCATCACCGTGGCGAGCACGTCCTTGGAGGTGGCCTTGCCGCGCACCACTTCCAGCAGCTTCATGACGTTGGCAGGGCTGAAAAAATGCATGCCGATGACGTCTTGCGGGCGTTGGGTGAAGCCGGCAATGGTGTCCAAATCGAGGGTCGAGGTGTTGGACGCCAGAATGGCCCCCGGCTTGGCCACGGCGTCCAGCTGCTGGAACACCTCGCGCTTGACCTCCATGGTCTCGAACACGGCTTCGATGACGAGGTCGCAATCGGCCAGTTGTGCGAAATCCAGCGTGGGGTGCAGCAACCCCATGCGTTGGTCCACCTGTTCGGGCTTGAGCTTGCCTTTCCTGGCCGAGTTGTCGTAGTTCTTGCGGATGGTGGCCACGCCTCGGTCCAGCGCCTCCTGCCGGGTTTCAAGCAGGGTGACGGGAATGCCGGCGCTCAAAAAATTCATGCAGATGCCGCCCCCCATGGTGCCGGCGCCGATGACGCCGACCTTGGCGACGGTGCGTGTTGGCGTGTCGGCAGGCACGTCGGGAATCTTGGAAGCCGAGCGCTCGGCGAAAAAGGCATGGCGCAGCGCCTGCGATTCGGGCGTGGCCATCAGCATGGCGAACAGGCCACGTTCCTGCAGCAGACCCTCGCCGAAGGGCTTGAGCGCGCCGGCCACCGCCTCCACGCACTGCAGACGGGCCGGCTCGCGCGGGAACTGCGCCTGCACCATCGTGCGGGTGAACTGGATGAAGGCTTCGGCGTCGGCGTGGTCAACCGCGCGCTCGCGCAACTTGGGTGTGGGCTGCGGCGAGGCCGCCAGCTTGCGCGCAAGGTCGGCTGCTGCCGCCACCACGTCCTGCTCGACCACAGCGTCGAACAACGCCGATTTCGCCAGCATCCTGGCTGGCACCGGTTCGCCGGACACAATCATGTTCATGGCGCTTTCCAGCCCCACGGCACGCGGCAGGCGCTGGGTGCCGCCAGCACCCGGCAGCAACCCGAGCTTGACCTCGGGCAGCGCGACCAGGGCTGAAGCCAGGGCCACACGGCCGTGGCAGCCAAGCGCGAATTCCAGCCCACCACCCATGCAGGTACCGTTGATGGCTGCGACCACGGGCTTGGCGCAGGCTTCGGCCACGGCGATGGCATCGAGCAGATGAGGCGAAGCCATGGCCTCGGGCTTGCCGAATTCGCGGATGTCGGCGCCCCCGGAAAACATCGCTCCGGCTCCGGTGACGACGATGCCGAGCACCGCGGGATCGGCCGCGGCGGCATCGATGGCCTCCACCAGCAGGCGTCGCTGCTGCCTGCCAAAGCCGTTGACCGGGGGGTTGTCGAGCGTGAGGACGGCAACGTCCCCGAGGCGCGAAGCAATGACGCTGCTCATGCTGTCTCCTGGAATGTGAACGAGTCCGGTGCGATGGCGGACCCATGATTCCGCAATGCAGAACTTTGTTTTGAATACGAACGATGCTAGCCTGCCGACGTTGACTTGTAAAGGCGCCCAACAAGCACCCGGCATCGGGTCCAGACCATGCAAAAAATTCACGTCCTCCTGACCAAGGAAGAACTCGACACCCAGCGCCTGGAGGGCCGCGTGGTCATCGTGCTCGACGTCCTGTTCGCCACCACCTCGGCGCTGGCCGCGCTGCAGGCCGGGGCCAGCGCCGTCATTCCGGCGCTGGACGCCGCGCACGCGCGCAGCATCGCCGCAGGGCTGGAGCCGTCCAGCACCATCCTCAGCGGCGAACTCGACGCCGAGACCCTGCCCGGCTTTGCCCACCCCACGCCACTTGCGCTCATGCGCCACGACCTGCGCGAACGCACGCTGATCTACAGCACCACGAATGGCACGGTGGCGCTGCGCAAGGCCGAATCCGCCGCCCGGGTTTACGCCGCCAGCCTGCGCAACGCCAGGGCCACCATTGCGCATGTGCTGCGCGAGCATCCGAACAGCACCTTGCTGGTGGTCTGTGCGGGCTCGAGCGGGCAGTTCAATCTGGAGGATTTCTACGGCGCCGGCCTGCTCGTGGCTTGCCTCCAGCAGACGCCCGGAGTGCGCAGTTTTTCCGACGCAGCGCTGGCCGCCGCCGCCGTGCACCAAGGCAGCGACGCCCTGCGCAGCCTGCGAGACTCGCGCGTGGGACGGCTGATGACGGCGCGCCGTCTCGACGCCGAGGTGGAGTACGCCGCCCAGCTCCATGCGGATGATGGGGTCGCTTGCCTGGTGGACGGCCGCCTGGTGCGCGTGCCTTCGCCTTGAACCGGAGTGCGGCATGCTGCAACACCATGATGTCACGCTGCCCAGCGGCATCCGTTTGCACGCGGTGAGTGCAGGGGAGCCGGGCAAACCCCTGATCCTGTTCGTCCACGGCTTCCCCGAATGCTGGGCCGCCTGGCAGGTGCAACTCGCGGCCTTCGGCCGTGATCATTTCGCCGTGGCACCCGACCTGCGCGGCTACAACCTCTCGGACAAACCGCAGGGTGTCGCCGCCTACCGGGTGCAACCGTTGATGGACGACTTGCTCGGCTTGCTGCAACACTTCGGCTATGCGCACGGCGTGCTGGTTGCGCACGACTGGGGCGGCGCGGTGGCCTGGAGCCTGGCCGCGCGCCAGCCACACTGCATCTCGCGGCTGGTCATCATCAACTCGCCCCACCCCGTTCCGTTTGCCCGCGCCCTCACCCATGACCCGGCACAGCAAGCCGCGAGCCGCTACATGCTGCGTTTTCGCGAGAGCGACGCGGCCGAGCTGCTGCTGCGCGACGATGGCCAGCGTCTGCTCGCCCTGTTTCGCCATCCGGTGACGGGGCAGATCGTGTTGACCGAGGCCGAGATCGCACTCTACAAGCAGGCCTGGCGGAGACCCGGGGCAATGGAGGCGATGCTCAACTACTACCGCGCTTCACCCTTGGTGCCCCCCACGCCGGCACGAGCGGGCGCGGCTGGATTGCAGCTCGAGCCGAGCGACTTCCTCGTCCCCATGCCCACCCTGGTCATCTGGGGCGAACAGGATCCTGCCCTCTTGCCCGTGCTGCTCGACGGGCTGGAGGCCGTCATGCCCGATCTGCGCATCCATCGCGTGCCGAGCGGTTCGCACTGGGTGGTGCACGAGCAGCCCGAGGAAGTCGAGACGGCCATCCGCGTGTTCCTGGGCGCAGCTTGAGGGACGCCACCGCGGGCCGGTCGAACGCCGTTCAGCGCATGATCAAGCGTTCGAGCTGCTGCACCATCGCCATCAGCTTCGGTCTGACTTCCTCCAGCAGGAAGTTGGGGGACAACTGGAACGCCGGGCCGCCGCAGTTGATGGCCATCAACGGCATGCCCCCGCCGGGGTCGAAGCCCACGGCAATGGCATTCACGTCCGGCTGCCAGTCGCCGAAGGAGCACGCCACGCCCAGCGTGCGATAGTCCTCCAGGGCCTTGTCGATGCCACGCTTGAGCGCCGGCCAGGCCAGACCGTCGAGCGCGGCCAGGTCGTCGTAAACCGCGGCACGCTCGCGCTCGCCCACCACGGCAAGGTAAGCACGGCCCATCGCCGTGGTGGCAATGGGAATGCGCGAACCCACGTCCAGGCTCAGGGTCAGAGCCGAGGCGCTGCGGCAGTTCTCCACATAGATCAGCGACAGGCGGTCGCGCGTGCCCAGCGACACCATGGCCTTGGACGCATCGGCCAGTTCCTGCATCAGGGGTCTGGCCACCTGCCGCACATCCATGCGCGCCAGCACCGTGCTGCCCAGCGACAACGTGGCCGTGCCCAGGCGGTACTTGCCGCTGTCCTCGTCTTGCGCGAGGTAGCCCAGGCGCGTGAGCGTGTAGGTCAGGCGCGAGACGGTGGACTTGGGCAGCTTGCAGCGCTGCGCAATCTCCAGATTGCCGAGCGCCTTGTCGCGCGAGCGAAAGCTGGACAACACCTCCAGGCCACGGGCCAGTGCGGTGACGAACTGGCGGTTGTCCTCTGCTCCGGGGGTCGGCTTGCCGGCCGGCTTGGGCTGCGGCGCCTTGGGGATGGGCGTTGTCATGGTCGGGGCGAAGTCTCGATGCAGGCTGCGGAGGGGGTGCCAGGCCAGGCTTGACAGCCCATCCGACACGCCGAACAATCGTCACCATATTTCACGGAACAAAATTCCGCAATGCGGTTTTACCGGCGATCGCATGTTGTCCGTTTTCTCCCAACCCGCAGGCATGGCGCACATGGCTATCGACTTGTCTCCCGAGCACGCCGATTTCCGTGCCGAAGTGCGCGGATTCTTAAACGCAGCCTTGCCGGCCGAGATCCGCCGCAAGGTGTTGCGCGGTTCGCGTCTGGAGAAGGACGATTTCGTGCGCTGGCAACGCATCCTGCATGCCCAGGGCTGGGCCGCGCCGAATTGGCCGGAGCGATGCGGCGGCACCGGCTGGAGCACTGTTCAGCAAGCCCTGTTCGACGAGGAATGCGCCCTGGCCGGCGCGCCGCGGCAACTGCCCTTCGGCCTGAAGATGCTGGCCCCTGTGCTGATGCGGTTCGGCAGCGAGGCCCAGTGCCGGGACCTGCTGCCCGGCATCGCCAGTGGTGCGGTGTGGTGGTGCCAGGGCTATTCCGAGCCGGGATCGGGCTCGGACCTGGCCTCGCTCAAAACCCGCGCGCTGCGCGACGGCCAGGACTACATCGTCACCGGGCAGAAAACCTGGACCACGCTGGGTCAATACGCCGACTGGATGTTTTGCCTGGTGCGCACCGACGTCGCGGCCAAGCCGCAGCAGGGCATTTCCTTCTTGCTCATCGACATGCGCTCGCCCGGCGTCACGCTGCGCCCCATCATCACCCTGGATGGAGAACACGAGGTCAACGAGGTCTGGCTCGACGAGGTTCGCGTGCCGGTGGCCAACCGCGTGGGCGAGGAGAACCAGGGCTGGGCCATTGCCAAATACCTGCTCGGTCACGAGCGCAGCAATATTGCCGGTGTGGGCGTCGTCAAGCGGGAACTGGCACGCCTGAAGGACATCGTGGCCCGGACCGACGCCAACGGCCAGCGCCTGCGCGACGATGCCTTGTTCGCGGTGCGCGTCGCCCAGATCGAGATCGACCTGCTGGCACTGGAAGCGACGCAACTGCGCCTGCTGCAACGCGATGGCCCGCCGGGACCGGAGAGTTCCATGCTCAAGGTGCTGGGCAGCGAGCTGCAGCAGCGCCTGTCGGAACTGCTGATGCACGCCGCGGGGCAACGTGCCCTGCCCTTCGCGCCTGGCGCAGAAGTCGCCGAAGCAGCGGCGACCATGGCCGAGACGGACGACCAGGGTGACGCGCTGCTCGCCGTGCAATACGCCAACTGGCGCAAGCTCTCCATTTTTGGCGGCAGCAACGAAATCCAGAAAAACATCCTGGCCCGCGCCTTGGGTTTGTGAAGGAAACCGCATGCAGTGGCAACCCACCGATGAGCAGAGCCAACTGGCCGACGCGCTGCACCGCTTCATCCAGCGCGACTACCGCTTCGAGCAGCGCCGCACTCTGGCCGCCGGCGATGGCTTCAGTCCGCAAGCCTGGGCCACCCTGGTCGAACTCGGCATCACCGCCCTGCTCGTGCCCGAAGCCCACGGCGGCTTGAACGCCAGCGTGCAGGACGGCCTGCATGCCCTGCAGACCCTGGCCCCGGCGCTGCCGCTGGAGCCGGTGCTGGTAAGCGCCCTGCTGGCCACCCGGTTGCTCGCCGCCAGCGAAGGCCGTACGGCCGCGCAGACCTGGCTGCCGCGCCTGGCCGCAGGCCAGGCGATCGCCACACCGGCGGTGTTCGAGCCGGGTGCAGGCTTCGGCATCGAGCGGCCGGGCACCCGGGCGATGCGCCATGCCGACGGCTGGCGGCTCGACGGGACCAAGACCCTGGTGCTGCAGGCGCCTGTCGCCGATGTCCTGCTGGTGTCGGCATGCGCCGAAGGTGCCACGGTTGCCTGGTTCGCGGTGCCCGCAACCAGCCCGGGCGTCAGCCTGCAACCCTATGCCCTGCTCGACGCCCAGCGCGCCGCCGACGTGAAGCTGGAGGGTGTGCAGCTTGCCGCCGACGCCCGCATCGACCCGGCTGGCCAGGGCGCAGCGATGGGTGAAGACATGCACGCCTTGTGGCTGGCGGCGCTGTGTGCGGAAGGCGTGGGTCTTTTGCAAGCCACCTTGGATGCCACCTTGGCCTATCTCAACACCCGCCAGCAATTCGGCCAGCCCATCGGCCGCTTCCAGGTGCTGCAGCACCGCGCCGTGGACATGTGGATGGAGCTGGAGCAGGCGCGTTCCATGGCGCTGCTCGCCGCCGAGATCTGCACCCGCGGCGAGGCCCTGCAACGCCGCCGTTTGCTGGCCGCCGCCAAGGCGCGGGTCGGCCAGGCCTGTCGCTTCGTCTCGCAGCAGGCGGTGCAATTGCACGGCGGCATGGGCATGACCGACGAGATGCAGGTCAGTCATTGGTTCAAGCGCCTGACCATCATCGAACTCTGGCTCGGCGACAGTGACACCCAGTTGCAGCGTGTCGCCCGCGGCCCGCTCGCGGCCTGACCCTTTCAGGAGAATCCCCATGCCTGCACGCCAAGCCCGCGCCGTGGTTTGTCGCGGCCCGCAACGCGCCTTCGAGATCGAGACCATTCGTGTCGATCCTCCGCGTCGCAACGAAGTCACCATCCGCCTCGCCGCCTGCGGCGTGTGCCACAGCGACCTCTCGGCGACCAACGGCACCATTCCCATGGCACCGCCCTTGGTGCTGGGGCACGAGGGCGCCGGAACCGTGGTCGAAGTGGGCGAAAGCGTGACGGAACTCACCGTTGGCGATGCCGTGGTCAGCTCCTTCGTCAGCATGTGCGGGCATTGCCGCTATTGCCAGAGTGGCCGGCCGCAGTTGTGCGACCAGGCGGCCCGGGCGCTCACCACCCTGCCCGACGGCACGGTGCGCACGTTCGACGCCACCGGCCAGCCCCTGTCGGTGTTTTCCGGTTGCGGCGTGATGGCTGAATACGCCACGTTGCACGTGGACAGCGTGGTGAAGATCGATGCTGCCATGGCGCTGGAGCCGGCCTGCCTGCTCGCCTGCGGCGTGATGACCGGAGTCGGCGCGGTGTTCAACACCGCGCGGGTGCAGGCCGGCTCGAGCGTGGCCGTGTTCGGCTGCGGCGGCGTCGGGCTGAGCGCGATCCAGGGTTGCGCCATCGCCGGAGCCGCCAGCATCATCGCGGTGGACACCGTCGCCCACAAGCTCGCATTCGCGCGCCTGTTCGGCGCCACCGGCACGGTGGATGCGAGCCTGGAGCCCAACGTGGTCAAGACCATCAAACGGCTGAGCGAGGGCGGCGTGGACTACGCCTTCGAGTGCGTCGGCCTGGGCTCGCTCGTCGCGCAGGCCTATGGCAGTCTGCGCAAAGGCGGCACGGCCGTGGTGGTGGGCGTGGCCGCTCAGTCCGACACCACCAGCGTGCGTACAGCCAGCCTCACCTTCGAGGAAAAGACCCTCACCGGCAGCTATTACGGCTCGGCACGACCGCGACAAGATTTTCCCCGGCTCATGGCGCTGTACCGCGCCGGGCGCCTGAAGCTCGATGAACTCATCACCCGGCGCTATTCGCTCGACCATGCCGCCCAGGCCTTCGCCGACCTGCAGGCCGGGCGCAATGCCCGCGGCGTCATCGTGTTCGATCGAGCCTGAACGGCACACCCTTGCTGACACTCACCAACGGATCTCTCATGCAGAACTTCCAAGACAAAACTGCCGTCATCACCGGTGCCGCCGGCGGCATCGGCCTCGCCCTGGCGCGACAAGCTGCCGGACGCGGCATGAACCTGGTGTTGACCGATCTCGACGCCGAACCCTTGCACCATGCCGCAGCCAGCCTCGGCCTGCCGCCCGAACGCCTGTTGCTGCACGCTGCCGATGTCAGCCGCGAGGCCGATGTGGCCGCCCTGGCCAATGCCAGCTTCGCCCGTTTCGGCGCGGTGCATCTGCTGTTCAACAACGCCGGCGTGGGTTGCAGCCGACTCACCACCGAGCACAGTGCCGCCGATTGGGACTGGGTGCTTGGCGTCAACCTGATGAGCGTGGTGCACGGCATTCGCCATTTCGTGCCGCGCATGCAGCAGCGCAGCGAGCCCAGCCATGTGGTGAACACCGCGTCCGCGGCGGGGCTGGTGTCGAGCCCCGGCATGGCGGCCTACAACGTGAGCAAGCATGGCGTGGTCACGTTGTCGGAAACCCTGTATGCCGAGCTTGCCGAGCAGGCCTCCCCGGTCGGTGTTTCGGTGCTGTGCCCAGCCTGGGTGCCCACCGGCATCCATCAGAGCGCGCGCCATCGGCAGCCGCGCTTCGGCGCCGAGCCCGCACTGTCGCCGCAGTCAGCCGCCTACGCGGTGCGCATGGCCCAGGCGGTGCAGTCCGGCAAGCTCACGCCCGACGACATCGCCCGCGTCACGTTCTTCGCCGTGGAGCAAGGGCAGTTCTACATCGTGCCGCACCGCAAAATTCTGCAGGCGGTGGAACGGCGTTGCCAGGACATGGTGCAGGGCCGCAATCCCACGCCGCTGGAGCCTCCGGCTTCACCCACGCCCCCCGCTGCAGCCGAGGTGTCCCGATGAAAGCCCTGCTGTGCACGGCCTATGGCCCGATCGACACGCTGCGTCTGGACGACGCGCCCGACCCCACCGCAGCAGCCGGCGAGGTGGTCATCGCGGTGCGCGCCTGTGGACTGAATTTTCCCGACGCACTCATCGTCCAGGGGCTCTACCAGACCAAGCCTGCCCTGCCCTTTTCGCCCGGCGCCGAGTTTGCCGGGACCGTTGTGCAGGCAGGCGCCGGCGTGACGGCCTACAAGCCGGGTGATGCCGTCATCGCCTTCGCCGGCCACGGCGGCCTGGCTGAACGCTGCGCGGTGGACGCGCGACGCGTGATGCCCTTGCCGGCCGGCATGAGCTTCGAGCAAGGCGCGGCGTTCATGCTGACCTACGGCACCTCCATCCACGCACTGCGCGACGTGGCGCAGTTGCAGCCCGGCGAAACCCTGGCCGTGCTCGGTGCCGGGGGCGGTGTGGGCCTGGCGGCGGTGGACATCGCCAAGGCCATGGGGGCGCGGGTGATCGCCGTGGCGTCCAGCAAGGCCAAACTGCAGCTTGCCCAGGCGCATGGTGCCGATGCCCTGCTGGACTACGCCAGCGACGACCTGCGACAGGGCCTGCTGGCGCTGACCGACGGCCAAGGCGCCGATGTGGTGCTCGACCCCGTGGGCGGCGCCTACGCCGAGGCCGCGCTGCGCGCCACGGCCTGGCGTGGCCGCTACCTCGTGGTGGGTTTCGCGGCGGGCGACATTCCCCGCATGCCACTGAATCTCGCGCTGCTGAAGGAGCGCCAGATTCTCGGCGTGTACTGGGGCGAGGCGGTGCAGCGCGATCCGAAGCAACACGCCGGCAATGTGCGGCAATTGCTGCAATGGTTCGCCACGGGCGGCGTGCGTCCGGAGATCACCGAACTGGTGGGGCTCGACCACGCGGCGCAAGCCATCATGCGGCTGAGCCAGCGTGAAGCGATGGGGAAAATCGTGGTGCAGGTCAAGACGCCGGCCGTGACCTGAAATGCGGCCCCGGGACCCACCGCGCATCACCCATGTCCGTGCGCAAACACCAGATAGGCTTCACCCCCGTCGCGCACCAGTCGGCACTTGGCTCCATGCGGCAGGGTCAGTTTGGTCCGCACATGGCCAAACGGCAGGCCGGTGATGACCGGTACCCCTGCAGCCTTGAGCTGGGCGCGCAGCCAGGTGACCGCGGCGGCAAGGTCGAAACCGGCATCGTGCGCGGTGAGCTTGTACTCGGTGAAGGCGCCCAGCACCACGGCCTTTTGCCGCTGGAGCACGCCGGCGTGCAAGAGCTGGGTGAACATGCGCTCCACGCTGTAGGGCTGCTCGGCAAGGTCTTCCAGGAACAGCACGCCGCGCTGCCTGGGCAGGTAAGGCGTGCCCACCAGGCTGGCCACCAGGCTCAAGTTTCCGCCCCACAGCACCCCGGCGGCATCCAGCCCGCGCGGGGCGTCGTCGCAGGTGAAACCCACCGCCTCCTGGCTGCCGTCGAGCGCGTCGAGAAAGCTGTCCACGGTGATGTCGTCGAGTTGCTCGCTGCCAAAGTCGTAAGCGGCCATCGGCCCGCTGTAGGTGACGGCGCCGGTCTGTGCCAGCACCGCCAATTGCAGCGCGGTGAAATCGCTGTGTCCCACCCAGCATTGCCCACGCTGGGTCATGGCCTCGTCCAGCAAGGAGTAGTCCAGCCGCGGCAGGATGCGGCCGAGACCATAGCCGCCGCGAGTGGCCAGCACCACGTCCGCCTTGCTGCGTGCGGCCCGGTGGATGGCCTGCAGGCGTTGGGTGTCGGTTCCGGCAAAGCGCTGCACCCGGCACAAAGCCAGCGCGTCTCGTTGCACGCGAAAGCCGAGTGCCCGCAAATGCTGCTCTGCGCGCGCGATGCGCTGCGGCTCGGGCACTGCGCCCGAAGGCGAGATCAACCGCAGCAGGCCATGTGGGTGGGCTTGATCGGGAGCGTGGGTCGCAGTCATGAGGAAGGTCGCCTGAAAACGCGAAGCGGTTGATGAACGACGGGACAGTTGGATCAGGAACAACGCGCTGAGGCTCGCGGCGCTGTCACAACGCGGTCATGCCAGTCACGCACCCCATTCTGGCGGCGGCGGGCCAGCGTCGGCCTCGCGGGTTTCGTCGAGGTGCTGCACGTCAATGCCCGTGGTGTGCACGCGGCTCTCGGCATCATCGCGGTCCATTTCGCCGCGGGCTTCGGCCGGCCTGGCCAGCGCGACGGCTGCGGCTTCGCGCGCTTGTCGCAACTGGTTTCTGCGTTCACGAAAAAAATCCTGCAGCAGGCGCCCGCAGGCCTCGGCTTCGACGTCGGCGTGCAAGACGCTACGGTGGTTCAAGCGTGGTTCATCGAACAGGTTCAGCACGCTGCCGGCGGCACCGGTTTTCGGATCGCGCGCACCGAACACGACGCGGTCCAATCGCGCGTGCAGCAGCGCCATCGCGCACATGGCGCAAGGCTCCAGCGTGACATAGAGCGTGCAGCCCGGCAGACGGTAATTGCCCAGCAGGCTGGCAGCCTGGCGCAGGGCGATGATTTCCGCGTGGGCCGTGGGGTCGCTGTCGCCGATGGGCCGGTTGTAGCCCGTGGCGATGACCCGGCCCTGCTGCACGATGACCGCACCCACCGGCACCTCGCCCAGCAGCCAGGCGTTTTGCGCCTGATCGAGCGCCAGGTGCATGAAGGCGCTGTCGGCTGCGCTGGCTTCGGTCATCACCATGGCCATGTCAGTGCCTGCAAGGCCAGCGCGTTCAAGGCGATGAAGGCGCGTTCACCGGCCTGGTCTGCAAGGCCTGGTTCAGCTTCTGCTTGAACTGGTCGAGTGCCGCCGCGCCTTGTGCCGGAGTGTTGATGCTCGGATCCTGAGTGGCGGACGCCGTGACACCGCCGGCTCGAGGCCCGACGGAACGCGGTACCAGCTCGGTCTTGGTCAGCCAGGCGACGATGAGCAGCGCCAGCAACAAACCGATCAATCCGAAACCTGCACGCATGGCAGTTCACTCCCATTCGATGGTGGCCGGGGGTTTGGAGGAGACGTCGTAGGTCACGCGGTTGATGCCGCGGACTTCGTTGATGATGCGGCTGGACGCTTTTTTCAGCAGTGCGTAGGGAAGCTCGGCCCAGTCCGCAGTCATGAAATCGCTGGTTTGCACCGCGCGCAGGGCGACCACGTGGTCGTAGGTGCGCCCGTCGCCCATCACGCCCACGCTCTTGATGGGCAGGAACACGGCAAAGGCCTGGCTGGTGAGGTCGTACCAACTCTTGCCGGTGGTCTCGTCCTTGAAGGCACGCAGTTCCTCGATGAAGATGGCATCGGCGCGGCGCAACAAATCGGCGTACAGGGGCTTGACCTCACCCAGGATGCGCACACCCAGGCCGGGACCTGGGAAGGGGTGGCGATGCACCATCTCGGGCGGCAGGCCCAGTTCCACGCCAAGTTCGCGAACCTCGTCCTTGAACAGTTCGCGCAACGGCTCCAGCAACTTCAGGCCCAGGGTTTCGGGCAGGCCGCCGACGTTGTGGTGGCTCTTGATGGTGATGGCCTTCTTGGTCTTGGCACCGCCGGACTCGATGACGTCCGGGTAGATCGTGCCCTGCGCCAGCCACCTGGCATTGACCAGCTTCTTGGCCTCGCGCTGGAAGACCTCGACGAACTCGCGGCCGATGATCTTGCGTTTCTGTTCCGGATCCTGCACCCCGGCCAGGGCGCCGAGGAATTCCGCACTCGCATCGACGTGCACGACCTTGGCGTGCAGGCGCCCGGCGAACATCTCCAGGACCAGTTGCGCTTCGTTCATGCGCAGCAGGCCGTGGTCGACGAACACGCAGGTCAGCTGGTCGCCGATGGCGCGGTGGATGAGCGCGGCGGCGACGCTGGAATCGACCCCGCCGGACAAGCCGAGAATGACCTCCTCGCTGCCGACCTGCTCGCGGATGCGGGCAACCGCCTCCGTGATGTAGTCGCCCATGACCCAGTCGGGTTTGGCGCCGCAGATGCCGAGCACGAAGCGCTGCAAGATCTGTCGCCCCTGCACCGTGTGCGTCACTTCGGGATGGAATTGCACGGCGTAGTAGCCGCGCGATTCGTCGGCCATGCCGGCGATGGGGCAGCTCGGCGTGCTCGCCATGAGCTTGAAGCCCGGGGGCAGCTGGGTCACCTTGTCGCCGTGGCTCATCCAGACCTTGAGCATGCCGTGTGCTTCGGGCGTGCGGAAGTCTTCAATGCCGTCGAAGAGCCGGGTGTGGCCGCGTGCCCGCACCTCCGCATAACCGAATTCGCGGTGGCTGCTGGCCTCGACCTCGCCGCCGAGCTGCACGGTCATGGTGAACATGCCGTAGCAAATGCCAAGCACCGGCACGCCGGCTTCCCAGACGGCCTGCGGGGCGCGCAAGTCCTGATCTTCGTAGGTGCTGGCGTGGCTGCCGGAGAGGATGATGCCCTTGGGGTTGAATTGCCGGATGAAGTCATCGCTGACGTCATTCGGATGGATTTCGCAGTACACATGCGCTTCGCGCACGCGGCGTGCAATGAGTTGCGTCACCTGGGAGCCGAAATCCAGGATCAGGATGTTGTCGTGCATGTGGCTGGGTCCGTGGCCAGGCAAGGTGTCGAGCCGAGAGCTCAGCCCCCGGCCCTTGGCGTCAATCGACGTGGTAGTTGGGCGCTTCCTTGGTGATCTGCACGTCATGGACATGGCTCTCGCGCATGCCGGCCGAGGTGATCTCGACGAACTGCGCCTGACCACGCATGGCGTCGATGCTGGCGCAACCGCAATAGCCCAGGGACGAGCGCACACCGCCTACCAGCTGATAGAGGATGGCAGCCAGCGAGCCCTTGTAGGGCACACGGCCCTCGATGCCCTCGGGCACGAACTTCTCGGCTCCGGCGGCAGCCGAGGCCTGGGTACCGTCCTGGAAATAACGGTCGGCCGACCCGGCGTTCATCGCGCCGATGGAGCCCATGCCGCGGTAGGTTTTGTACGAGCGGCCCTGGAACAAAATCACTTCACCCGGCGCCTCTTCGGTTCCGGCGAACATGCTGCCCATCATCACCGTGTGCGCGCCGGCGGCGATGGCTTTGGCGATGTCGCCCGAATACCGCACCCCGCCGTCTGCCACCAGTGGCACGCCGCTGCCGGCCAAAGCCTGCGCCACGTTGGCAATGGCCGTGATCTGGGGTACGCCGACACCGGCAACGATACGGGTGGTGCAGATCGAGCCTGGCCCGATGCCGACCTTGACGCCGTCCGCTCCCACATCGGCCAGTGCTCGCGCTGCCTCGGCCGTGGCGATGTTGCCGCCGATCACGTCGACATCCGGGTAGCGCTGCTTGACCCAGCGCACGCGGTCGATCACGCCCTGGCTGTGACCGTGTGCGGTATCCACGACGATGACGTCCACCCCGGCGCGTACCAAAGCCTCCACGCGCTCCTCGGTCCCGTCGCCCACACCCACGGCGGCGCCGACGCGCAGCTTGCCTTGGGGGTCGCGCGCCGCGTTGGGGCGTTCCGTGGCTTTCTGGATGTCTTTCACCGTCATCAAGCCGCGCAGCTCGTAGGCCTCGTTGATCACCAGCACGCGCTCCAGCCGGTGCCGGTGCATCAGCGCCTTGGCTTCGTCCACCGTGGCGCCTTCACGCACGGTGACCAGCCGCTCGCGTGGGGTCATGATGTCGCGCACGGGCAAGTCGAATCGCGTCTCGAAACGCAGGTCCCGGTTGGTGACGATGCCCACCACCTTGCCGTTCTCGACCACCGGAAAACCCGAAATGCCATGCTGGCGCGACAGGTTGATCACGTCACTGATCTTGACGTTCGGCGAAATGGTGATCGGATCCTTCAGCACTCCGGACTCGTAGCGTTTGACCCGTGCCACCTCCGTGGCTTGCGCCTTGGGCGTGAGGTTTTTATGGATGATGCCGATGCCGCCTTCCTGGGCCATGGCAATGGCCAGCTTGGACTCGGTCACCGTGTCCATCGCCGCCGAGATCAGCGGAATGTTCAGGCGCACGCGGCGTGTGAGTTGGGTGGAAAGGTCGGTGTCTTTGGGTAGAACTTGAGAATAAGCTGGGACCAGTAACACATCGTCAAAGGTCAACGCTTTTCCGAGCAGGCGCATAAATCCTCCAGGCGCAAAAGGCGATGATAAAAGACCGCGCGCTCTCGCACACGGGCGCACCGGTGCGGCATGCCTGCAACACCTGCCCGGATGTGAGGCTGCACGGCATGAAAACAGGTCTTTGCGGCGGCCAAATGGCTTAAGCTTTTGCACAACCATGGAGCCATGAATGTCCGCATTCACCCCCGTTCGCACCCCAGGCCGCTTGCTGCATGCCGTTGCCGTAGCGGCCACCTTGTTCGCTGTGACCAGCGTCTTCATGGCCCAGTCCGCCGTGGCCCAATGGAAATGGATTTCTCCCGCCGGCGTGGTGCAGTACAGCGACTTGCCTCCTCCGCCCAACATTCCACGCAAAGACATCCTGTCCAAACCGGCGGCTGCTCCCATGCGCGCCAATGCGCCCGCTGCGAGCGCTGCTTCCGGTCCGGCGACGGCCCCGGCATCAGCCTCCAAGGCCGCGGCGCAAACCCAGGCCACACGCGAGCTGCAGCAAAAACTGGAGCAAGACAAGCGCGCCAAGGAAGCGGCACAACGTTTGCAACAGGAGTTCGACGCACAAACCAAGCAGGCAAACTGCCAACAAGCCCAGCGTCAGTTGCAGACGCTCGACAGCGGCGTGCGCTTGGCCGAGGTGGACGCGCATGGCAATCGCGCCTTTCTCACCGACGCCCAACGCGCCGCGCAACGCCAGCAGGCCATGGCTGCGGTTGCGAATTTCTGCCGCTGAAGGCGGCACGGCATCGGTGTGCCTGCCGCCGGGGCGAGCAGTTCGAGCGGTGTCGGCCTTCACCCGGAGCCTGTTTCGGCCGTGCCTCCAGGGCCTGTGACTCAGGCTGCGGCGGCGGCCAGTTCCAGCATCAGGCGAATGCGGATCTTCACGGCATTCAAGCCGTCGAAGTCCCCTCCCGACACAGCACCCACCCGCGAGGCGTAGGCCACTCTCACCCCCCCCGCCTCGGCCTCGTCGAGGGCCGCCTGCAGCCGTTCATGCACCGTGCCGCTGCCCGTTCCCAGCACCACCAACCCTGCCAGTTTCTGGCTTGGGTCGTCGCTTTGCGGTGCCAGCATCAAGGCCCTGACCACGGCACCGTCCGCACCCGCATGGCTGTGAACCAGTTCCACGCGAGGCCAGCTTGCCCTGGGTGGCAGCCATGGCGCTCGCGGCGATTGGCCCAGCGCCAGCAACGGCAACTGGCGCGTGATCTGCACACCTTGCGGACCAACGAAACCCAGCGGGCCGCGCTCGCCGGACGAAAACGCATCGACCGCCGTCGGCTGCGATTTGCTCACATCGCAGGCACTATGGATACGCCCATGCAGCACGCAGACCACGCCCAGCCCATGCGCCTGGGGGCTCGCGGCGACTTGCACCGCGTCGTACAGATTGCGCGGCCCGTCGGCCGAGAGCGCGGTCGCGGGGCGCATCGCCGCCGTCAGGACCACGGGCTTGCCCGCCGGCAGCACGCAATGCAGGAAGTAGGCGGTCTCCTCCAGGGTGTCGCTGCCATGCGTGACGACGCAGCCGGCCACGCCATCCTGCTGCAACCCTTCGCGGATGCGGCTGGCGAGTTGCATCCAAATCGCCGCATCCATGTCCTTGCTGTCGATGCTTGCGATTTGCTCGGCACGTAGAGCCGCGAGCTGCTCGATGCCGGGGGCAGCGGCCACCAGATCGGCGATATCGAGCACGCCAGCCCGGTAGCCAGCCTGCGCTGGGTGCAGGGTGGCGACCCCGGCGATTGTGCCTCCAGTACCGAGCACGATGACTTGGGGCAGGGAGATCTCGATTGGTGATTGCATGGGATGAAAATCTGGATAAAAATACAGGCTGTTGATGATGACAGTATCCGGCTGAATATTCTGGCCTAGCCTCGAAGCCCAACCCAAGGGGCCAGCACCTTGGATTGGTCCTCTGACTTGCTTGAGAGAGGAAGCACCATGCCGACACCCAGCACCAAGCTTACAGCGCGTCAGGGAGAAATCCTCACGCTCATTTCCAAGGCCATCGAGCGCACCGGCTACCCGCCCACGCGCGCAGAAATTGCCGCTGAACTGGGCTTTCGTTCAGCCAACGCCGCGGAAGACCATCTGCATGCCCTGGCTCGCAAGGGCATGATCGAACTCTCTCCCGGAACGTCGCGTGGCATCCGGCTCACCGCCTCTGCGAGGCAAACGGTGCGCCCGGCAACCTCCCGCCCGCATGCACGCGCGCTGCCGGGCATGGAGCAACTCATGCTGCCGCTCATCGGCCGTGTGGCCGCCGGCAGCCCCATTCTGGCGCAGGAGCATATCGAACAGACCATCGGTGTCGATGCCCAGATGTTTGCATCCCGCCCCGACTACCTGCTCAAGGTCAAAGGCATGAGTATGCAGGGTGCCGGCATTCTGGACGGCGACCTGCTGGCCGTGAAGCAGACGCAAGACGTGCGCAACGGCCAGATTGTCGTGGCGAGACTCGGGGATGAAGTCACCGTCAAGCGTCTGCAACGCCAAGTCGGGCATATTGAACTGCTCCCGGATAACCCGGATTTCGAACCCATCCTGGTGCAGGCTGATCAGGCCTTCGCCATCGAGGGGCTCGCCGTGGGCCTGATTCGCCACAGCTTTTGATCCGGCCCGGAAGTGGCGCTAACGGCGCCCTTGCGCGGGCAGCGTCGTTCAGAGTGCCTGTGCGCCGGGGAGTCCTGAACTCGAACCCATGTGCAGCGGTTCGGCGCTGACCAGAATGCCATCGGCATCGGCATAGAGCCAGTCGCCTGGTCGCACCGTGACACCCTGAATCCGAAGCGCAAGACCGCGCTGGCCGGCGCCCAGCTTGCGCGGCGGCATCGGCACGGTTGCCAGGGCACGCACGCCGAGTGGGGCTGCGGCGATTTCGGCCACATCGCGCACGCAACCGTCGATCACCACTCCAGCCCAGCCGCAACGCACAGCCAGCGCTGCGAGATTGCCGCCAAACAGCGCATGCCGCGTCGAGCCGCCGCCGTCGACCACCAGAACCCGCGCCAAACCGGCCTCCTCCAGTGCGGCGCGCAGCAGGCTGTTGTCCTCGAAACACTGCAGGGTGCTGACTTGGCCGAAAAAGGACTGCAAGCGGCCGAAATTCTTGAACTGCGGCGGCAAAACCCGAACCATGCCCGTGGCGACCGCCTCCAGATGCCGATCGCAAAAATCGCAAGTTGAAATCAACGACTGCATGATGTTGCTCCTCTTGGTTAACGAACCCCAGTCTCGGCCTCACATTGAAGCGGCAAATCGCGCAGATCCAGATGTTTGAGATCAAGCCATGCGTCCAGGCTCGTCTCGGTCTGTCCCGACAGGGCGAATTGAGAACCGTTCGTCACTCCGTGGTGTATGCCAACGGCGTTATCCTTGCGCCCTGACGTTTGAATCTTGGCGATGCTTTTCATGAATTCCCTGCTGCACTGGCTCCACCCCTGGTACCCATCCTGGCCCATGGCGCTGTTCCTGGTGGGCGGTGCGGTGTTGTACCTGCGTGGCAGCCGCAAGCAGCACACACCCTGGTGGCGGCAAATGTGGTTCTGGCTGGGCTGGCTGCTCACGTACCAGGGGTTGCAGACGCAGTGGGACTATTACGCCGAGCATCAGTTCTTTCTGCACATGCTGCAGCAGATGGCGCTGCACGACATCGGCCCCCTGCTGGTGATGCTGGCCTGGCCCGGCCCGACTTGGCGAGCAGGAATCCCAGCGCGATGGCGCAGTCGGTATCTGGTGCCGCTGATGCGCACCACGCCGATGCGGGGCATCACCGATTTCGTGCTCAACCCCTGGATTGCCGGTGCCCTGTTCTCCGGGCTGGTCGTGTTCTGGCTGGTGCCCTTCATCCATGTGGGCGTCATGCTCAACACCATGCTCTACCAGTTGATGAACTGGACCATGGTGATCGACGGGCTGTTGTTCTGGTGGCTGGTGCTCGATCCGAGGCCTGCACCACCCGCGCACATGCGACCGGGCGGGCGTATTTTCCTGCCCATCGTCGCCATGATTCCGCAAATGATTCTGGGCGCCGTGCTGGCGCTCACCAGTACGGACTGGTATCCCATCTACACCCTGTGTGGCCGCGCGCTGGCGGGCATCGATCCGCTGACGGATCAGCATCTCGGCGGCTTGATCCTGTGGATTCCGGCCTCCGGCATCAATGTCATTGCTGCCATGGTGGCCTTGCGGAACTGGATGCGGTTGTCCGAACGTGGGCGCTTGCCCGTTCCTTCACGCCACACCGCCGTGGCGAACCCACCCGCTCCAGCGCCCAGGCCTGCGGGGTGAAGCCGTGGGATGCGGCAGCCGGCAACGCCCGCAGCGGCCGTCCAGCCTCGGTTCAATCGGCCAGCAACTGTCGGACATCGTGCACGATGGACGGCACGGGACTGAGGTCCGAACCAATCAGGATGCCACGCCCATCCTTGCTGAACACATAGATGGCGGCACTGTGGTCGACCACATAATTGCCTGACTTGTCTTTCTTGCCCAGCTGGTAGGCAACGTGGTAGCGCTTGGCCACCGTTTCAATTTCCTGTGGCGTCCCCGTCAGTCCAATCGCTTGAGGACTGAAAGCCTGGGTGTAGGCCCGCAGAATGGGCAGCGTGTCGCGTGCAGGATCCACCGAGACCATCAGGATTTGCACATCCTTGCCTTGGGGCCCCAACTCCTTCACCGCCTCGGCCAGATGCGCCATGGTCAGGGGACACACATCCGGGCAATGGGTGTAGCCGAAATACAGGATGACGACCTTGCCCTTGTAGTCGGCTGCCGTCACCTTTTGCCCTGTATCCGAGATGAGGTTGAATTTCAAATCGGCCAAGACGGCGCTGACATTGTCGAGATCCCAATGCTGCTTTTGACCGCAGGCCGCAAGCGTGCTGGCCAAGGCCAGCGCAGCGGTCGCCAGGAGAAGGGTTCTGCGTCGTGGGTTCAAGTTCATGCGATGGGCCAGGTGGACGTTTCGGCCATCATCGTAGCCGCCTGAAACAAGGTCGGGAGGCACCTCCTTGTCGCAGCGGAGCAGCCCCGAGCAGGCTGGCTTGTGCTCTGCGGATGCGCCAGCGCAGGCCCATGAGAGACAGGCTGCAACGCAAAAGGTTCCGGTGGACGGACGTGGCCTTGCGCACCGGCAAGGCCACGCAAGAAACAGGTCGCAACCGAGACCTCAATGCACGGTGCGCTGGAACACGATCTGGCCGTCTCGCACATCCACCGGCACGACCGACTTCGGTCCGAAGCCACCTTCCAGGATGCGTCGGGACAGTGGATTCTCGATCTGGCTCTGGATTGCACGCTTCAAGGGCCGCGCACCGAACACAGGGTCGTAGCCCGCCTTGGCAATTTCGGCAATCGCCGTGGCCGAGACTTCCAGTTTGATGTCCATCTGCGCCAGCCGACTCTCCAGCGATTTGAGCTGAATGCGGGCAATGTCCTCGATCTGCGCCTGGCTCAGCGCGTGGAACACCACCACCTCGTCGATGCGATTCAGGAACTCGGGCCGAAAATGCTGCTTGACATCGATCCAGACGGCATCTCGAATCGCCTCCTGCGGTTGCCCGGCCATGGCCATGATGTGCTGCGATCCCAGATTGGACGTCATGACGATGACCGTGTTCTTGAAGTCGACGGTGCGGCCCTGGCCGTCCGTCAGGCGGCCGTCGTCGAGCACCTGCAGCAGCACGTTGAACACGTCCGGATGCGCCTTTTCCACCTCGTCGAGCAGGATCACGCTGTAGGGCTTGCGCCGCACCAACTCGGTCAGATAGCCGCCTTCTTCATAGCCGACATAGCCCGGGGGAGCGCCGATCAGGCGCGCCACCGAATGCTTCTCCATGAACTCGCTCATGTCGATGCGGATGAGGTGGTCCTGGCTGTCGAACAGGAACTCGGCCAGGGCTTTGCACAACTCGGTCTTGCCAACTCCCGTGGGGCCAAGAAAGAGGAAGGAGCCGTAAGGCCGGTTCGGGTCCGACAACCCTGCGCGTGACCGCCGAATGGCGTCGGACACGGCGTGAATCGCCGGATCTTGGCCCACCACCCGCTGGTGCAATCTGTCCTCCATCTGCAGCAACTTGTCGCGCTCGCCTTGCAGCAGCTTGGACAGGGGAATGCCGGTCATACGGCTGACCACCTCGGCGATCTCCTCGGCTCCAACCTGGGTGCGCAACAGGCGTGGCGTGGTTTTGTCGCCCTTGGTACGGCCCACCGACTCCTGGGCCTGGGCGTCTTTCAACTGCCGTTCCAGTTCGGGCAGACGGCCATATTGCAGTTCAGCCACCTTGTTGAAATCGCCCTTGCGCGTCAGCTCCTCGATCTGAAAACGCATCGCGTCGATCTGTTCTTTCACCTGCGCAGATCCCTGCACGGCGGCCTTCTCCGCCTTCCAGATCTCCTCGAGGTCGGAATACTCCTTTTGCAGCTTGGCAATTTCGTCTTCGATCAGGCCGAAACGCTTTTGCGAGGCTTCGTCCTTTTCCTTGCGCACGGCTTCGCGCTCGATCTTGAGTTGAATGATGCGGCGGTCCAGCCGATCCATCACCTCAGGCTTGGAGTCGATTTCCATCTTGATGCGCGAGCCGGCTTCGTCGATCAGGTCGATGGCCTTGTCGGGCAGGAATCGGTCGGTGATGTAACGGTGGCTCAGTTCCGCCGCGGCGACGATGGCCGGGTCGGTGATGTCCACGCCATGGTGCAACTCGTAGCGCTCTTGCAGGCCGCGCAGGATGGCGATGGTCGCCTCGACCGAGGGCTCGTCCACGAGCACTTTCTGGAAACGCCGCTCCAGCGCGGCGTCCTTCTCGATGTATTTGCGGTACTCGTCCAGGGTCGTGGCGCCAATGCAGTGCAACTCACCGCGCGCCAAGGCGGGTTTGAGCATGTTGCCCGCATCCATCGCCCCCTCGGCCTTGCCGGCGCCGACCATGGTGTGAATTTCATCGATGAACAAAATCACCCGGCCCTCTTCGGCTGCCACCTCCTTGAGCACGGCCTTCAGCCGCTCCTCGAACTCGCCACGGAACTTGGCGCCTGCCAGCAGCCCAGTCATGTCCAGCACCAGCACGCGCTTGTTTTTCAGCGTCTCCGGCACCTCGCCGCTGACGATGCGCTGGGCCAGACCCTCGACGATGGCCGTCTTGCCCACACCGGGCTCACCGATCAGGACCGGGTTGTTCTTGGTGCGCCGCTGCAGCACCTGGATGGTGCGACGAATCTCGTCGTCGCGGCCAATCACCGGGTCGAGTTTGCCGGCGCGGGCGCGCTCGGTCAGGTCGAGGGTGTATTTGTTCAAGGCCTCGCGCTGCTGCTCGGCGTCGGCGCTGTTCACGCTCTGGCCACCGCGCACGGCAGCAATGGCCGCTTCCAATGCGCTGCGTGTCAGACCCGCGTCGCGCGCGAGCCGGCCGGCGTCGCCCTTGTCGTCGGCCACGGCCAGCAGGAACAATTCGCTGGAAATGAACTGGTCGCCGCGCTTGCCCGCCTCTTTTTCGGTCAGGTTGAGCAGATTGTTCAACTCGCGGCTGATCTGAATATTCCCCTCGTTGCCCTGCACCTGCGGCAGTCGGCCCATCGCCGCCTGCGCCGCCGTGGTCAACCCCTGCACAGGAACTCCGGCACGCGCCAGCAAGGCTTTCGGGCCATCCTGCCGCAGCATGGCTGCCAACAGGTGAACCGGCTCAAGATAGGGATTATCCTGCGCCACGGCCAGGGACTGTGCCTCGTTCAAGGCTTCCTGGAATTGGGTGGTGAGCTTGTCGAATCGCATGGGTAACTCCGTTTTGACCAACTCAGCAGATGCGGCTGCGTGCATGCATTTTCAAGTCGAAGTGCTCGTCTGCGCGGGATCTGGAGGAACCCCAGGCTGCAATGGTCACGGCAGACTGCACCAGCCGGCAATGGACCCGGCCTGCTGCACCGCATCGCGACTCGCTTGCAATGCAGCCATTCGCCCATATGCTGTACCTCAATGCCGCTGTATGGACGTGCAATTCAACCCCCGACAACCTCAAGGAGTATGACCATGGCCAAAACCACCGTGCAAACCCCCGCCAGCGTGACCGACAAGTTCGTCGCCGACCTGAAGGGAGTTGCAGCCGATGCCGAGGAATTGCTCAAGCTCACGGCTGGACAGGCCGGTGACAAGATTGCCGATGTGCGCGGGCGTCTGAGTGATCGCCTGGGTACCGTGCGCGACCAGTTGGCGCAGATGGAGGCCGATGTGCTTGAAAAAGGCAAGGAAGTCGCCCGCGTCACCGATCAATACGTGCACGACAACCCTTGGACGTCGATCGGCGCCACTGCCGGCGTGGCGTTCCTGCTCGGCTTGCTGATCGGCCGCCGTTGAAGTCGTTCCGTGGCCGATCATCCCGACGCCGGCTGGACGGGTAGCCTGCGCGCCCGGCTCGACAACCTGCTGGCCGCAGCCCAAACCCGGCTGGAACTGCTCACGGTTGAGTTGCAGGAAGAAAAACTGCGCCTTGCCCGCCTGTTGTTCATGACGGTGCTCGCCGCCTTGTTCCTGGGATTCGCCGCCGTGTTCGCCGCGCTGTGGATCACGGTCGCCTTGTGGGACAGCCACCGGTTGCTTGCACTGGGCCTGGCAACCGGCCTGTTCGTGACCCTGGGAGTGGCCGCGGCGACCGTGGCCGCCCGCACCGTGGCAGCCGGCAGCCGCTTGTTCGCCGCATCCATCGACGAATTGAACCATGACCGCTCGGCGTTGAAGCGCGAGCCATGACCACCGAGCGCACGCATGAGCCCCGAACTGGTTGAGTTGCTGCTGCGCAAGCAACGCCTGCAACTTGCTGCTGCGGATCAGCGTCGCGGCTGCATGGCCCTGATCGAGCATGTGGAGGCCGGCATGAACACACTGACCCGCCTGCAGGTCGGCCTGCAGGGCCTAGGGCAGACGCTGCGGGCGCATGCGCCGCCGCTTGTCCTGGCCGGGTTGGTCGTGCTGACCTGGCGCCCGCGTGGGGTGTTGCGCTGGGCGCAGCGCGGCTGGCTGCTGTACCTGGGAACCCGCCGCTTGCGCAGCATTGCGGGGGCGGCACTGGCGGCCGCCGGCAAACTGCGTGGCGAGATCCGAGCCCACCCAGCCGCAACGCCGGACCAGGACCCAACGCCGGACTAGGACCGGTTCACGCTCTTTTTTTCTGCACCCGCGCCGGGTTCAGCCGGCTGTTGTGCTGTTGAGTGCCGTGATGCCCCAGCGCGCCAGCGCCGCATCGTCGGCCTCGCGGGCATCCACCCAATGCGCCCCGTCAGGAGTGGTTTCCTTCTTCCAGAAGGGCGCCTGGGTTTTGAGGTAATCCATCAGAAAGGCGCAGGCCTCGAATGCCGCATGGCGGTGTGCGGATGCGACGATCACCAGCACGATGGGATCGCCGGGCTGCAGGGCACCCACGCGGTGAATCACGGTCGCAGCCTGCAGTGGCCAGCGCTGCCTCGCCTCCTGCACCATGAGCGCAATGCTGCGCTCGGTCATGCCGGGGTAATGCTCCAGTTCCAGCCCCTGCACCACCTGCTCGCCCTGCCCGGCCGAAGCCGCGTTATGGTCTCGACAAACACCTTCGAAACATGCCACGGCGCCGATGTCGGTGCGGCCCGAACGCACGCGACCCATTTCCTCGCCGGCATCAAAGGCTGCATTCTGGATGCGGATGGTGGATGCGAAGGCTTGCATGGCGTTCGATGGCAGGCTGGCTCAACCGCCCGTCACCGGCGGGAAAAACGCCACTTCACGCCCGGCAACCCATGGCGATTCGGGTTGGGCCATGATGTGGTCGCAAGCCATGCGCAGCGACTTGTCCTGACCAAGTGCAAAAGCGTGGCGGGAACTGCGCGCTGCCAGCCAGGCACGCACTTCCGCCAAGTTGCTCAGGCTGTCGGGCAGATCCAGGGTCTCGCTGCCCAGGCCCATGGCCTCGCGCACGCTGGCGAAATAACGGATGGTGGTTTGCATGGCTGGACTCAAACGAGCAGTTCGGCGAAGGGGATGAAGCGCACCGCATCGCCAACCTTGAAAGTCATGCCGGCCGGGTTGTCCACCAGACCATCGCCCCAAACCGTGGAGGTGAGCACGGCGGAGTTCTGGTTGGGGTAAAGCGCGACCTGGCCGCAGGCGTCAAGACGCGCACGCAGGAATTCGCGGCGCTTGTCCGCCCGGGGCCAGGCCGAGGCGCTGGGCAACGACCAGCCGCGGGGCGCGAGCTGTTTGGCGCCCTGCAACGCCAGCAGGAAAGGGCGCACGAACACCAGAAAAGTGACAAAGCTGGAGACCGGATTGCCCGGAAGGCCGATGAAATGCGCGCTCCCGCCATCTGGCCGTTGCACCGCGCCGAAGGCCAGTGGCTTGCCGGGTTTCATCGCGATTTGCCACAGCGCCAGTTGTCCCAAAGCCTGCACGGCAGGTTTGACATGGTCTTCCCCGCCGACCGAGACGCCGCCGGATGTCAGGACAAGGTCGTGTCCCGCGGCTGCAACCCGCAGTGCGTCTTGCGTCGCGTCGAGTCGGTCGGGCACCTGGCCGAGGTCCGTCACGGCACAACCCAGGCCCTGGAGCAGGCCGTTCAGCAGGAAGCGGTTGCTGTTGTAGATGGCACCCGGCGGCAGCGGCTCGCCGGGCATGATGAGTTCGTCACCGGTGGACAGCAAAGCCACGCGTGGACGCGGCGCAACATTCAACGTGGCAACACCGACCGACGCCGCCTGCCCCAGATCCTGCGGCCGCAGACGATGGCCGCGCTCAAGCACCGCACTGCCCGCCTGCACGTCGCAACCACGTGGGCGCACCCATTCACCCGGCTTGGGCAGGTGCTGCAAGGTGACGGCATCGCCGTCGGCCACGCATTGCTCCTGCATCACCACGGCGTCGGCCCCATCGGGCATGAAGGCACCGGTGAAAATGCGCGCGGCCTCACCCGGCTGAAGCGGTTGGCCCAGGTGCCCGGCGGCAATGCGCTGACTGACGCGCAGCCGAGTGGGCAGGCTGGTGACGTCGGCACTGCGCACGGCGTAGCCGTCCATCTGGGTGTTGGCTGCCGGTGGAACATCGATCGGACTGCGCACCTCGGCGGCCAGCACGCGGCCCAAGGCTTCGAGGGTGTCCACCGAATCGACACGGTCCAGTGGGCGCGCAGCCTGCAGCAGCAGTTGCAAGGCGGCATCCACATCCATCAGGGCAGGGTCATGAGCTTGCATCGGCGCGGCGGAAAAGGAGGTGATGATCGAGCAGCCATTGGGCCACGGCGGCGGGTTGATTGATATCGAGAAGGGTGGCCGTGGTGGGTTGCGGCAGGCGGCGCGGATCATCCGTGGCGATGGCGAGAATATGCGCGTCGTCGGGATAGCACGCCGGCTTGCCTGCACTGTGCCGCCACACCTCGATTTTAGGAATGGGGGCATGCTTGAACCCCTCCACCAGGACCCAATCCACCTTGTGCAGCATGGGCAAGAGGGAATCGACACTGTGCTCGACCGGCTTCGCCGACTCGCGCTGCAGCGCCACCAGGTACGCGGAAGCGACCAGAACCTCGTGCGCACCGGCTTTGCGGTGGCGCCAGGAGTCTTTGCCGGGATGGTCGATGTCGAAATTGTGATGCGCGTGCTTGATGACCGAGACGACGACACCGGCCTGTCTGAAATGGGCGACGACTTGCTCGACCAGGGTGGTCTTGCCGCTGCCGGAATAGCCTGCAAAACCGACCACATGCTGTGGCCTCGCGTCCGCAAGCCGCTCAGACATGCTCGGCGATGTATGCCTTGAGCGCATCGACGTCGGGCTTCATGATGACGAATTTCTGCGGTTGCTGCTCCAGGCGTTCGACTGACACCGGTTGCGGCGGTTCCTGGCCGATGGCCTCGACCAGCGTCGCCGAGAACTTGGCCGGAAGCGCCGTCTCCACCACCAACATGGGTATGCCAGGCTCCAAGTGAGCGCGCGCCACGGCCACGCCATCGGCAGTATGCGGGTCGATCATCACGCCGCTGCGCTCCCACACATCCCGAATGGTCAACAGCCTGAGTGCGTGGTGACTGTGGCCGGAAACGATCTCGGCCTGCATGCGGGTGAATGCCGGATCATGCGACAGGTCGAAATGCCCCTGTTCGCCGAGCTGACGCTCGAACAGCTCGCGGGTGCGGGTGGGGTCGCGCCCCAGCCTGTCGAACACATAACGCTCAAAGTTCGAAGCCTTGGAAATGTCCATTGACGGACTGGAGGTGTGATGGGTTTCGGCCGCGCCGCGCGGCCGGTACACGCCGCTGCGGAAGAATTCGTCCAGCACGTTGTTCTCGTTCGTGGCCAGCACCAGACGATGGATGGGCAGGCCCATTTGGCGTGCCACATGGGCAGCGAGGATGTTGCCAAAATTGCCCGAAGGAACGGCGAAAGACACCGACTCGCCGACGCCGCGCACGCTGCGCAGATAGCCCGCAAAGTAATACACCACCTGGGCCACGACCCGCGCCCAGTTGATGGAATTGATGGTGCCGATGCGCTTGGCGCGCTTGAAATGCAGATCGCTCGAGACCGCCTTGACCATGTCCTGACAGGTGTCGAACACGTCCTGCACGGCGATGTTGTGGATGTTGGCATCCACCAGGCTGTACATCTGGGCCGTCTGGAACGGGCTCATCTTGCCGAACGGCGAGAGCATGAACACGCGAATGCCGCGGCGCCCGCGCATGGCGTATTCCGCGGCGCTGCCGGTGTCTCCCGAGGTCGCCCCGAGAATGTTCAGTTCCTGCCCGCTCTTGGCCAGGGCCTGCTCGAACAGACGCCCCAGCAATTGCATGGCCATGTCCTTGAAGGCCAGCGTCGGCCCTTCGGATACGCCAAGCAGACTGATCTGCGCGTCCAGCGGTTTGATGCGCACCACCTCGGCGCAGCCGAAGGCCTCAGCGGTGTAGGTTGCCCGCACCAAGGCACGCAGGATCGCAGCGTCCATCGGTTCGACATAAGGCCGCAGAATCTCGAATGCCAGATCGGGGTAGCTCAGGCTCTGCAGGTGGCGCAGATCGTCCAGGCTGAAACGCGGATAGTGCTCGGGCAGATACAGCCCGCCATCGGGCGCCAGGCCTTCGAGCAGGATGTCGTCGAACCGACGCTGTGCGGCTTCGCCGCGGGTGCTCAGGTAAAACATCAGCGCAACTCCTCCTTGCGCAGACGCACGATGGGCGCAAGCACGGTGTCGAGCTGCTGGATGCGCTCCAGGGCCCGGTTCATCTGGCACTCCAGGGTCTCGTGGGTCAACAAAATGACGTCGGTATGCTGATCGTTTTCGCCGGATGGGCGCTGCAGCAACGCGTCGATGGACATGCCGCATTCGGCCAGGATGTGGGTGATCTCTGCCAGCACTCCGGCTTCGTCGCGCACATGAATGCGGAGGTAGTACGCGGTGCTGACACGCTCCATCGGCAGAATCGGCGTATCGGCCAATGCCCCAGGCTGGAAGGCCAGATGCGGTACACGGTGCTCGGGATCAGCGGTGTGAAGACGCGTGACGTCCACCAGGTCGGCGATGATGGCTGACGCGGTGGGCTCGGACCCGGCGCCCTTGCCGTAGTACAGCGTTGCGCCCACGGCGTCTCCTTGCACCACCACCGCGTTCATGGCACCTTCCACATTGGCGACGAGCCGTGTTGCCGGGATGAGGGTGGGATGCACGCGCAACTCGATACCCTCGGGCGCCCGCCGCGTGATGCCCAGCAGTTTGATGCGATAGCCCAGTTGCTCGGCATAGCGGATGTCGGCCGCGTCGAGATGCGTGATGCCCTCCACATGCGCCTTGTCGAATTGCACGGGCACACCGAAGGCAATGGCGCACAGAATGGTGATCTTGTGCGCGGCGTCGATGCCCTCGATGTCGAAGGTCGGATCGGCTTCGGCGTAGCCCAGGCGTTGCGCCTCGCGCAAAACGGCATCGAAGCTCAAACCCTTGTCGCGCATTTCCGAAAGGATGAAGTTGGTGGTGCCGTTGATGATGCCGGCGACCCAGGCGATGCGATTGGCTGCCAGCCCCTCGCGCAACGCCTTGATGATGGGAATGCCACCGGCCACCGCCGCCTCGAATGCCACCATCACGCCCTTGGCCTGGGCTGCGGCAAAGATCTCATTGCCATGCAGTGCGATCAGCGCCTTGTTCGCGGTCACGACATGCTTGCCAGCGGCAATTGCAGCAAGCACCAATTCACGCGCTGGTGAAAGACCGCCCAGCAATTCGACCACGATGTCGATGTCGGCCCGGGTCGCGAGTTCCATGAAGTCCTGTGTCATGGGCAACGCGGTACCGAGGGACTGTCGCGCCTTGTCAGGATTGCGCGCGGCAACGGCCACGACCGCAATGCCACGACCCGCGCGGCGGCGCAATTCTTCCTGGTTGCGCTCGAGCACCTTGACGACCCCTGAGGCCACCGTACCCGCGCCCAGCAGGGCGATTTGAATAGGATTCATCGTGTTGAACGAAGTGGGAAAAGGCCCGGCGTCTGAACGCCGGACAGCATCAAGCCGCGATGGGCTTGCGCTTGGTTTTGCGCTGATGCTCAAGAAAGCGCGCGATGCGCCCGATGGCCTCGGTCAGGTCGTCGGCGTTGGGCAGAAAGACCAGACGGAAATGGTCCGGGCGCGGCCAGTTGAAACCCGTCCCCTGCACGATCAGCACCTTCTCCTCGGCCAGCAAGTCGTAGGCGAACTGTTGGTCGTTGACGATGGGGTAGATTTTCGGGTCCAGCCTGGGGAACATGTACAACGCCGCTTTCGGCTTGACCACGCTCACGCCGGGGATCTGCGTCAGCAGTTCATAGGCAAGATCGCGCTGTTTGGTCAGACGGCCACTCGGCGCCACCAAGTCGTTGATGCTCTGGTAGCCGCCAAGCGCCGTCTGAATGGCCAGTTGTCCCGGCGTGTTAGCACACAAACGCATCGACGCCAGCATCGCCAGCCCCTCGATGTAATCACGCGCATGGCGCTTGTTGCCCGACACCACCATCCAGCCCGAACGGTAACCGCAGGAGCGGTAATTTTTCGACAACCCGTTGAAGGTGACGAACAGCACGTCGTCGGCCAACGAGGAAAGGCTCAGGTGCGCATGGCCGTCGTAGAGAGTCTTGTCATAAATCTCGTCGGCAAACACCACCAGTTCGTGCTCGCGCGCCACCTGCACCAATTCCAGCAGCAACTCTTTTGGATAGAGCGCACCGGTCGGGTTGTTCGGGTTGATGACGACCAGTGCCTTGGTGTTGGGCGTGATCTTCTTGCGAATATCGGCAATGTCGGGATACCAGTCGGACTGTTCGTCGCAGATGTAATGCACCGGCTTGCCGCCTGACAAGGAAACCGCTGCGGTGTACAGCGGGTAGTCGGGCGCGGGAATCAACACCTCATCGCCATTGTTGAGCAAGGCATTCATGCTCATGTTGATGAGTTCGGAGGCGCCGTTGCCGATGAACACATCATCGATGTTGACCCCAGCCACGCCTTGCTGCTGGGTGTAATGCACGATGGCCTTGCGCGGTGCGAACAAGCCCTTCGAGTCGGTGTAGCCGGCGGCCTGCGGCAGGTTGTGAATCATGTCCTGCACGATTTCATCCGGCGGATCAAACCCGAACACAGCCAGGTTGCCGATATTCAACTTGATGATTCGATGGCCGTCCTCTTCCATCTGACGCGCCTTGTCCAGCACCGGACCGCGAATGTCGTAGCAGACATCCGCCAACTTGTTGGACTTCCGAAATTCCCGCACATCGCCTCCGTGGGCCCTGTTCGCCCTTGATTCAGCCCTTGATTCAGCCCTGGACTCGGGCCGCCAACAGCACCGACTGCAGTGGACGTAACCCTATAATTTAACGCGTTTGCATGCATCATCCCCAAGGCGAAACCCCCATTTCATGAAGCTGCAGCCGGATTCAAGCCAGGCCCAGTTCACCATTTCGGCACATGGCCCTGGATTCGTGTCCGTCAATGGCGTGCGCTACGAGCACGGCATCTGCGTCGGCTCCAACTTGCCGCCCGCCATCTGGGGTTCAGACGGCTTCACGACGCTTGCCGAAAGCCATTTTGCCCGCCTGATTGAAAGCCGACCGGAAATCGTCATTCTTGGCACCGGAGACCGTCAGCAGTTCCCGAAACCTGCACTCTTGCGCATGTTGATGGATCAAGCCATCGGTTTTGAAGTCATGAACACAGCGGCGGCCTGCCGCACCTACAACATCCTCGCGGCCGAGGGACGCAAGGTCGTGGCCGGACTGTTGATTGATCCTCCGATGCCTACGCCTATTGCTGCCTTTGACGATGATTTGTAACTCCACTTGCTAAAATGTGCTTTGTTGTTTGACGGGTGTTTTCGGCAGGCGTGGGCGTTCAGTCCGCAATGCAGCAACGGTGTGGTTCATTCCCAGCCGCTGCTGACCTGTACGGCCCGCTATCGGGAGACTTCATGGCTTTGGTGCTTAACAAGCTTGTTCCGGATTTCGAGGCTACGGCCACCAGCGAGATCAAATTCAGTCCAAAAAACTATCAGGGCAAAAAACTCATCCTGTATTTCTACCCCAAGGACATGACGCCGGGATGCACCACCGAGGCCATGCAGTTCCGTGACCTCTATGCAGAGTTCGAAGCGGCTGGAGCCGTCATCTTCGGTGTCTCGCGCGACAACCTCGTTTCTCATGACAAATTCCGCACCCACCTCGAATTGCCTTTCGACCTGATCGCCGACACCGAAGAAAAACTTTGCCACATGTTCGGCGTGGTCAAGAACAAGATCATGTACGGCAAAAAGGTCAAAGGCATCGAGCGCAGCACGTTCTTGTTCGATGCCGAAGGCGTTCTTCGTCAAGAATGGCGTGGCGTCAAGGTGACCGGTCACGTTGAAGAAGTGCTTGAAGCCGTCCGCAAACTTTGAATCCTGCTGAACAGAAATGTCTGTCCGCATCGCAAACTCTGCCATGCGCTAAATGACCGGTATGGCATCAGTTGGTCCGTGTCGCACACCACACAACCGCTTCTTGGCCCTGGCTGAAAGCGGTTGTGTGCTTTGCAGCACACGCTTTCGCTGACGTCCGGCCTCACCTGCGCTCTCCCCCATTCATCGCCATGCCACTGCCCAAGCCCCCAACGAAACTCGGTTCTCTGGTCAAAACTTCGTCTGCGCCCGTTGACCAGACTGTGGGCACCGCAGTCATGGTGCACACCAAGCCGGCACGCGACGCTGTGCCTGCGAAGCCAGCCCCAAGCCGAACAGCGGAGCGCATGCGGCCCAATGCCGCAATCTCGTCCCATCCGGCACCGGCGTTTGCGCTGGCCGCCAACACAGTGGAACCAACGGCGGGCACCCCGCTCGGCAAGCCGAACGTGCCGCGTAAAGCAGCCAAGCGCGTTGCCGAAACGACGGCAGAAGTGGCGAAATTGTTCGTGCTGGACACCAATGTCCTGATGCACGACCCGACGTCGCTGTTCCGCTTCGAAGAACATGATGTCTACCTGCCCATGATCACGCTCGAAGAGCTGGATGGGCATAAGAAAGGCATGTCCGAGGTGGCCCGCAATGCACGTCAGGCCAGCCGTGAGTTGGACGCGCTGGTCGCTGGCGTCGAGGGTGGCATTGAGGCGGGAATCAAGCTGGATCACACGGGTCACCGCGAAGCGCGTGGCCGGCTGTTTTTCCAGACCCGCGCGCACGAAGCACGACTGCCCGAAGCCCTGCCGCAAGGCAAGGCCGACAACCAGATTCTGGCCGTTCTGCAGGCACTGACACAAACGCATACCGAGCGCCCCGTGGTGCTGGTGTCCAAGGACATCAACATGCGCGTGAAGGCGCGGGCCCTGGGTCTGCATGCTGAGGACTATGCCAACGATAAAACGTTGGACGATGCGGACTTGCTGTACACGGGCGTCTTGCCGCTACCGGCCGATTTCTGGGAGCAGCAGGCACAGTCGGTGGAGAGCTGGCAGCAAGGCGGCCAACCCTTCTACCGGTTGCAGGGGCCACTGGTTTCAGCGATGTTGGTGAACCAGGCTGTTTACTGGGAGTCTCCCAGCGCCACGCCGTTGTATGCGCGGGTGAAGGAAATTCGTGCTTCGACCGCCGTGCTGCAGGTCATCCGGGATTTCAGCCATCAGAAGAACGGCGTCTGGGGCGTCACGGCGCGCAATCGCGAACAGAATTTCGCGCTGAATC
This sequence comes from Pseudomonadota bacterium, assembly GCA_021846025.1. Taxonomy (GTDB): domain Bacteria; phylum Pseudomonadota; class Gammaproteobacteria; order Burkholderiales; family Burkholderiaceae_C; genus Thiomonas_A. The sequence goes on from JAJZDV010000003.1 coordinate 48,388, forward strand.
TGCTGCTCGATCCTGAGGTCGACTTTGTCACCCTCACGGGTCAGGCGGGTACCGGCAAGACCTTGCTTGCGCTGGCTGCAGGCCTCTATCAGGTGCTGGAGGAGCGACGCTACAACGAAATCATCATCACCCGCGTCACGGTTCCGGTCGGAGAGGACATTGGTTACCTTCCCGGCACTGAGGAAGAAAAAATGTCACCCTGGATGGGAGCGCTTGACGATAATCTCGAAGTCTTGAACCAGTCCGGCGGTGCCTCCCAGGGTGGCGAATGGGGACGCGCTGCGACGCAAGAACTCATCCGCTCGAAGATCAAGATCAAGAGCATGAACTTCATGCGCGGTCGTACCTTTCTGAACAAGTTTGTCATCATTGACGAGGCTCAGAACTTGACGCCCAAACAGATGAAAACGCTGATCACGCGTGCCGGTCCCGGTACCAAGATCATCTGCATGGGCAATATCGCCCAGATCGACACACCCTACCTCACCGAAGGCAGTTCAGGTCTGACCTACGTGGTCGACCGCTTCAAGGGCTGGAAGCACAGTGGGCACATCACCCTCGCACGCGGTGAACGCAGCCGTCTGGCCGATCATGCCACGGAAATCCTGTAAAACCGGCGCATGGCATGCCAAGGGGCAACAGACCCTCCCGGTTTGTCACCCTTGCTTTGTTTAGAACTCTCGCGCCAGATTCTCGAACCGCGTGAGTTGCCTCAGGAATGCAAGGCTGACCACACCGATCGGACCATTACGCTGCTTGGCGATGATGATCTCTGCAACGCCCTGATCCTTCGAGTCCTTGTTGTAGACCTCGTCGCGATAGATGAACAGGATCACGTCCGCATCTTGTTCGATGGCGCCCGATTCGCGCAGATCGCTCATCACCGGACGGCGGTCGGTGCGTTTTTCCAGGTCGCGGTTGAGCTGCGACAAGGCGATGACCGGGCATTGCAATTCCTTCGCCAGGGCCTTGAGCGAACGGGAAATCTCGGAAATTTCTGTCGCGCGATTCTCGCCCTCGCGTGACGAGGTCATGAGCTGCAAATAGTCAACCACGATCAAGCCAAGTTTGCCGCACTGACGGGCCAAACGCCTGGAGCGCGCGCGGACCTCCAGCGGGTTGAGTGCCGGCGACTCGTCGATGTGGATTTGAACCTCGTCAAGACGCTCGATGGTCTCCGGGAGGCGTGACCATTCATCTTCCGTGAGTTGTCCCGTACGCAAATGCGATTGATCGATACGGCCCAAGGAGCCGACGATGCGCAACACCAATTGCGAAGCACCCATCTCCATGCTGAATACAGCCACCGGCAATTGCTCGTTGACAGCCACATGCTCGGCAATATTGATGGCGAGCGAGGTCTTGCCCATCGAGGGTCGACCCGCGATGATGACGAGATCTCCAGCCTGCATGCCGGCCGTCATGCGATCCAGATCGGCAAAGCCAGTGGCCACGCCGGTGATGTCCGAGCCACCGTGCTCGGAGAGTTGCTGAACGCGGTCGAGCAATTCGCCAAGCAACTGCTTCATCGGTTGGAAACCCGCTTTGCCGCGAGCACCGGCTTCCGAAATGGCAAAGATTCGCGACTCTGCCTCATCAAGAATCTGCTGCACCGCCCTGCCCTGCGGATTGAGAGCGCTCTGCGCAATTTCGTCACTAATCGTCACGAGATTGCGCAAAATGGCGCGCTCCCGAACGATTTCGGCATATCGCCGGATATTCGCCGCACTCGGCACGCCCTGTGCCAGGGCGTTGAGGTAGACAAGGCCGCCGCAAGACTCGGCCTGGGCATGCAACTGCAAGGCTTCCAGCACGGTGATGACGTCTGCAGGCTTGGTGGCCTGAATCAGCTCGCTGATGGCCTGGTAAATCAGCCGATGTTCATGGCGATAGAAAAAGTTGACATGCAGAATGTCGGCAACCCGGTCGAAGGCCTGATTGTCGAGCATGAGTCCGCCCAGAACCGACTGCTCGGCCTCGGCCGAGTGCGGAGGTGTGCGCAAACCCTCGAGAGTGGAATCCATCGTGGCAGGCATGGTGACGAGCTTATCAGTGGGATCGGGAACGCCGGCAGTCAAAGGTTGACGGTTGGCGATCGGTGACAAAAAAGCCGCGCTCATGCGCGGCTTTTTTGCTGGAGCAGGCAAGACTCAGGCGTGATCGCCCAGCACCGAAACGGTGATGGCCACAGTCACGTCAGTGGCCAGCACCACATTCACGGCATGGTCACCCACGGTTTTCAGCGGACCATCCGGCAATCGCACGGCAGCTTTCGCGACGTCGAAGCCTTGCTTGCCGATGGATTCGGCAATGTCCTGGTTGGTGATGGAGCCGAACAAGCGGCCATCCACACCGGCTTTCTGCACCAGTTGAACCGTCAAGCCTTCCATCTTCACGGCCAGAGCTTGGGCAGTCGCCAATTTGTCGGCTGCCAACTTCTCCAGTTCAGCGCGCTTGGCTTCGAATTCACGCAAGGCCTGGGCCGTAGCGGTGCGCGCCTTGCGCTTGGGGATCAGGAAGTTACGGCCGTAGCCGTCCTTGACTTTGACCACGTCGCCGAGATTGCCGAGGTTGGCCACTTTTTCAAGCAGGATGATTTGCATGGGAATGGTCCTTGGCTGTTTAGCTCTTGTGCTGGTCGGAGAACGGCATCAGGGCCAAAAAGCGAGCACGCTTGATCGCCGTATTGAGTTGACGCTGAAAAATCGAGCGTGTGCCAGTCAGGCGTGCGGGGATGATCTTGGCATTTTCAGCCAGGAATTCACGCAGCGTGTCCAGGTCCTTGTAGTCAATCTGCTTGACGCCAGCGACGGTGAATCGGCAGAAACGCTTGCGCTTGAACAGCGAAGACTGCTGGTTGCGTTTCGGTTTGTTTTTACGGTCGGTTTTCTTGAAATAGGCCATGATCAGGCTCCATAATCCATTCGGTAATGTTCAGCTTCAGGGTTCGAGATCCACGCCGGTTGGGCATCAGGTAGCCCGACAGATGAAGTGGCTGACCTGCTTGCACGTGCTGAAGTTGGCGTGCCAGGAGTGAGAAGGCAACGCATTGCAACTCCAACTCGATTTGCTGCACATGGCCAGCGAGGGCTTGTGTGGATGCGTGCTTCACGCGCAGATCCAGTGCCTCGACCCCAGCCGGTGTGTAGCGTAGCGCGCCGCGCTCGATCACTGTGGCAAGAATCTCGAGTCGGTTGATGCTCAGGCAACTTGCTCCGGTTGGGCCTTGCGGGCCTCTTCGCGCTCAACCGAACGCATCATGACCGATGGCTGGATCTCGGCCTTGTCCATCTTGACGATCAAGTGACGCAGCACAGCATCGCTGAACTTGAAGCTGTGTTCAAGTTCCTGCAACACATCCTGGTTGGCCTCGATATTCAGGCAGAGATAGTGTGCTTTGGCCAGCTTCTGGATCTGATAAGCCATTTGACGACGGCCCCAATCCTCGAAGCGATGCACCACGCCGCCCTTGCTGGTCACCACGCTTTTGTAGCGCTCGACCATGGCGGGAACTTGCTCGCTCTGGTCAGGGTGAACGATCAGGATGATTTCATAATGACGCATATGGACTCCTTCTAACCCACATGGGGTTTCTTTGCGGATAAAGCCGCCCAGGGCGTCAGTCCCAGTGCGGCAAAGAAAACATTCAATTATAGATCAGTGCGCCGGGTTCAAGGCCAAAGCTTGCCATGTGGCAACCACGGTGTCCGGGTTCAACGAGATCGACTCGATGCCTTGGTCCATCAGCCAACGCGCCAAATCCGGGTGATCAGACGGGCCCTGACCGCAGATGCCAACGTATTTGCCACGAGCCAAGCAGGCTGTGATGGCTTGCTTGAGCAAGGCCAACACGGCAGGGTCGCGCTCATCAAAAGCCTCAGCCACCAGTCCCGAGTCACGATCCAGTCCCAGGGTGAGTTGCGTCAGATCGTTCGATCCGATGGAGAAGCCGTCAAAGCATTCGAGAAAGTCAGAAGCCAGCACGGCGTTCGAGGGCACCTCGCACATCATGATGAGCCGCAGGCCGTTCTCGCCACGCTTGAGACCATTGCGTGTCATCAGTTCGATGACCCCGTGCGCCTCCTTCAAGGTGCGTACGAATGGCACCATGACCTCGACATTGGTCAGGCCCATTTCGTCGCGCACACGCTTGAGGGCGATGCATTCCATCTCGAAGCTCTGGGCAAAATCGCGAGATACATAGCGTGATGCGCCACGGAAACCCAGCATGGGATTTTCCTCATCGGGCTCGTAGCGCGAGCCGCCAATGAGTTTTTTATATTCGTTCGATTTGAAATCCGACAAGCGGACGATGACCGGCTTCGGGTAGAACGCAGCCCCGATGGTGGCGATACCTTCGGTGAGTTTGTCGATGTAGAACGCTCGCGGACTGGCGTGGCCGCGGGCAACGCTCTCCACCGCCTTCTTCAAATCGGCGTCGACGTTCGGGTACTCGAGCACGGCGCGCGGATGGACCGCAATGTTGTTGTTGATGATGAATTCCAGACGGGCCAGACCGACCCCGGCATTGGGAATCTGCGAGAAGTCGAAAGCCAGTTGGGGATTGCCGACATTCATCATGATCTTGACGGGGATGTCGGGCATCTCCCCGCGTCTGACCTCGGTCACTGACGTCTCCAGCAAACCTTCGTAGACGATGCCTGTGTCACCTTCAGCGCAGGAAACTGTGACCAACATGCGATCCTTGAGCCGATCGGTCGCATCGCCACAGCCAACGACTGCGGGGATGCCGAGTTCGCGCGCAATGATGGCGGCATGGCAGGTGCGACCGCCACGATTGGTGACGATGGCCGATGCCTTTTTCATCACCGGTTCCCAATTCGGGTCTGTCATGTCCGTGACGAGGACGTCGCCCGCCTGCACCTGGTCCATGTCCGCCACCGAATTCACGACTCGAACCGGGCCGGCGCCGATTTTTTGGCCGATCGCACGTCCAGTCACGAGAGACGTGCTTTTCTGCATCAGCGTGAACCGCTGCTCGGCCCGCCCGTGCGCACGCGACTTCACCGTTTCGGGCCTTGCCTGAAGAATGTAAATCTGACCATCCTTGCCGTCCTTGCCCCATTCGATGTCCATCGGTCGACCATAGTGCTGTTCAATGGTCAGCGCGAAGACGGCCAACTCGCTGGCTTCGGCGTCACTCAAGCTGTAGCGGTTGCGCAGTTCCACCGGTGTGTCGACGGTTTGTACGAGGCCATCCGAGCAGGCCGGTGCAAAGGCCATGCGAATGAGTTTCGAGCCCAGATTACGGCGAATGACGGCAGCCTTGCCCGCACGCAGCGTCGGCTTGAACACATAGAACTCGTCGGGGTTGACGGCCCCCTGAACCACTGTCTCACCCAGGCCATACGAGGAGGTGATGAAAACCACATCCTCGAACCCCGACTCGGTGTCCAGTGTGAACATGACTCCAGCGGCGCCAAGATCGCTGCGCACCATGCGCTGGATGCCCGCGGAAAGAGCCACCTGGTGATGCTCGAAACCCTGATGCACGCGGTAGGAAATCGCCCTGTCATTGAACATGGAGGCGAAGACTTGCCGAGTTTTATCGAGTATGGCGTCGATACCGGTGACGTTCAGATAGGTTTCCTGTTGACCCGCGAACGAGGCATCCGGCAAGTCTTCGGCCGTGGCCGATGAGCGCACGGCAAAGCTGGCGTCTGGCAGTTCGGCGGATAGAGCGTTGAAATGCTCCCGCATAGCGGCCTCCAGCGCGGCGGGTAGCGGGGTCGCGCTCACCCACTGTCGAATGTCGGCTCCGGTGCGCGCCAGGGCGCGCACATCGTCAGCATCCAAGTGGTCGAGCGCGTGCTTGATGCGTGCATCCAGCCCTCCTTGCTGGAGAAACTGGCGGAAAGCAAAGGCGGTGGTCGCGAAACCCCCGGGCACGCGAACACCGCTTGCCGTCAGTTGACTGATCATTTCCCCGAGCGAGGCGTTCTTGCCCCCCACCACCTCGACGTCATCCATCCTCAAGTTCTCGAATGGCACCACCCAGTCGGTGTCGCAAAAGCGCACCTGGCTTTGATTTGACATGAACAACCCTCAATAGAATGAAAGAAATCTGGGCAAGTCCTGCGAGGGCTTGGCAAACACGAGGGCAGCACAGGTTGTTTTTGCTGTTTTGATGTGGCCGCGGTGCTTGAGGGTGCGCGAAAAGGCGAGATCCTGCAGGCAAGTCTTGGCGCTGATTCTAAAGCCCGGACCGGCATTCTTCGGTGCAACGCAACATGTCCAATCGATCTGTCTTTTTTGTCTCGGATGGAACCGGGATCACGGCCGAAACCTTCGGCAATTCGATCCTTGCGCAATTCGATGCCCAGCCCCATCGCGTGCGCCTGCCCTTTGTCGACACGGTCGAGAAGGCGCATCAGGCGGTCGAACGCATCAACCAAGCCACGCGCAACGAGGGGCGTCCACCGGTCGTCTTCATCACCCTGGTGAACCCGGAGGTGCTGCAGGTCATTCGCTCCTGCCATGGTTTGGTGATGGACATGTTCACAACCTTCGTCGAGCCGCTGGAAATCGCCTTCGGCATCAAGTCCAACCACCGTATCGGCCAGTTCTCCGATGTTGCCAAAAGCTCACGCTACAACGATCGAATGGACGCGATTAATTTCGCCTTGCTGCATGACGACGGCCAGTCGTCGCGTAACCTGGCCCTGGCCGATGTCATCTTGATCGGCGTGTCACGCAGCGGCAAGACCCCGACGTCTCTGTATCTGGCCATGCAGCATGGCGTACGCGCCGCAAATTACCCACTGATTCCGGAAGATTTTGCACGCATGTGCCTGCCTTCCGCGTTGACGCAGCTTCGCGGCAAGTTGTTCGGTCTGAGCATCGCGCCGGAGCGTTTGAGCGAAATTCGCCGCGAGCGCAAACCCGGAAGCACTTACGCTTCACTGCCGAATTGCATGGAAGAGGTCGCTGAGGCCGAACGCTTGATGCGCCGCGAAGGCATACGCTGGCTGTCGTCGACGCATAAGTCCATTGAGGAAATCGCCACCACGATCCTGCAGCTCATTCGCCCCGACCGGTTGGAATATTGAGACCGGCGTCCGTAGCGTGATGCTTTGCCAACATGCATTCACGCACCACTTCTCCATCCCCGCACCGCTGACCATGGCCACGACTTCGTACGAAAGCAATAAAAACGAATATCTGCTCGGGTTTGCCTCCACCCAGCAAAACCGTCCTGAGCAGGAACAGGCCTTGCCCATCAACCCGCAGCGGCATGAAAATCCGTATGGGGTGGTGATGGTGGATGCCGCAGCCGACATTTCCAGCGCGATGGCGCAGCACCCGCGCTTGCGCGTCCTGCCGTTGGCGATCCAATGGCCTGGGCGTACCTTCCTGGACAAGGGCTTGCGGGAAAAACGCGGCGAATTGCGCCACCTGGGGCGCGAGCGACTGCGCACGGCACAAATCGCCGCGCCCAGTGTGGAGGGTCTGGAGTACCGCCTCTATCCCAACATCGCTGTCAATGCCGACTGGTTGATCTACATCGGATCCATGCGCGCACTCAACGATCCTGCCGCTGCGCTGCAAACGCTGCTCCTGCAGCACCTGGAAGAAATTCACGAACTGCGGCGCAGCCGTGGTTTGCCACCGGAACTGCAGGTGCTCTGCCTCGATGGCGGCTCGATGCTCTCCGGCCCCGCTTTGCAGGCGCGCATCTTGCTGAAACAACTTGACGCTGGCGAGCCAGTCAACCATGTGGCACAGACAGCTGCCCAGATTTCGAGCATGACTCGGCAGTGGCTGGTCCCGCGTTATCCGGGGGATATGGCCGCGACCCTCTCCAGGCTGGCTGATCCGGCTCTGAGCCCTTGGGTACAGGCCTGTTCCTCGGGCATCCACAAACTCTGGAATCCCTACCCAGTTCTGTCGAGTCAGCCAGACGGGCTGCATTGCATGACACGCGCCAAACGCTGGCGCACTGCGGTCGCTGCGGTCTTCGAGCGTGCCGAACAAAGCCTGCAGGAGGGCGGTGTTCAAGGAACTTCCATGCAGATCAGTTTTGATGGCGGCATTCGCGAACTGCAGGCATGGCCCGAATTTGCGCGCCTGCGCCAGCAAGCCGACCGCATGCAGGTGCGGTTGCACGTCACCCATATGAGTTTGGCCGGCCGCATCTGGGCCTCGCCCGGCTCACTCAGCCTGGCATTGGTGCAATCGCCTGCAAACCCCGGCCGATCGGTTTGACGCCGCATCGCTGCCGCACCCTCGCGGCTGTGTACCGAATCTTGGC
>JAJZDV010000117.1 GCA_021846025.1 Pseudomonadota bacterium
GACGACCAGCAACCACATCGGTCCTGGCGTTGAATGAGGCCATGGCTTTACACCACATCCACCGATTTGGACTGATTACACCTTATATTCAGGAAGTCCATGATCGCATCATCATCAATTACCAAAACAACGGAATGATCTGTGTAGCGGATCGGCATTTGAACATCCAGGATAACTTCTCATTTTCCGAGGTTGAACCCGATCGATTGGCGAATCTGATCCGTGAAGTGGCGCGTGATAAGCCACAAGCCATCGTGACGATGTGCACGAACTTACGGGCTGCACAACTGGTGAATGACCTGGAGCGGGAAATCGGCATTCCGATCTATGACTCGGTTTCGGCAGTCGTATGGAAGGCGCTTCGGTTGATTCAAATCGAATCGCGGCGTGTTTGCGACTGGGGACAACTATTGAGTGAGAACTCATGATGCGTGAACCATTCGATGTCGTTGTACGCAATGCCTTGGTCGCGACCGCTTGCGATACGTTCCACGCAGATATTGGCATCCGCAAGGGCCGCATCGTCCAGCTGGGCTCTGATTTACCTGCTGGGCACAGCGAGATTGACGCGCAAGGCCGGGTGGTGACCCCTGGTGGAGTCGACGCGCATTGCCATCTTGACCAGCCCATGCAAGCCCCGGCATGCATGGCTGACAACTTTGACAGCGGAACGCGTTCTGCCGCCTGCGGTGGCACAACCACCGTGATTCCCTTCGCCGCCCAACAAAAGGGGCAATCGTTACGAGCGGCGGTTGAGGATTACCACCAACGCGCCGAAGGACGAGCCCATGTGGATTACGCATTTCACTTGATCGTCAGTGACCCGACCCCTCAAGTTCTGGAGAATGAATTGCCGGAACTCATCCGCCAGGGTTATACGTCGTTCAAAATTTACATGACCTACGACGATCTCAAGCTGAATGACGGCCAGATCCTCGATCTCCTCGAAATTGCCAAACGGCATGATGCGATGGCCATGATCCATGCGGAGAATGCCGATTGCATCGAGTGGTTGACCCGGCGTCTCGAGGCCAGCGGCAGAACCGCGCCTCGCTATCACGCGCATGCACGCCCCATGCTTGTCGAGCGGGAAGCGACACATCGTGCGATTGCGCTGTCGGAACTGGTCGATGTGCCCATCCTCATCGTCCATGTCTCCGGGCGGGATGCCGTCGAGCAGATCCGGAATGCACGTGCCCTGGGCATGAAGATTTTTGCCGAGACCTGCCCACAGTACCTTTTCCTAACCGCCGATGACCTCGGCATCGACGACAGCTACTTGGGCGCGCGATGCGTTTGCAGCCCTCCGCCGCGTGACAAGTCGAACCAGAAAGTGATTTGGGATGGACTCGCGGACGGTTTGTTCACCGTGTTTTCGTCGGACCATGCGCCATTCCGCTTCAACGCGCCAGAGGGCAAGAAACCTGGTGGCGGCGAGGTGGCCTTTCGCCACATTCCGAATGGCATTCCCGGTCTGGAGACGCGAATGCCGCTGCTGTACTCGGAGGGAGTGCTGGGCGGCAAGATCACGCTCAACCGCTTTGTTGAACTCACGGCAACCAATCCTGCCAAAGCCTATGGCATCCACCCGCGCAAAGGGAGCATCGCCATTGGTAGCGATGCCGATCTTGTCATTTGGGAAGAACGAGACATTTCCTTGACCAACGCATCCCTGCATCATGCCGTTGATTACACCCCCTATGAAGGCATGCGTCTCAGGGCTTGGCCTCGCCTCACGCTGGTCAATGGGGAAATCATCTGGGATGGCGAACGCTTCCATCCACGCCAAGGTCAAGGTCGGTTCTTGCATTGCGGCCGACCTTCGCTCCTGCCACCGCCCCTGCCGCCGTTCCCTGGGTCATAGCCATGCGCATCTTGCTCATCAACCCCAATATCTCGCAAAGTGTCTCCGAACTCATCCGGAGCGAGGCCACACATGCAGCATCGGTCGACACACGAATCGACGTTGTCACCGCGCCAGTTGGCGTGGCCTACATCGAGACCCGCTTCGAAGCCATCGTTGGTGCCTATGCGGCAGCTTGTCTTGCCGCCGAACACGAGGCGGATTACGACGCCCTCATCATTGCGGCTTTCGGTGATCCGGGCGTCAGAGGCATCCGGGAAGCGGTCGATATTCCCGTTGTCGGACTGACGGAAGCGGCACTCATGAGCGCCTGCATGCTGGGCAGCCGCTTTTCGATTGTCGCAATCTCCCGGCGTATCACCGCCTGGTACCGCGAGTGTGTGCTTGCCTATGGCTTGATCGACCGCTTGGCAAGCATCCGCCACCTCGACGTGCATTTGCGAGACGTGGGCTCTGTGCAGGACGACCACGCTGAGCAGTTACGTCTCCTTTGCAATCAAGCGGTCGACGAAGACGGCGCCGATGTCATCGTGCTCGCAGGCGCCCCTCTGGCTGGGCTTGCAAGGTCAATACGCAAAGAGCTTCCTGTTCCAGTGGTCGACGGTGTGTCAAGCGCCGTTCGCCATGCAGAAACTCTGGTCGCTCTGGCATCCGGGCGTGCCACACGCGGCAGTTATGCGAGGCCACCGCAAAAGCCGAACAAAGGCTTGCCTGCAGCATTGCAAGCGCTACTCGAGCGCACAACCTAGCGCAAAGATACGGCGCTCATGGGACATGCACATTGAGCGCTTGCATGGCTCAAGGTTGAGTTGGAGTGGAGCAAGTGCGGCGAAATCGCGGTCGACGCCAGGGGGAAAACCTGGCTTCCCAGCGCGTTGGCCGCAGGCAATGCCACCACCGTGCCGAATCAGCAGAGCGTGAACGCTGCAGACGACCAGCGCGAGGGCTGCACACAGCGCCTTCAACTCCCTCGTTCGGCCATTGGATCGCACACGATCCCCGAGCCTGTCGAAGCCTTGGCGGCAGGATTTCGCATCGCCGGCATCCTCGCAGGTCAGTACGCCCTGCACGAATTCCGCGAATCCGGATGCCACTGAATCGGCGAAGTTCGGCGGCAACGCGGCGCGTACCTGCGGCCCACACGCCGAGCGTTCGCCCCAGCAGGTGTCCTCCTGGTCGGTTTGAAATTTCAGATCCCCGCGCTGGTGATTGGCTGACCGAGCATTGGGTCATGATGGGGTGCAGGAATGAGAGGCGCCAGGGAGCAGACGCCGTGCCGGGGAGCGCAGATTCGCTGCCCCGGGGCACGGCGTCAGGCAGCGCGGCGCAGCGGCATGTGGGCGACGAAGAAGCGCTCGTCCACCGCGGCCTCCACGGCGCTGATGTCGGCCTGGCGTGCGGCGCCGAACGCGAACATGCCGCTGGCGCCTGCCTCCGGTTCAAGGTACGAGACGCCGGCCAGGGCTCTGCCGAGTTGGCGCATGACGGGTTCGCACACGTCCACCTGCAGCGCCGCCAGGTTGCTCTGGGCCTCGCCCAGGCAGAAGCTGGCCGAGCGCGGAAAGTCGGGCCGGCGCAGCAGCATCTCGGTCACACCCTGGCGATTGGGCTCGCCGTGCAGGCGGCGCAGCGGCATGAGGGCCGAGGCCGCCTCCAGCAGGGCGACGCGGTGAAAGCCGGCGTGCGGGCTGTCGGGGCCGTCGCGCACGAGCGAGAATTCGGGGTCGGCCTGGGTCGTCCAGAGCCGCACGGCACTGTCGGCGCGTTCGAGAAAGTTGCCCAGGCGCAAGAAATGCCAGGCCTCGTTGCGCATCATGTTGGCAATGGTGACGCCGCGAAAGGCATCGGTGAAGGCCATGATCTCGCCGATCACCTGCCCCAGGCCGCCGCGCACCAGATGCTGGGCTTTGAGCGCGCGCAGCTTGCCGAGCATGAGTTGCAGCGGGGCCACGACCTCGGCGGGGACCACCGAGCGCTGGTTGCGCGCGGCGTCGCGCGCGAGCTGCACGCAGGTGAGTACGGACGAGGGGTTGTCGCGGTCGATGAGGCAGCGCCCGAGCATGTCCAGCGGGCTCATGTCCTGCAGCCTTGCACCTGCCGGAATGCCCCCGGTGGACAGCAGGGGCAAGGCCCAGACCGAGTGCGCCGCATGATCGCCGTGCGAGGAAGGCAAGGCGGCCAGGCGCCGAGCCAGATCGAGCATGCGAGCCATGGATTCGGCGCGCTCGGCGGAGCGCCCCATCCAGAACAGATCGGAAGCAGTGCGGCACAGCATGGGGCTCTCCTGAGTTCGGTTCAAGCCATTCGAACGTTTCGCCAGCGCTCGGGGGGAGTGGACCCACCGCTCAATCCTGCAGCATCCAGGTGTCCTTGGTGCCGCCGCCCTGGCTGCTGTTGACCACGAGCGAGCCGTCCACCAGGGCCACGCGGGTGAGGCCTCCAGGCACCATGCGGATGGTCGAGCCCTGCAACACGTAGGGGCGCAGGTCCACATGGCGCGGCGCCACGCCCTCGTCCACCAGCGTGGGGCAGGTGGACAGCGCCAGCGTGGGCTGGGCGATGTACTTGTCCGGGTTGGCGCGGATGCGCGCGGCGAAGGCTTCGCGCTCCGCCTGGCTGGCCTTGGGGCCGATGAGCATGCCGTAACCGCCCGCGCCCTGCGCCTCCTTCACCACCAACTCGGCCAGGTTCGACAGCACATGGGCGCACTGCTTCGGGTCGCTCAGGGTGTAGGTGGGCACGTTGGGCAGGATGGCGTCTTCGTCCAGGTAGTAACGGATCATGGCCGGGACGTGGGGGTAGACCGATTTGTCGTCGGCCACACCCGTGCCGACGGCGTTGGCCAGGGCGACGTTGCCGGCGCGAATGACCTCGAACAACCCCGGCACGCCCAGCATGGAGTCGGGGCGGAAGACGCGCGGGTCGAGGAAGTCGTCGTCGATGCGGCGGTAGATCACGTCCACCCGCTGCGGGCCGCGGATGGTCTTCATGTAGAGGAAGCCGTCGTCGACGAACAGATCCTGCCCCTCCACCAGTTCGGCGCCGATGCTCTGCGCCAGGAAGGCGTGCTCGAAATAGGCACTGTTGAACGGCCCGGGTGTGAGCACGACCACGCTGGGGTCGTCGGTGTGGCTCGGCGCCAGCTCGCGCAAGGTCAGATCGAGCAGGTCGGGGTAGTTGCCGATGGGCGCGACGCGGTGGTGCTCGAACAGATCGGGCGCCAGCCACGACAGGATGCGGCGGTTCTCCAGCATGTAGCTCACGCCCGAAGGCACACGCAGGTTGTCCTCCAGCACGTGAAACTCCTGCTCGCCGGTGCGCACCAGGTCGATGCCGCAAATGGCACCGTACACCCCGCGCGGCACCTTCACGCCCTTCATGCCGGCGCGGTACTGCGAGTTGTCGAGCACACCCTCGGCCGGCACCACCCGGTCGTGGATGATGCGTTGCGGCCCGTAGATGTCGGCCAGAAACAGATTCAGCGCCTGCACCCGCTGCACTAGCCCGCGCTGCAGATAGGCCCACTCGGCCGCGGTGATGATGCGTGGAATGATGTCGAAGGGAATGGCGCGCTCGGTGCCACCGCCCTCGCCGTACACAGCGAAGGTGATGCCTTCGCGGTAAAAAGCCAGCCTCGCCTCCTCCTGCTTGGCGGCCAGTGCCGACTGGCCGGTGTCGCGCATCCAGCGTGTGAGGCGGGCCCACGCCGGACGGGCGGCATCGACTGCGGCCGGGTCCTCGAAGCCGCTGCACTCGGAATAGGCCCGCATCATCGTCTCGCTCGCACAGTCTCCATGCTGGCAATCAGCAAGCCCCATGCCAGGCCGGCAGGATCCGCCGGCACCGCCTTGGTGCACGCACGGTCCTGGCTGGCTGGGCCACCCTGGCGCATGCACCGTCATGGCGCCTGTCGCCAGCCCTGGTCCAACCCATCCAGTCGCTCGGAGCTTGCCGGCTTGCAGGCCGGCAGACCCTTCGCGCGGCGCGCCAACGTGCTCAAGCACGTTGGCTGGTCCAACCCATCCAGTCGCTCGGAGCTTGCCGGCTTGCAGGCCGGCAGACCCTTCGCGCGGCGCGCCAACGTGCTCAAGCACGTTGGCTGGTCCAACCCATCCAGTCGCTCGGAGCTTGCCGGCTTGCAGGCCGGCAGACCCTTCGCGCGGCGCGCCAACGTGCTCAAGCACGTTGGCTGGTCCGCGCTCAGCGTTGGCCGATTTGGGCGTTGGTGAACACGCCGCGTGCCTCGCGCGGCTCGCTGCGCCAATACTGTGCAGGGGCATGGACGCTGGCCCCGAAGGACGCGGCGGCGTGCCAGGGCCAGCGCGGGTTCCACAACATGGCGCGGGCCAGGGCAACGAGGTCGGCGCTGCCGTCCTGCAACAACGCCTCGGCCTGCTGTGCGTCGGTGATGAGGCCCACGGCTAGGGTGGCAAGTCCGGTGGCCTGGCGGATGGCGCGCGCTAGCGGCACCTGATAGCCGGGGCCGACCGGAATGCGCTGCAGCGGCGAGATGCCACCGGACGAGACGTCGATCCAGTCACAGCCGCGCTGCTTCAGGAGCGCGGCGAAGCGCAGGCTCTGCTCCAGGTCCCAGCCGCCCTCCACCCAGTCGGTGGCAGACAGGCGCACGCCGAGTGCCACGGTTGGCGGCAGCACGGCGCGCACGGCGTCGAACACCTGCAGTGGAAAACGCATGCGGTTGTCCAGGCTGCCGCCGTAGGCATCGGTGCGCTGGTTGGCCAGCGGCGAGAGAAATTCGTGCAGCAGGTAGCCGTGCGCGGCATGCAGTTCCACCGCCTGCAGGCCCAGGCGGGCTGCGCGCCGCGCGGCGTCGACAAAGGCTTGGCAGATGCGCGCGAGGCCCGCTTCGTCCAGCGCCTCGGGAGGTGTTTCATGCGCCCCATGGGCGATCGCCGAAGGCGCCGCCGCGACCCAGCCACCTTCGGACAGCGCCAGTTGCTGACCGCCGTCCCAGGGCCGCGCGCTCGATGCCTTGCGCCCGGCATGGGCGAGCTGGATGGCGATGGGCATGGCGCTGAAACGGCGCACATCGGCCAGCACGTCGGCCAGCGCGCGTTCGTTGGCGTCCGAGTACAGGCCCAGGCAGCCGGGCGTGATGCGGCCGATGGCCTCGATCGCCGTGGCTTCGATGCACAGCAGTCCGGCCCCGCTTTGCGCCATCTGTCCCAGATGCACGCGGTGCCAGGCGGAGGCGCAGCCAGCGTCGGCGCTGTACTGGCACATGGGGCTGACGACGATGCGGTTGGCAAGCCCGAGGGGGCCGAGTTGGAAGGGCGAGAACAGTTGGCTGGACATGGGCTGGAGCGTGATGGACAAGGGTTCTGAACGGGCGTTGCAAACGTCGCGGCGCGGCGGATTGCGGGCGGTTGAGGAACGGACACGGGTTGCGGAGTGACGAACGGGCAGCGGCAGAGCCGCCGCACGGCTGCCTGCATTGTCCACATCCCGTGCAGGGTCTGCAGGCTGGCGGACATGCGTGCCGCGGCCGCAGCGTCGGCCAGCATGCAGGAACCGGCGAGGCCGAGCGGCGGCAACTGCCAGGCCGGACAGGAAGGACGGGTGGGGCAAAACAAAGCAGCGCGAGCACCCTCCCCAGCGCAATCAAGGCGTGGCGAAGGCCTTCGACCCGTCGATCTGGCGCGCCAAGCTTCGGGCGGCGCGACCCAACATGCTGGCGTTGTCGGCCTTGACTTCGAGCAGCAGATGATCGACGACCTGATGCGTGCGCACATCGTCGATATCGGCTTGCAGGTAGATGATGAGATCGCTCACCTTGCGCAACTGCCCCACGACCACGTAGTCGACGCCGGCCTGCTCGCCGAGCTTGAGCATGCATAGCCCGCAGAGCGTGGGGTGGGCGTAGTCGCCCGCCAGGGCCAGCAGGCCCGGACGCACCCGGCTGTTGTCGATCACACGCCAGCGGCGGCCGGCGCGCAAAGCCCGGTTGACCTCGCCGGGCAAGGCCAGCAAGGCGCGCTGTTGCGCGGCCAAGATGGCAGGCCGCTGGTCGGCGGAGCCATCGAACAAGTCGAAGGGCATGACCATGATGGATGGCTTGCCCGGCAAGGTCGACGCCTGCGCCCGAGGGCCGAGGGCGCCGAGCAGGATCAAGACCCACAGGCCATGCTGCAGCTCACGCCGCCACCACCGCCGCCATTCCGGCCAGCGCCCGGCGCAGGGCCGCGGGGCTTGGCTGGGTGCGGTCCGGGTTGGCGCGCAACCCAGGGTGTGCGTGGTGCAAGGGAGATGGTCCGGTTGCATGGTGGCCTCGGTTGGTTGTCCGTCATGCTGTGGCATGCGCATCAGGCATCGCTCCCCGCGTCGAGATGGAACCGAATCCAGAGTTGCAGCGTGAGCGGCTTGCCCTGCAGAGCGGCAGGCAAGGGTGGATAGCTTGCATGGCGCACTGCGCGCTCGGCTGCGCGGTCGAGCACGCCGTAGCCGCTGCTGGTGACGATCCGCACGTCATGCACCTCGCCGTGCTCGAAGCGAAAGGCCACCAGCGTGCGGCCCGACAGGCCCATGCGCCGTGCCATGTCGGGGTAGCGCGCGACGGCCTGAATGGCCGCATGCATGGCCTGGCCATAGGCGTCGCGCAAGGCCTGAAGGTCGACCACCGGCGGCACCTTGAGCGGGGCGACAGGGGGTTCGGGCGGCGCCACCGGCATGGCCGGCACGGTTTGCGGCACGGGAGGTGGC
>JAJZDV010000118.1 GCA_021846025.1 Pseudomonadota bacterium
GAGACGGTGAAATGGAAGCTTCAGCAGGAGCCGTCAAGCCCGAGCGGAATCGATAAATAGACCGACCGGTTGGTCAATAGTAAACTCGCCACAAGCCTGATGCAAGTCAAAGATGCTGCTGAAAAACCCTGAGGAAAAGCCCATGCCCTGCTATGCCATCGACGACGTCATCCCCGTGGTTGACCCCAGCGCCTATGTGCACCCCAGCGCCGTCTTGATCGGCGATGTCATCATTGGCCCCGGTTGCTATGTGGGTCCCTGCGCCAGTTTGCGCGGCGATTTCGGCCGCATCGTGCTGCATGAGGGCGCCAACGTGCAGGATGGCTGTGTGATGCACGGCTTCCCCGGGCATGACACCGTGGTCGAGGCGAACGGGCACATCGGCCATGGTGCGGTGCTCCACAGTTGTGTGGTGCGGCGCGATGCCATGGTGGGCATGAACGCCGTGGTGATGGACGATGCCGAGATTGGTGAGCAGGCCATCGTCGCCGCCTGCGCCTTCGTTCCTGCCGGCATGCGCGTGCCGCCACGCACACTGGTCGCAGGGTTGCCGGCCAGAATCAAACGCGAACTGCAAGCCGAAGAAATGGCCTGGAAGCTCGACGGCACCCGCACGTACCAAGACTTGACGCGGCGCTGCATGCGCAGCCTGCGTGAAGTCCAGCCACGGCCTGCCGTGGAAGCCAACCGTGCCTCGCTGCAAGCGCCCATCGTCCAACCCTTGATCAGTCTCAAACGCTCGAACCCCGACCTCACCCCAAACAAACGCTCCAACCCATCCGACGATTCCGGTGGTTCTCCAGCATGAGCGGATCGTGCTGGGCACCTGCTGCAATCCGGCAAGTTGCTCCTCGGCGTTGTCGCGGAGGTTCTCACTCCAGTGTTCCCGGTTGGAACCACGCAGACAACAGTTCCGGATCCTGGCAAGGATGGCGTCGGCAGATTTGGCCCGCATGAACGGTCTGGCGTTGTTGGTCTTGAGCTACGGCCGGATCGACTGTTGGAGTTGGCGTGTCGAGCGATGGATGCCGCCGTGGCATGCATCATGGATGCCACGGATGGACGGGTCATGACCCCGATATGGCCGCTCTGGTCAAGAGGGGCACGGCTTCAATGCGGATCCAGCGGCACGGGGTGATGCGGCAGCCGTCTGCTGCGGCGACGATGCATCAGACTGCCTGCGTGGGTTGGTGACCAGCGTGCATCGATCCGTCATGGAATCGGCCCTGCTCCAGTGGCGCAGGTTGCCTGAAGGGGTCTGTGGATCGTGTCGGCGAGGGCTGTTCCTGGCGCGATCGTGCCGCATCACCGCGTGCCACGGGGCCGGATCTGCCGTGCCTCAGGGGTTGGCGCCGCCTGCTGTGCAACGGCCCTGACGAATCCGGCCAACACCCACCAACATCCGCCAACTCCCGCGCCAGCGCCAGCGCCACGCAGTCCCTGTTGGCCTGCACGCCCCGGGCTCGCCACAAACAGGCGCGCCGCGCCGTGCCGAGTCCGCTTTCGATGCCGCCCGTAGCCGGTAGGCCCGGCCTCGCAGACCATGCTCACCTACCGCGCCGGACCACACTTGCGCAGCGTCTTGAGAACCCGCTGCATGTCGGGCCCGAGGGTGCCCACGAAACGGCTCGGCTCTCGCCCTGCTGCGCACGCGGCAACCGCGATGCTGTCCTGGTGTGCATCCGGACCAACCGAGAACTTGATACGCTCGTCCAAGGCTCGTCTCCATACGGTTTGCGGCTGGTAAACCCGCCGCATGTGGCTCGGCACATTCTCAGCGTGCGCAATCCGCGAGAGCGGAAACGGACCTTCCTTCGCCGACGGAGCGACCATCCTGTCTGGACAGCCATCACGCACAGCCCGCTTGACCTGGAATTGGCGGCACATCGATGCGCACGTCCCCGCATTGCGCGCGATGCCGCAGGGCATGATCCATGAGCACGATGGCCAGGAGTGCCTCGACGATGGGCGTGGCGCGTAGGCCGACACACGGGTCGTGGCGGCCGAAGGTTTCCACCACGGTCGGCTGGCCCGCACGGTCAATGGAGCGACGTGGCAAACGAATGCTGGAGGTGGGTTTGATGGCGATCGACACGGTCACTCGCTGGCCGCTGCTGATGCCACCCAGCACGCCACCGGCATTGTTGCCGACGAAGCCCTGGGGCGTGAGTTCGTCGCCATGTTCGCTGCCCTTTTGCGCAACACTGGCGAAGCCGGCACCGATTTCCACACCCTTGACCGCATTCAATCCCATCATGGCATGGGCGATGTCCGCGTCGAGCTTGTCATACAGCGGTTCGCCCCAGCCTGCGGGCACATTCAGTGCCTCGACATGCAGTCTTGCGCCACACGAGTCGCCGGTTTTGCGCAGCGCGTCCATGTACGCCTCGAGCTCGGGCACGATGGCGGCGTTGGGGGCGCAGAACGCATTGCCGGGCACGTCCTCCCAGTTGACGAAGGGAATACTCACCTCACCCACTTGCTGCATGCAGCCACGGACCTGAATGCCATGATGCTGCTGCAGCCATTTTTTCGCGATGGCCGCAGCAGCAACAATGGGCGCCGTGAGTCTGGCCGACGAGCGCCCACCGCCACGCGGGTCACGCAGTCCGTACTTGCGCCAGTAGGTGTAGTCGGCATGTCCGGGGCGGAAGGTCTCGAGAATGTTGCCGTAATCCTTGCTGCGCTGGTCGGTGTTGCGGATCAGCAGCGCGATAGGCGTGCCGGTGGTCTGACCCCCGAACACACCGGAAAGGATTTCGACCTGATCGGCCTCCTGCCGCTGCGTGACGTGGCGCGAAGTGCCGGGACGACGACGGTCGAGGTCGGGCTGGATGTCGGCCTCCGACAGCGTCATGCCGGGCGGACAGCCGTCAACGACACAGCCAATTGCGGGGCCATGAGATTCGCCGAAGGTGGTGACGGCAAAGAGTAAACCGAGCGTGTTTCCGGACATGCCGGCATTGTAGGCAGGCGCTTCGGGCGCTCCCGGAGGCCGAAGGGTTCATGCCCAGCCGAGTGTTCGCGTGGTTTGATAGAACGCCAACGAGACCATCCAGGCCAGGCCCAGCGACCAGCCCAGACTGAGCCAGGTGTAGGTCATGCTTTTCGACTCGCTGCGCAAGGCGGCCACCGTGGACAGGCAGGGCGTGTAGATCAGCGTGAACAGCATGAAACTGTAGGCCGCAGCGGGGGTGATTTGCGCGGCAACCGCGTGTTGCAGGGCGTCGCCCTGCAGGCCGTAGATCACGGCCAGCGAGCCAATGACGATTTCCTTGGCGACGAAGCCGAAGATGAGGGCGATGATCAGTTCCGGCGGAATGCCCAGCGGCACGAAGGCCGGATGCAGCGCGTGCCCCACCCAACCGGCCAGGGTGTGGGGTCCGGCGGTGGGCTGACCCGGCGGCAGGTTGGTCAGCATCCACACCAGCACCACGCCGATGACGATGAACTTGGTGGCACGGTGCAGGAAGTGGTGAATTTCACTCCAGGCACGCAACACAATGTGCCGTATCGTGGGCAGGCGGTACGGCGGCAGTTCCAGCACGAAGGGTTCGTTGCTGGGGTAGCGCTGTTTGAACACGAGGGCCGAGGCGAACGTCGCGGCGAAGCTCACGCCGTAGAGGCTCAGCAGCACCCAGGGCGCCACGCGCGGCGAGAACAGCGCGGCAATGATGAACAGGAACACCTGCAGCCGTGCCGAGCACAGCGAGAACGGGATGATGAGCATGGTGAGCAGACGCAGGCCGTGCGAGCGCATCACCCGCGTGCCCATGAGCGCCGGCACATTGCAGCCGAAGCCCATGAGCAACATGACGAAGCCGCGCCCGTCCAGCCCCATGCGCGACATCAGGCTGTCGGTGAGGAAGGCAGCGCGCGAGAAATAGCCGCTCTCCTCGATCAGGGTCATGAAGACGAAGAACAGCATGATGACCGGCACGAAGGCCGCCACCGTGCTCACGCCGTTGTAGAGACCGTCGAGCAGCAGACCGCTGAACCATGACGGCGATGTGGCCAGTGCCGGCGCCAGCACCTGCATGCGCACTTGGTCGAACACCCAGCCCAGCCCCTGCTGCAGCGGTGCGCCGAGCGTGAACACGGCGTTGAAGACCAGCGCCATGAAGACCAGGAAGAGCGGGGGTCCGATCCACGGATGCATCACCCAGTGGTCGATGCGCCGGGCCAGGGTGTCCGGCAGGCGGGTTGGCAGTTGCACGGCCACCGATAGCGCTGCCCGGGCACCTGCTTGCCCGTCCTGCCGCTGCTCGAGTGCTGCACGGGCTCGCTCGAGGCCAAAGGGAACGGTGGTCTCCAGGCTCTGCCCCAGCAGTTGCAGCGCCTGGGGATAACCGCGACCGTATTTGGCGCTGAGGCTGGCCACCGGCACACCCAGCGAGGCTTGCAGTTTGACGGGGTCGATGCCCACACCGTAGCGCTCGGCCTCGTCGACCATGTTCAGCAGCACGACGCAGGGAAAGCCGCTGTCGCGGATCTGCACGGCCAGGGCGAGTTGGCGGTCGATCTGCGTGGCGTTGATGACGACGGCAACGAGGTCCACGCTCTGGCTCTGCAGAAAACGCTGCACCGCGTTTTCGTCTTCGGTCAGTCCTTGCAGATCGTAGATGCCGGGCAGATCGATGACCTGCGTCATGTGGCGGCCCAAAGGTATGCGTGCAGAAGCGAGCTCAACCGTCAACCCAGGCCAGTTGCCGACCCGGGCCGAAGCGCCGGTGAGCCGGTTGAACAGGGTGGACTTTCCCGTGTTGGGCATGCCCACCAGGGCGATGCGCTTCATGCTCGGGGCGACTCGATCGACACCACGGGGCGCGAGCCACCCGTGGACACTGGCTGCATCACATCCGACAGCGCGACCTCGACATGACACGCGTCGGCACGGCGCAGGTAGAGTTCCGTGGTGCCAATACGCACATGGATAGGCCCGCCAAAACGGGCCTGACGCAACACCAGGAGTTGATTGCCGGCGCGCAAACCCAATGCCGCCAAGCGGTGCATCAGCGCGCCCTCGGCACGCACTGCGTTGATGACGGCCAGTGCGCCGGGGTGCAGCGATGCGAGTGTGTTCATGGTGACGGAACGATGTGCCGGTTGCGCGCAAGGCGGAGGCTTTGCTCGACGTTGAATCATGCCGAGCTAATGCGAATGATTCTTATCCTATCAGGTATGCCGGTTCCCGGCCGAAAAACCGATCAAGCCCCAATGGGGGCCAGGCAATGGGCCGCTGGTGTCCGGCTTGGTGAGGGCCTGTTCAAGCCACGGATGCGTCCGAACTCGATCGTTTCTGCAAAGCCTGCAAAAGCTTGGCGTGCACGCCGCCGAAACTGCCGTTGCTCATCACAAGAATGTGGTCACCCGGCAGGGTTTCACCGACGACATCGGCCACAAGCGCTCCGAGATCGGCGTGCGTGCGCGCACGCGCCCCCAATGGAGCCAAGGTCTCGGCCAGGTTCCAGTCCAATCCCCCGCTGTAGCCGAAGCTCAGATCAGCGTCTTGCAACGCATCCGGCAACCGGCTCTTGATGGTGCCCAGCTTCATGGTGTTGGAGCGTGGCTCGAACACCGCTAGGATGCGACCGTGCCCGTGTGTGCCGCGGCGCAAACCGGCGATGGTCGTGGCGATGGCCGTGGGATGATGGGCGAAGTCATCGTAGACCGTCACGCCACCGGCTTCGCCGCGCCGCTCCATGCGCCGCTTCACGCCAGCGAACGCACTGAGTGCCTCGCATCCGAGCCCTGCAGGCACACCAGCATGGCGTGCTGCGGCGAGGGCGGCGAGGGCATTGGCACGGTTGTGCGCGCCCATCTGGCGCCATTGCACCTCACCTTGGATCTGATCTCGCCAGAGCACGCGGAAATGATGTTCGTCGCCTTCGGCGCTCCAGCCCTGCTGTGTGGTGACGTCAAAATGCTCCACCAAGCTCCAGCAGCCCCGCGCCAAGACCCGATCCAGCGCCGCGCTACCAGCCTGTACCAGCAGTTTTCCTGTGCCGGGTACGGTTCGCACCAGGTGGTGAAACTGGGTTTCGATCGCCGTCAGGTCGGAAAAAATATCGGCGTGGTCATATTCGAGATTGTTGAGCACCGCCGTACGCGGGCGGTAATGCACGAATTTGGATCGCTTGTCGAAGAACGCGGTGTCGTATTCGTCGGCCTCGACCACGAAAAACGGTGCCTTCCCAAGGCGTGCCGTCTCACCAAAGTCCACCGGCACACCACCAATGAGGAAACCCGGATTCAAACCGGCATGATCCAAAATCCAGGCCAGCATCGAAGTGGTCGTGGTTTTGCCATGCGTGCCAGCCACGGCCAGCACCCAGCGTGAGGCCAACACATGCTCGGCCAACCACTGCGGGCCGCTGGTGTAGGGTTGGCCGGCATCGAGAATGGCTTCCATCAGCGGGTTGCCACGCGACACGGCGTTGCCGACGACCCAAAGATCGGGGCGAAGTGTCAGTTGATCGGCACCATAGCCCTCCAACAGTTGGATGCCCAATCGATCGAGTTGCTCGCTCATGGGAGGATAGACATGGGCGTCGCAGCCAGTGACCCGATGACCGGAAGCTTGCGCGAGGGCGGCGATGCCGCCCATGAACGTGCCACAAATACCGAGAATATGGATATGCATGGGACCATTGTAGAAAGCGCCATGGCCCGTTTCAGGCCTTGATTCCCCGGCAAATTCCAGGCGCCCCCAGCGGCAGATCCGGGCGGATACACTGCCTCGCATGCGTGCCTTACGGGAAGAACTCGCGGCCACTGCCGCACGCCTCATCGTCGAAGATGGGCTGGATTACCTCAGCGCCAAGCGCAAGGCTGTTCACCAACTGCTGGGAGCCGGGGCTCACTCCGAGGCCCAGCCTGATCACGACGACGTGCAAGCCCAGGTTCAGCTGTACCTGGCCCTGTTCCATGGCGACGAACACCCCAGGCTGCTGTGGCATCTGCGCCGCGCTGCGCTGCGACTGATGGAGGAATTCGCCGAATTCAGGCCGCACCTGGCAGGTGCCGTCTGGAACGGAACGGCCACAGCGCACTCTGCCCTGCATCTGCTGCTGTTCTCGGACGACGCCAAGGCCGTGGAAATCCACTGCATCAACCGCAATATGCCTTATCACGTGGGTGAAGCGCCCCACTTCGCCGGTAAACGCCCGGTGGAACGGCTGGATTTTGAATGGCCTTTGCTGCAGTCCGATCCCGCTTCCACAACACCCTCCACCGTGATGGCCACCCTGAGTCTCTACCCACTCAAAGACGAGCGTGGGGTTCTCTTGCGCCCTGCGCGGTCCAGCGGCGACCGGGCCGAGCGCGGCACGTTGCAAGCGGTGCGTGCACTCGTCGCCGCGGGTCCCGCCTCAACCAAGACCGAAGGAGTTCCACGTTGAAGCAGCCGAAAATTTGGGCCGTTGCCATTCTCCTGGCGAGCGTCGGTATTGCGGGCAGCGACTGGGCCACCAACCGCCACGATTCACGTCGAGCGGCAGAGCGCGCACTCGCCTCGGTCACGCAACTCGCACCCGCTGCCGATGCAGCGAACCAACCAGCGCCGGGCGATACGAAAGCCCTGTTCGCCAGTTCGCTCGACAACCTGGCAGGCCAGAGCGTCAGACTCAGCCAATTCAAGGGCAAGACCTTGGTGGTGAACTTCTGGGCAAGCTGGTGTCCGCCATGCATTGCGGAAATGCCCGAGTTATCGCGCTTCTACAAGGATCATGCCGGCAAGGGCCTCGAAATGGTGGGCATTGCAATCGATAATCCCACCTCGGTCCGCCGTTTCCTGACGGAACATCACGTCAGTTATCCTGTGCTCCTGGGTGGCATGGGCGGCGCGGATTTGAGCACCAAACTGGGCGACAGCCAAGGCGGACTGCCTTTCACCGTGGTCATTGCGCCGGATGGGTCGATCGTTTACCAAAAACTGGGGCAGACCTCATTCGCGGAACTCCAGGATCACCTGCCAGAGCAACAGCCCTAAATCCGACTCATTCGCTTCGGAAGCATGAATTCCCCACGCGTCCCGCTGTTGCACAGCCTCAACCTGCATCGGTTTCGAATGCGTGCGTGCCAGGCCTGGGGCCATGCGCCGCTGCACGGCATGGACTTGGGTCTGACCGCGTCAGGCCGGGAACCGGACCGGGCCTGCTGGTTTTCAAATGCAACCATGAAGGCGGCTGGATCGACCACCCGCACGCTGCACGTAACGTCGGTTCCCGCATCGTCCTCATCCATCCTGCTGCCTGCACTCACGCCAGCATTGCGCTGCGAGATGCACCGGCGGGCCCATCGACCAACCTTTCATGCAGGGGCATCTGTCGAGCGTCGACCGTCGACCGTCGTGAAAGCGGTCGACACCGGTCCTGGCTCTCAAGCCTCGCCGAGACTGTGAGCCGTGGTCGCGAGACGCTCGGCTCGCTCTTGCGTTGCGCCTTGTCGCCGACAAGTTGTCGGCAAAAACCTGAATTTGGTAGGATTTCCATCCCAATTCGCCACAAATCGACGCGACACCATGGATTTGCGCAAACTCAAGACCCTTGTCGATCTCGTCTCGGAATCGAACATTTC
>JAJZDV010000119.1 GCA_021846025.1 Pseudomonadota bacterium
ACGCGACTGCGTGCGTACCCTCGGCATCCACTGGGCACAGGGATACCTCTGGGGTCAGGCACAGGGGTTGGCGGAATCGGAGCCGCAATGACGCGCGGGATCCATCCGGCAGGCCCGGGCGCAGCGCGGCGGGGTGGTGGCACAGGCCGGCTGGCGATCGTTGAGCCCAGCGGCCGCCTGTCGTCGACTTCCCAGCCATTCCAGCCTGACATCACGCCCATGAACAGGCCCGCTGACCCGACACGTTACGGCACCACATCCCGCTTCTTGCACTGGGCTATCGCTTTACTCTTACTTGGAGAGTACGCGCTAGGAGTCTGTCGGGCTTTCTGGGCTTCCCTCAGCGCGATTCGGATCAGACAATCAGAGCAACCCAAAAAAATGATTGCAAACCATGAGCCGCTTTGTTGCCGTTGACCGAGAAACCGCGTACCTGCTGCCGCCCTCGGTGAACGCGTGGTTGCCGGCCAATCACCTGGCGCGTTTTGTGGTGGAAGTCATCGAGCAGTTGGACCTGAGCGCACTGACGCGCCAGTACGGCGGGCGCGGGTCGGCGGCGCATCATCCGGCGGTGCTGCTGGGCTTGCTGGTCTACGGCTACGCCAGCGGCGTGCACTCCAGCCGCAAGATTGAGCGCGCGACCTACGACTCGGTGGCGTTCCGGTTCGTGGCGGCCAACACGCACCCGGACCATGACACGCTGGCCACGTTTCGGCAGCGCTTTCTCAAGGAGGTCGAGGCGCTGTTCGTGCAGGTGCTGGTGCTGGCGCGTGAGATGAAGCTGCTCAAACTCGGGCACATCGCGCTGGACGGCACCAAGATCGAGGCCAACGCCAGCAAGCACAAAGCCCTGTCGTGGGCACACGCCAACAAGATCGAAGCCCAGCTGCGCCAGGAAGTGCAGACGCTGCTGGCGCTGGCCGAGAGCAGCGACCCCCAGGCGCTGCCCGACGGCATGGACGTGCCAGCGGAGATTGCCCGGCGCGAAGACCGCCTGAGTGCCCTGGCACAAGCCAAGGCCAAGATCGAGCAGCGCGCGGCCGAGCGTCACCAACGCGAGCAGCAGGCGTTTGATGCCAAAGTGGCCAAGCGCCACGCCCAGCGCGATACAGGCAAGAAGCCGCGCGGCCAAGACCCCGAGCCCCCGCCGGCCGGCCCCAAGGACAGCGATCAGCTCAACCTGACGGACGAAGAGTCGCGCATCATGCCGGTCTCGGGCGGGGGCTTCGAGCAAAGCTACAACGCCCAAGCCGGCGTGGATACCCAGACGATGCTGGTGGTCACCGCGCACGTCACCCAGGCTTGCAATGACAAGCGTGAAATCCAGCCCACGATCAAGACCATCCGGGCCCTGCCCGAGGCGCTGGGCCCAGTGCAAACACTCATCGCCGACAACGGCTACTGCAGCCGGGCCAACGCGCAGGCCTGCAGCGATGCGGACATCGCGCCACCGCTGGCGATCCAGCGCGAGAGTCATCACATGCCGGTGATGGAGCGCTTCGCCCCTGATGCGCCAGCGCCGCAGACGACAGACCCGCTCACGCGCATGGCCCACCAGCTGGGCACGCAGGCCGGGCGAGCGCTGTACAAGCTGCGCAAGCAGACGGTCGAGCCGGTGTTCGGCATCATCAAGCGGGTGATGGGCTGGCGCCAGATGAGCATGCGCGGTCTGGACAAGGCCAACGGCGAGTGGAATCTGGTGACCATGGCCTGGAACATCAAGCGCATGCATGTGCTGAGGTCGGCGTGAAGGGGGTAAAAGTGTCGGCCTACGCCATCCAAACCGCCCACAGGAGGCCTGCGGAGATCATCACTGAGGCCTTCAAGAACACCGAAAGACATCGGCAGACGTTCAGAGGCGCCGAAGGCCTCGTTGCATCGCGTTTGACCTACTGTTTCGGTTCAAGTCCGACAGACTCCTAGGGCGCCAGTCAAAGCCAAAGGGATTTTTTTATTCACGACAAGGTGAATGCATGAAATTAGACTGCTCCGACGTCATACAAGCTTATCAGCGCTGGATAAAGTTTTTCCGCCGCCAGTCGAGTAGCGGCGCTCTCACGTCGGATCAGATTGCGCCGGTCCATCCACGCCATTTTGGATCTTCGGTGCACATGGCGCCGATGGGGCTACTGGGATTGAACGATGGGCATGCCGAACAAGAGCATCTTGCGGGACCGCGAACACCCGAAGTTGTCATTTTGCGCTCGTTGATCAACTCGGAGGGACATTTCGCAGCTATTCTCAATGGCGACGGCGAAAGTCGCCTGACACTGCTCCTTAATCACGTGCTTCCGGTGCACAGTGTCTACAGCCTGGAGCGGGCCAAGCAATCTTCGAGCACACCCAAAGGAGCGGTCTACAGGGTCAGACACTG
Source organism: Pseudomonadota bacterium (assembly GCA_021846025.1). Lineage (GTDB taxonomy): Bacteria > Pseudomonadota > Gammaproteobacteria > Burkholderiales > Burkholderiaceae_C > Thiomonas_A. The sequence continues at coordinate 2,375 of JAJZDV010000119.1, forward strand.
CCGCGCCGGCTCACGTCCAGGGGAGGCCCGTTTGGGGCATGTGCTGCACGTGTTGGAACGCATGCATCCAGACACCCATGTGGTCCCTGGTGCCGGTGGCCAATCGATCGGAGAATCGGCCTTAACCTCATCTGACAAGTCAACTGGATGCAACGGGCATTCACCGACAAGATCGATCACGCCAGATCCACCTTCCATCGAACGAGACATGCCCTAAGGGAATGTATGTTGCACTTGATGGCTGTTCCCGGCGATCTGATGCTAGCTGTGTATGCGGGTCTGGCACTGGCCTTGGTTACCAACTTGGTTCTGCGCCGTCGTAGGCAACGTGCTCAAACGTTATCCGCGGCCGACGTGAACGTGATCAGAAGAGCAACCCCGATGGGTCCCGACACCCTCATTGCTCAGGGTGACGCTCAAAGTCCGAATAATCGTTTCGGGCTGTTTGTTCACCACGAAGACGAAGCGGCCTACGTCACGGGCGAATGGACAACCCTGGCCCTCCGCATCCGACATTTCGCATTCTGGGGAAGTTTGGCCTTTGTGCTACTCAGCATTGTTGACTGGATCATGCTCCATGACACACGTGCATTCACAGTGGCACTCATGCTGCGCCTGGTGGCGCTGGCCTTCGGTCTTCGAACGGTGTGGTTAAGCAACCACCAAGCCACACCACAGCCTAAACGCTTGGCATCGGCGTTACTGGCATTTGAGTCCGTCATGATCATCGTGTTCTGCCTGATCTCCCTCATTTACGGCCACTATTCGTCCAATCAGATCATCACTGGTCTGCTCATGACCCTAGCGTTTTATGCCTACGTCCCTGCTTTGCGCCCAGCCCATTTGTGGCTGCTGCCGGCTGCAGCGTTTGTTTATCTACTCGAACTGAGTTTTGTCTTTCACGCCTCATCGCGGACCCTGATATCGTTCGTTGTGCTACTCGGCTTTACCAATCTGGTGGGCTGGCGCGTGGCCACACAATCCAATCGCACCCAACGTTTGAACTGGCTGGATCGCCGCCGCCTCAAGCGCGAAGTGACCGAGCGCATTGCAGCCGAGCAGAGTCTTCGCCACTTATTCGAAGTCTGTCCAGTGCCCCTGATGCTGAGCTGTGAGAGAAATGGCGAAATCTTACATTTCAACCACGTCGCACAGTCCTTGCTCGATCCGGCAGGTGCCCTGCAACATCCGGGCGGCGTCCTAAACGCCGATTTCTACACGGACGCCAACACGCAGACCAGCATCGCCAGCTCGCTGCGCCGCCATCAGGTGGCCGGTCCCATGGATGTGCAGATCAAGACATTCAATCATGTTGTCATCGATGTGATGCTCTCCGCTCGGCGTCTGCGCTACAACGGCGGTAACGCCATACTGACGAGCCTAGTGGAAATCACTACTCGAAAACGCTATGAACGCGAACTGCTGCGTTTGGCGCAGACGGACCCGCTTACGGGTCTGCACAACCGGCGTGGATTTTTTAAGTTTGCGCAAGGCCTACTGGACCAGGAGATCAAGCGACCAATTTCCATCTTATTGCTGGATGCGGATCACTTCAAACGCATCAACGACTCCCACGGGCACGACACCGGTGACGTGGTGTTGCAGCATTTAACAGGACGTATAAGCGCCCAACTCCGTGAGCATGACGGGTTGGCACGCATTGGCGGGGAAGAATTTGCCGCATTATTGCCCAACACCAATGGCAGGGAAGCCAAAGAAATTGCTGAGCGCGTGCGCTGTGCCGTGGCTGCCCATGCCGTGCGTTACCAAGGCCTGCGCCTGCAGATAAGTTTGAGCATCGGGGTGGCGGAACTGATGTCCAAAGAAATCACCATCGATGCGGCGCTCAGCCGGGCGGACAAGGCGATGTATAGCGCGAAACAGAGCGGGCGCAACCGGGTCGTTTGTGCAGGGATTGAGGCTTGATTGCAGGCCTAAGAACTGCACAAACAGCTCGGACGTAAGGTGGCAAACCTTTCAAACTTTCACTACCCTAAAACTTGCTTTCCTTGGGCAGACCATGTGAGCGGTTCAATCACTCGGACCTCGGTCTTGTGGTCTAAGGATGGTATAAGTCTCGGGCATCAAGATCGACATCAAGAAAATCTGAAATGGATCGGCAAGCCGCTCCATTCTGCTGGGGGATTGGAAAGATGAACGTAACCACAGGAGTCCAATCATGAAACACATGACCGTTTTGAAGAGCCTGTCAGCCGTCGCGCTGGCTGCCGTTTTACTTCCCGCCGCGCAGGCGGATGACAATCCATTCTGGTCATTGGCCATCGGTGTGCCGGGGGTCGTGGCCAATCTGGGCAACGTCTACCCGATCGCGCCGCAGCCGGTGTACATGGCGCCGCCGGTGCAATACGCCCCGGCTCCGTCCTACTACATGGCGCAGCCCTATGCACCGGTCCCGCAGTACCAATACGAGCGGCCGCGCCGCTGGCGTGGGGACCATCGCGGCGAAGGCGATCATGGCGATGGCGGTGATCGTTGAGCCGAGGAGCGAGTTGATGCACCTTCCAAGAAACCGACACGAATCAACCATCGGTATGCAGCATCCGACTTCGCAATCTGCGGCGCACACGGCACGCTATGGGGCCGTTGCCCGCTTGTTGCACTGGGCCGTCGTGCTGCTGCTGCTCGGGGAATATGCCCTGGCTTGGCTGATGCCCGACATCCGCAAAGGCACACAACCGAACGGGTTGATCGCTTGGCATCTGTTCATTGGCCCGCTGATCCTGGCCGTGATGCTGCTGCGCCTGGGATGGCGCACTGCCGTGGGCGCCCCCGATCCGCACCCTGGTGTTGCCTGGCAACAACTGGCGAGCAAACTCACGCACGGCTTGCTCTATGGGCTTCTCCTGGTTTTGCCGCTACTCGGATGGATCAATGCCTCCACGCGGGGCTGGTCGATTCATCTCCTGGGCATGCCGCTGCCCGCGCTGGCAAGTCAGGGTTCGACCGTCGGTCACGATCTGGGCGAATGGCATTCCACGCTGGCCTATGTCGTGCTCGGCCTCATTGGCCTACACGTCAGCGCGGCCCTTTACCACCACTGGGTGCGCAAGGACGGCCTGCTGGCCAGAATGTGGGGTTGAACATGGCTTCGGCCGCGGACCCACGAAGCCTCGTGACCATCACGCCGCGCCAAGGCGTTTGATCCGTCCGGCATGAACGCCAGGATGACGAAATCGTCACCTGACGTTCATGTTCCCGTGCGAGTTCGGTGCCGAAAATAGGGCCACGGTTCCTGCGCCCCACGAGCTTGGCGTGCTGAGCTCCTCGGCTCATTGCGGCCGGTTGCGCCAGCCAACGCCTTTGTTCGAAGTCTCCGAGGCTTGCCCATGATGCTGCCCGATGGTTTGAAAGGTCTTGTTGGAGTCGTGGCGCTGGGCGTTTGCCTCGGCCCGGCGCAGGCTGCGGTCGTGAAACCATCACTGCCGGATCTCGTCGACTGGCCTGCGTCATTCGCCGCGGCAACGCCACCTGGCCGAGTAACCGCCACAACGCCTGCGTCGCGTTCGACTTGGAGCCTTGATCCGCCGAGTCCGACTTTCGGAGTGGGTCTTGCAGACACCTATCTGATCGGTGCAGCGCTTGGGGTCCTGGACTATGCGGGTCTGTATCACCTGGATCACCCCGTTCAGCAAAACACCTCCGGCATCTGGTCCCTCGCGAAATCTCCCCAGTTTCCGGCTGAACTGATTGGCCTGACCTTGGCCGGCGCGATCTGGGAAGGCGGCAACAACCGTCTCGGCAAAACGCTCTGGCAGAGCGTGGACGCTGCCGCCATGGCCGGAATTTCGACGCAGGCGTTGAAATGGACTTTTCAGCGGACCCGCCCCTCGGCCACCAACAATCCAGGCCGATGGTTTCAGGGCGTGCATAACCAGAGCTTCCCCAGTGGCGATGTCTCGTCCATCACGGCCTTGGTCACGCCCATTATTTTGGAGTACCACCGAACCAACCCGGAAGTGGATGCGCTGGCGGCCATTCCCGTGTTCGACATGGCGGCCCGCGTCAAGGCGCACGGCCATTGGATGACCGATACCGTGGCCGGCGCCGTTGTAGGCGTCGCCAGTGGTTATTTTGCGCATCGGTTGAACTCGCCATTCATACTCGGTTTGCTCCCCGGCGGTTTTTACATGGGTATGCGCGAGAGCTTTCAGTAGACGTGTCAGCCGCATGCACGCCAAGCAAACAAAAAAACATGAGCCTGGGGAAAAACCCGGGCCAACAGGGTCCGCACGATGCAGAAATCCACTGGATCAGCGATGGCCAGCACACCTGAGACGAACCTGAGAAGCGATATTCAAATATTATCCAAGGTTCCGGAAATCACGCTGGTATTCTGGATATCCAAGCTATTGACAACTGCGATGGGCGAGGCGACTTCTGATTATCTTGTGTCGCATTTCAACCCCTATCTTGCTGTTGGTCTTGGAGCGGCGGCTTTCGTGGTGGCCTTTGCGCTGCAGCTGGGGGTGCGGCGCTATATCACCTGGGTCTATTGGCTGATGGTGGCCATGGTCAGTGTTTTCGGCACGATGATGGCGGATGTGGTTCACATCGTGCTTGGCGTCCCCTACACATTATCGACCCTGTTTTTCACGGCGGTCTTGGCCATCGTTTTTATGGCATGGTGGCGTCTTGAAAAAACCATTTCCATGCACAGCATCTGTACCCGACGCCGGGAGTTGTTTTACTGGGCGACCGTGATGGCCGCTTTTGCCCTTGGTACCGCCGCAGGCGACATGACGGCGAGTACTGCCCATCTGGGATATTTGGGGTCGTCGATCTTGTTTACAGGGCTATTCGCGCTGCCGATGATTGCTGGGGTGCCATCGGGTCCGGGTGAGGTGTTGACATTTTGGTTTGCGTACATCATGACACGCCCGATGGGAGCTTCATTCGCCGACTGGCTCGACAAACCCTTGAGCATGGGTGGCCTGGGGTTCGGGGACGGCTTGGTCAGCCTGGTGCTGACGACCCTGATCGCTGCCGTTGTCCTGTACCTGACCCTGCGTCGCCAGGGCACCGAGGACGGCTTCCTGGTCATCGGCCCCGAGGCAGCTTGCGCCGAGTCTGCGCGGCGTGAGCCGGCCAGTCTTTCGCGCAAAGCCCCACGCCTGATGAGCGCGATGCAACGTTCCGAGCCCAGTGACGGTGCCGTTGAATCCTGAGCCACGCAGACGCTGGCCAGTGACTTCATCCTTGCTCCCGATCAACGGCCGCAACCCAGATGACGCAATCGTCATCTGGGCGTCATGGAAATGGCGGGAATGGGCACATACGATATTTCAGGCCCATTTTGAGAGGTTGAAATGAACCTTTCGCACGAAATAGGCATGCGCGCCAACGCTCTGCAGGCTGGCATGGATTGAATCTGCTTCATTTTTGAATAAAATACAATTCATGAAATCGAAAAAATTATTGATTGCAGCATTACTTTCAGGCGCGGCTTTCATTGCGCCATTGGCCAACGCAGGAACCGGTTTCAATCTGGCTGCGAACATCGCTAAAACGACAACATCGGGCTATGGTAATTCATCGGATTTCGGGTTCACGGCGGGTTACGACTTGAATCCGTCGCTCGGGCTGGAGGTGGGTTATGAGTCCTTGATGGGCTATGAAATGACGATGTGGAGCGTGAGCGGGCTCGGTCGTTACCACCTGACCAACCATCTCAGCCTCCTTGGCCGACTGGGCCTGGCGCATTGGACCGAAAGCCCGACAGGCAGGCACAATGCAACCGGAACCGACCCGCTGCTTGGCTTGGGCTTGTCCTACGCCTTGACGCCGGCCATGAGCATTCGTACTGAATATCAATTCGTGCCCAATTCAGGCGGGCTCGGAACGAGTCTGGACACACTTCTGCTTGGCATCAATTATCGTTTTTAAAATCGGGGCTTGGTTTTCCGGGCTGATTTTTTCTTCAATCGCCATGTGCCTCGTGCCTCGAATCCATGCGTGATTTTTTTGTCAAGGATCGTCGATTTTCCGTGACATCACGCCGATGGTGCTGGATGGTTGAGCGGACCGCGGAGCGGGTTTCGCAGTGGGGGCTGGATGCGCTGGTGCTGCTGACGGTGGGGGCGTGCCTGTTTTGGGGGTTAGGCGGGCC
>JAJZDV010000120.1 GCA_021846025.1 Pseudomonadota bacterium
CCTTGCCACCTTCTACAACGTTTCCGACGGCAGCTACAAGAACAGCAACAACCTGCTCGCTGCCTCGGTGGTGGTGAGCTTCTGATGAGCCCGGCGGTGGCGGGCGCAGCCTGCCACCGCATCCGCACTTTCAAGCACATGTACCACCCCGTCGCCTGCAACGTCGCCGGGGTGCAGCCCGAGACCCTGTCTCCAGCGCCTGAGCGCGTGCTGCGCGGCGACCCCCAACAAATGGTCTGGAACCACTACACCGATGCCACCGGCCAATTCAGCGCCGGCGTCTGGCAGGGCGAGCCTGGCGCGTGGCGGGTGCGCTACGGCACGCACGAAGAGGAGTTTTGCGTCTTGCTCGAAGGCCGCATGACCCTCACGGCCGATGACGGCACCGCCCGGCAGTTCAGCGCCGGAGATGCCTTCGTCGTTCCCGGCGGCTTTTCCGGCGTCTGGGAGAACCACAGCCGCGTGCGCAAGCACTACGCCATCATGGCCCTGGCCGCACCCACTTCCGGCTGATGGAGCCGCGGCGTATGCTGAGGCGGTCCGCTTGCCGCAGCCGGGCAGGGTTTGCAGCCCGCGGCGTTGGCGCTGCGCCGTCCCGGCAGCGCAACCGGCACCACACCCAACCGCAACACACCACACCACCCAGGAGACTTGCATGAACGCCCCCAATCCCCGTGGACTCTGGCACGGCCGTGCTGCCGACCTGCTCACGCGCGGCATCGACGGCCGCATGGTGGTCGACGGCCACCGCTACCACGCCACCGACGGCAAGCTGTTCGATTGCATCTCCCCGCTCGACGGCAAGGTCATCGCCCGCGTCGCCCGCGGCCAGGCGGCGGACGTTGACCGCGCCGTGACCTCGGCCCGCGCCGCCTTCAACGACCGCCGCTGGGCAGGCCAGGCGCCGGCGCAGCGCAAGAAGGTCATGCTGGCTTTCGCCGAGCAGTTGCGCGGCGCGCGCGAGGAGCTTGCCCTGCTCGAAACCCTGGACATGGGCAAACCCATCAAGAACAGCCTGTCCACCGACGTGCCCGGCGCCGCCCGCTGCCTCCAGTGGTTCGGCGAAGCGGTGGACAAGATCTACGACGAAATCGCCCCCACCGGCGACAACGCCCTGGCGCTGGTCACGCGCCAGGCCATCGGCGTGGTTGGTGCCATCGTGCCCTGGAACTACCCCATGCTCATGGCGTCGTGGAAGCTGGGTCCGGCACTGGCCGCGGGCAACAGCGTGGTGCTCAAGCCCAGCGAAAAATCACCGCTCACCGCGCTGCGCCTGGCCGAACTCGCGCTCGAAGCCGGGCTGCCCGAAGGCGTGCTCAACGTCGTTCCCGGCTTCGGCCACGAGGCCGGCGAGGCGCTGGCGCTGCACATGGACGTGGACGCCATCGCCTTCACCGGCTCCACCCGCACCGGCCGGCGCATGCTCGATTACGCCAGCCGCAGCAACCTCAAGCGCGTCTACAACGAGCTTGGCGGCAAATCGGCCAACATCGTGTTTGCCGACTTCGATGACCTCGACCGCGCCGCCGCCACCGCCGCCGGCAGCATGTTCTACAACCAGGGCGAATCGTGCAACGCACCCTCGCGCCTGCTGGTCCAGGACACCATCGCCGACGCCTTCGTCGACAAGCTCAAGGCGCTGGCCACGCGATACGCCCCCGCCGATCCGCTCGATCCCGCCACCGTGCTCGGTGCGCTGGTGGATGAAACCCAGACGCAGACGGTGATGGGCTACATCCAGGCCGGACTGGACGAGGGCGCGCAGTGCGTCACCGGCGGTCACCGCGCGCTCGAAGCCACCGGCGGCCAGTTCGTCGCCCCCACGGTGTTCGACGGGGTGCGCAACGGCATGAAAATCGCACAGGAAGAAATTTTCGGCCCGGTGCTGGCTGTGATCCGCTTCCAGACCGAGGCGCAGGCCGTCGCCATCGCCAACGACAGCGCCTACGGTCTGCATGCGGGCGTGTGGTCGCGCAACATCGACCGCGCGGTGCGCGTTTCGCGTGCGTTGCAAGCCGGCACGGTGCACGTGAACCAGTACGACGAGGACGACATCACCGTGCCCTTCGGCGGCGTCAAGCAGTCGGGCAACGGCCGCGACAAGTCGCTGCACGCCTTCGACAAATACACCGAGCTCAAGACCACCTGGATGCGCATCGACGCCGGCTGAACCGCTCCCGCCACCCCCCGTCCCTCCCCACCCGCGGGGAGGCCCCCACGATCACCCCCCTCAACCCGTTCCTCACCCCAGCCCATTCCGCTCCAGCCATCCGCCCGCGAGGAGGGGGGCGCAACCCCCCCATCCCTGCGTGTGCCGGACGGCGCCAAACGTCCCTCCCCTGCATGAGCGGGTTGGCGTGAGGAGTGTTTTTCAGGAGACCCAGCATGAACCATTCCCGTAACGAACAACTGCAAGCCCGCCGCGCCGCCGCCACGCCGCGCGGCGTCGGTGTGATGGCCGGCTTCTACGCCGACCGCGCCGAGGGCGCCGAACTGTGGGACGTCGAAGGCCGCCGCTACATCGACTTTGCCGGCGGCATCGCCGTGATGAACGTTGGCCACCGCCATCCCAAGATCGTCGCCGCGCTGCAGGAGCAACTGAACCGCTTCACCCACACCTGCTACCAGGTCGTGCCGTATGAAAGCTATGTGAGCCTGGCGGAAAAACTCAATGCCCTGACGCCCGGCAGCCACGCGAAAAAAACCGCGCTGTTCTCCACCGGCGCCGAGGCGGTGGAGAACGCCATCAAGATCGCCCGCGCCCACACCAAGCGCTCGGGGGTGATCGCCTTTGGCGGCGCCTTCCACGGCCGCAGCCTGTTCGCCGTCGCCCTCACCGGCAAGGTGCAGCCTTACAAGGCCGGCTTCGGTCCCTTCCCGCCCGAGATCTACCACGCCCCGTTCCCCTGCCATTGCGCCTCGCTGGCGGACACCCAGAAGGCGGTGCAGCACTTGTTCAAGGCCGACATCGAACCCTCGCGCGTCGCCGCCATCCTGTTCGAGCCGGTGCAGGGCGAAGGTGGCTTCAATGTGATCCAGGCGGCAGCCGTGAGCTGGCTGCGCCAGCTCTGCGATGAGCACGGCATCGTCCTCATCGCCGACGAGGTGCAGAGCGGATTCGGCCGCACCGGCAGGATGTTCGCGATGGAGCATTTCTACGAACAGACCGGCGTGCTGCCCGACCTGATGACCATCGCCAAATCCCTGGCTTCGGGCATGCCGCTGTCGGCAGTCACGGGACGTGCCGAGATCATGGACGCACCGGCCCCCGGCGGTCTTGGCGGCACCTATGCGGGCAACCCGCTGGCCATCGCCGCAGCCCACGCCGTGATCGAGGTGATGGAGCAGGAACAACTTCCCGCGCGCGGCCAGCGGCTCGGCGACCAGCTCCAGGCCCGACTGACCAGTCTGCGCGCCCAGGTGCCGCAGATCAGCGACGTGCGTGGCCTGGGCGCGATGGTGGCGGTCGAATTCGCCGACGCGCAATCCGGCGCGCCCGACGCCGACATGACCAAGCGGGTGCAAGCCGCCGCACTCGAACGCGGACTCATCCTGCTGAGCTGCGGTGTGCATGCCAATGTGCTGCGCTTCCTGTTCCCGCTCACCATTCCCGACGCCCTGTTCGCCGAGGCGCTCGACGTGCTGCAAGCCGCCCTGCTGGCCGCGAGCCGTTGACCAGCGCGCAGCAACGTCAGCGTCGCGCCGACCCGGTGCGCCACCCGGCCCGACGCGGGGGCTCAACCACCACCCAGCAAGGCATCCTCGGCCAGGGCCAGGGCTTCGGGTGAGCCCGAGAGCACGATGGTGTCGCCGGCGGCCAGCACCAGTTCGGGCTCGGCTTGCAGCACGTGGCCGTCGGCGCGGTGCACCTGCGCCACATGGGCGCCGTGCAGGTTGAGCGCGGCCAGGCTGGAGCCCACGGCCAGCGCCCCGGCGGGCAGCGTGAGGGGCTGCAGCCGGGCCTGTTCGCGCTGCTCCACCGTGCTGCCGGGGTCGTCGATGCCGTGGAAATAATCGCGCAGCAGGCCGTAGCGCTCGGCCCGCGCCGCGCGCAGCCGGGTGAGCACGCGCGGCAGCGGCACGCCGACCACCGCCATGGTCTGCGAGGCCAGCATCAGCGCCCCTTCCAGCACCTCGGGCACGACCTCGGTGGCGCCGGCGGCGCGCAGCTCGTCCAGGCCCGAGTCGTCGCGCGTGCGCACGATCACCGGCACCTGCGGTGCATGGGCGCGCACCAGTTGCAGCACGCGCAGCGCCGAGCGTGGATCCACATAGGTGATGGCCACGGCGCTGGCCCGCGTGAGGCCGGCGACCTGCAGGCTGGCCAGGCGCGCGGCGTCGCCGAAGACCACGTTGCGCCCGGTGGTGCGGGTCTTGGCGACGCGGTCGGGATCGAGGTCGAGCGCGACATAGGGAATGGCTTCTTCCTGCAGCAGCTGCGCCAGGTTCTGGCCGCAGCGGCCGTAGCCGCAGATGATGACGTGGCGTTGGGTCTTGATGGTCTTGCGGGCGATGTCGGTGAGCTGCAGCGAGGCCAGCATCCATTCATTCGCCACCAGCTTGAGCACGATGGCGTCGATGTGCTGCGCCAGAAACGGCGCGGCCAGCATCGACAGCACCGCGGCCGCCAGCACCGGGCTCAACAACTCCGGCGGCAGCAGGCGATGCGATGCCGCCAGATTCAGCAGCACGATGCCGAACTCGCCGGCCGGCGCCAGCCACAGCGCAGTGCGCAGCGACAGCCCCGGCGGCGCGGCGCGCCACTGCTCCACCGCGAACACCACGGCCGTCTTGGCCAGCAGCGGCAACAGCGCCAGCAGCAGCACCACCCACCATTGCGCCAGCACGAGGCGCCAGTCCAGCAGCATGCCGATGGTGATGAAGAACAGCCCGAGCAGCACGTCGCGGAACGGCCGGATGTCGGCCTCCACCTGGTGGCGGAATTCGGTTTCGGCAATCAGCATGCCGGCGAGGAAGGCCCCCAGCGCCAGCGACAGCCCGGCAAGCTGCGTCAGCCACGCCAGCCCCAGCGTGATGAGCAGCAGGTTGAGCATGAACAGTTCGTCCGACTTGCGCCGCACCACCAGCTTGAGCCAGGGCCGCAGCAGGCGCCCACCGGCCAGCAGAATCACGCCCAGCGCCACCGCCGCCTTCAGCGCCGCCCAGCCCAGGGTCATGGGCAGATGCCGGCCCGAGGTGGCCAGCGCCGGAATGATCACCAGCAGCGGCACCACCGCCAGATCCTGGAACAGCAGCACGCCCATGATCTGCCGCCCATGTTCGGACTCCAGCTCCAGCCGGTCCGCCAGCAGTTTCACGACGATGGCGGTGGACGACATCGCCATGACCCCGCCCAGCACCACGCCGTAGCTCAGTGGCCGCGCCCACCAGGCCGGCGCCAGCCAACCCAGCAGCACGCTGCCGGCCACCACCAGGGCGATGGTGGCGCCAACCTGCGCCGCGCCCAGGCCGAACACCAGACTGCGCATGGCCTGAATCTTCGCCAGGCTGAACTCCAGGCCGATGGAAAACATCAGGAACACCACGCCGAATTCGGCCAGGTGTTGCGCCGTCGCCGGGTCGCCCGCCAGCGCCAGCGCGTTCGGCCCGATGACCACGCCCACTGCCAGATAACCCAGCATGGCTGGAAGCTGAAGATAGCGAAACAGTGCCACGCCGAGTACGGCGGCGACCAGGTAAAGCAGCGTGATTTCGAGTCCGGTCATGCGCTGGTGGAGGCGAGGCCCGCCCCGCTCGTGGATGGCGCCGCCCATGGGTGCCGTGTGGCAGCGCCGCACCATGCGGCGCCAGTCACGCGCGGTCACACGAGCATAAGGCATGCCTGCTGGAACCCCACTCCAGGCGGCGAGTCCGCGGGCCGTGTCGAGGCGTTGATGGCGTTGTCCAGCCCGGGGGGCGTGGAGGAGGCCGGCAGCTCCTCCCGGTCCATCCCCCATGGCCGTCGGCGGGGGCAGGGCTGATGCGCGGTCTTGCGCAGTCGCGCAGTGCTCATCCCGCCTCGGCGAACAGGCTGACCAGTTGCCGTCGCAGCCAGATGTTGGCGGCGTCGCGCTGCACGCGGCGGTGCCAGAACAGATGCGTGGTCAGGCGCGGCAGGCGGATCGGCGGGGTGAGCATCACCAGCCCGAAGGGCGCGGCGGCGCGTTCGGCCAGTTTGCGCGGCACCGTCACGAGCACATCCGACTGGCTGACGATGTAGGGCACGGCGACGAAATGCGGCACGCTGGCGTGGGCGATGTTGCGCACCCCGGCGCGGGCCAGCGCCTGCGCGATCTGGCCATAAGGGCTGGCCGGGTTGTCCACCAGCAGGTGACGCGCGGCCTTGAACACGGCCAGCGGAATGCGACCGGCGCCGAGTTGGCGCGCCAGCGGGTGCTGGCGCCGCAGCAGCGTGACGTAAGGCTGGCTGAACAGGCGCCGCTGCAGCAGCCCGGGGGCCATGTCCTCGAACGCGCCGACGGCCAGGTCGATACGCCCGGCGGCCATGGCCTCGCCCAGGTTCTGCCCTCCGGCGCGCACACTGCCGATGTTCACGTCCGGCGCCAAACGGGCGCAATGCTCCAGCAGCGCCGGCATGAAATAGATCTCGCCCACATCCGTCAGCGCCAGGGTGAAGCGCCGGCCGCTGCTGGCGGCGTCGAAGTGCGTGGGCTGATCGATCGCCGCAGCCAGTCGCCGCAGCGCCTCGTCCAGCGGCACGGCCAGCAATGAAGCCAGTGGCGTGGGCTGCATGCCGCGTGGGCCACGCACGAACAGGTCATCGTCGAACTGCCGTCGCAACCGAGCCAGCGCGTTGCTGGTGGCCGGTTGCGACAGGCGCAGCGCCCGGGCCGCAGCCGAGACGCTGCCGTGCTGCAGGATTTCGCGCAGCACCGGCAGCAGGTTGAGGTCGAGATCGCGCAGTTGTCGCATGGCCGTCTTTCATTCACAGTGTGAATGATGATTATTGATCCAATCGGCATCGGAACGATCTACGATATTTGAAGCTGTGTGCACCGCCAGCTTGGCCGCGCGCCTGGGCTCGACCCTTCCGGAGACCTGCATGCCAACCCCATCCCCCACGCACGCCATCGCTCAGGGCACCACACAGGGCACCAGGCATGCCGCCCCGCGGCCCGCTGCCAACCCCGCCGCCGACCTCTGCGGCTTCGGCAACCACTTCGCCACCGAGGCCGAGCCCGGCGCCCTGCCGCAGGGCCGCAACGCGCCGCAGCGCCCGCCCCTGGGCTTGTATGCCGAACAGCTCTCGGGCACGGCCTTCACCGCGCCGCGCGCTGCCAACCGCCGCAGTTGGCTCTACCGCATTCGTCCCGCCGCCGTGCACGGCGCGTTCGCGCCGCTGCCGCACGGGCGTCTGAGCAACGACTTCGACCAGGTGCCGACGCCGCCGACGCAGTTGCGCTGGGACGCCTTGCCGCTGCCCACGCAGCCCACCGACTTCCTCGACGGCCTCGTCACCTACGCCGGCAACGGCGGCCCGCGCGAGCAGAGCGGTGTCGCCATCCACCTCTACGCCGCCAATGCCGACATGCACGGCCGGTTTTTCTACGACGCCGATGGCGAACTGCTCATCGTGCCGCAGCAAGGCCGGCTGCGCCTCGACACCGAACTCGGCCGGCTCGACGTCGAGCCGCAGCACATCGCCCTCATTCCGCGCGGCGTGCGCTTTCGCGTGACCCTGCCCGACGGCATGGCACGCGGCTATGTCGCCGAGAACTTCGGCGCCTTCCTGCGCCTGCCCGAACTCGGCCCCATCGGCGCCAATGGCCTGGCCAATCCGCGCGACTTCATCACGCCCCATGCTGCCTACGAGGACGTGGACGGCCATTTCGAACTCGTCGCCAAATTCCAGGGCCGCTTGTGGCGCGCCCCCATCGACCACTCACCGCTGGACGTGGTGGCCTGGCATGGCAACCACGCCCCTTGCCACTACGACTTGCGGCGCTTCAACACCATCGGCTCCATCAGCTACGACCACCCCGACCCCAGCATCTTCACCGTGCTCACCTCGCCCAGCGACACCCCGGGCACGGCCAATCTGGATTTCGTCATCTTTCCGCCGCGCTGGCTGGTGGCCGAGAACACCTTCCGTCCACCCTGGTTCCACCGCAACATCGCCAGCGAATTCATGGGCCTGATCCACGGCGTCTACGACGCCAAGGCCGAAGGCTTCGTCCCCGGCGGCGCCTCGCTGCACAACGGCATGAGCGCCCACGGCCCCGACGCCGAAACCTTCGAGCGCGCCAGCGCCGCCGACACCACCCGGCCACACAAGGTGGCCGACACCATGGCCTTCATGTTCGA
>JAJZDV010000004.1 GCA_021846025.1 Pseudomonadota bacterium
GCCGAGCGCGCGCCGCCCCAGCACCGTGATGGTGGAGGGCAGCGAAACCGCCCCGGCTCCGTACGACACCCCCTGAACGTCCACACCCGGCAACCTGCGCCTCAGACGGGTGTCCGCCGGGGACGCTTCGTCGGCAGGGGCCTTGGCGGTCACGCGAAGCCCGGCGCCTTCCAGCGACCGGGCTTGAACCCAGCCCGTTTGCAGCAGGCCCAGAGCACAAAGAGACCAGGCGGGTAGCGAATGCACCAACCCTGATGCGCGCCAAATTGTCATTTCACGAAGGAGTTGAATGGCGATGGATCGTCCCCTGCAGTGGAAGGCGAAAGATTTTGACCGGACGGCCTGTAGCCATTTTCATGGAGCAAAAATGCCATGATCTTTGCATAATCCTTCGGCTTGAGCTTTCCAGGTTTATCGGCGGGCATATTCGTCGTCATGTATTGGTAGATGCCGCCGACCGTCATCGTCGAGTTCGACGTCGGCGCAAACCCGGGACCGCGCAGCGCAGGAGCCGTTCGGCCTTGAAGGGCATCGCCGTGGCATTGGGCGCATTCTGCCGCGTAGAGTTTCTTGCCGGGTATGACTTGCGAGGCTGCGAAATTCGCCTCATGCGGGGTTGATGACGTATCGGCTGCATCCACGACCCGGCCCGAAAGGGATCGCTCTGCGCCATCGGCAGTCGAGAGCGCATCCACGGCCGGCACGAATTTCGCTGTGGCATCGCCAACGCTTTGTGCAGAAGTGGCGTGCATCGACCAGGGCTGGGTGAGCGATGCCATCTTGCCGGAAGCCGATAAATGGCGGATGGAGGCAGAAATCTGCTGAATCAAGGTTCGATTTTTGTCATCGGCAACAAAACTCAATGTCCAGTCGGAGATTTTTGTCTGTGTCGGCTGGGCGGCAAAATGCGCGGCCGGATGCTCGCGTTGATATTCAACCAGGCTGGGGTACCAGGTGATTCCGAATTGCGCATGGCCTCGCAGCACCGACTGGATGACGTCAGCGGTATTGTTTTCGACATCAAAGTCGGCATCGTTTTCTTCCGCGGCAATGAGCTGGGCAGGACTCTTGTAAGCAACGGCAACAACACCGGCCCCACTTTTTTTGAGAACTGCAGATGGTGCTGTGAACTTCACAAAATCTGCCCTCATGTAGGCTGTCGAAACAGCCATGCCGCCCTTGAATTGCAAATCTTCAGTGGAAATCGGGACCCCCATAAAGACATCGCACTTCGACTTGAGTAATTCTGCAATGGTGTATTCAGAGGTTGATTGGTCCCCAATTTCGTGATTCAAATCGACCAACTGATAAGGCTTGTGAAGGTCTCGAAAGATGGCGCTGGACACCGCAAGATCGATCATTTTTGTGGGGCTTTCGGGAAATCCGCAAACCAGTATCGGGGCAGCGTATGAAAGCGGTGCTGCCAGGCCCGTCGCCGAAACGAGGGCACAACACGACAAAATACGAACGCTAGATTTTATTGACATGGAGAAATCCTCAAAAAAAAAGGAGGCACGCCAATGGCACCCTCCCGCGATGAACATTCTCATGGATTCAGGCTGAAGACATAAAGCGTGCCGCCACGTGGGATGTCTTTGGTCATCGTCGCCATCGGTCCACCCCAAATCGGGTTGGCGCCGCCATATCCAGCAAGTATGGCGACATATTCCTTCCCGTCGACCTCGTAGACCGATGGTTGCGCAACAATGCCGCTGGCCAGCTTGGGGCTTTTCCAGAGGACTTTGCCGTTTTGGGTATCAAAGGCGTAGAGATGACCCTCCAATGACCCGGTAAAGGCAATTCCGCTCGCCGTCGTGGTGACGCCGCCGTTCCAGGGCATCTTGCTCCAGTGGCCCCAGACCTTTTTGCCGGTATTCACATCAATACCCTGAACTTCGCCATATCCTTTGCTTCCCGGTTCAGGGTAAATCGAGAATCCCTCGCCCAGATAAGGCAGGCCCTGCATGTAACTGACCTTCGAACCTGTGTAGGTGCCGCAAGCATGGAGTGACGGTACGATAACGATTTGTGTTGCTGGATCGTAAGCCATCGACCACCAGTTTTTCCCACCGAGAAATTGAGGGCAGGTCTTAATGGTCTGGCCAACCTTCGGATAGGATTTTGGATTGTTGATGGACTCGCCATCCTTGTTGTAACCAAGGACGGACGTTGTCTTGACGAACGGTCTGGCATAAATCAGCTTGCCGGTCTTCTGATCGAGTGCAATGAAATAGCCATTTCGATCGGCATGGATCAGCGCGTCATAATGTTTGCCTTTGTAATTGATTTTCGCTCGCAACGCTGTATTGACGCCATCGTAATCCCACGAGTCGTGCTGCGTGTACTGGAAATGCCATTTAATATCGCCGTTGTTCGCGTCGAGCGCCAAAAGCGAGTCCGAATAGAGATTCTTTCCAGGGCGTAATTCCGCCAGCCAAGGACCGGGGTTTCCGACGCCCCAATACAGCGTTTTCAGCTCCGGATCGTAGGTTCCGGTCAGCCATGCCGGTGACCCTGAATGGGTATACATGCCCTTGGGCCAAGTGTCGCCGTATTGTTCTTCAGGCGAAGGCACGGTGTATTTTTTCCAGACGGTAGCACCGGTTTTGGCGTCGAGCGCAGCGATGAAGCCGCGCGCTCCATACTCGCCGCCCGCGCTGCCCACATAAATATTTCCATTGGCGGCAAGTGGCGCCAGGGAGAACGCGTAGCCGATACCCGGGTCAAAGAGCTGTTTTTTCCAGTTGATCTGTCCGCTTTGGGCGTCAAATGACGCCACTTCGCCACTGAGCATGGCAACGAACAGATGATCACCATAAAGCGCGACACCGCGGTTCACAACATCGCAGCAGACGGTTTTGTAGGCTATTTGTGGTAATTGTGGATCGTAGCTCCACAATTTCTTGCCGGTCGTTGCTTCAAATGCATACACATGATCTTTCGGCGTCGTCACGAACATGTAATTGCCATTGACGATCGGCGTAGCCTCGAAACCTTGTGTAAGGTCGGCTGGAAATTTGTGCGACCAGACCATTCGTAAATTCTTGACATTCGCCGGATCGATCTGCTTGGCTGGCGAGTAGCTTTCGCCGCCGTAGGAATGATAATAGGTCAGCCAGTCGGTGCTCTGGTGCGCATTGTCGAGGCGTTCCTGCGTGACACTTGGGTAATCAGCCAGGGCCCATGAAGCGCAGGCGAGCGTGACCCCGAGAGCTGATAATGTCACGAGCCAGCGTTTTTGAGTCTGCAATAACTTTCGTTGCATCATGATCTCCATTTTGTATGTCGCAAAGTAAAATCGAACATTCATCAACTGCCCGAGAGCCTTGAATCCGTGAATCCTGATGGATGGCCGTCATTCCTTGATCGCTGCATGTTGGGTCAGACACGTCCCTCCGTTTCCAGTGCGCTCCATTCAGCGTCGTCAAACAGTCTTGAGCGCGTGAGAAAGCGCTGTCCAGTTGAGCCTTCCAGCGAAAACATGCCGCCTCGGCCTGGAACCACGTCGATGATGAGTTGGGTGTGTTTCCAGTACTCGAACTGCGCAAGTCCGATGTAAAACGGCACGCCGCCGATCGAGCCCAGCAGCCGATCGGCATTTCCAACCAGAAACTCGCCGGCCGCAAAGCACATGGGTGCGCTGCCGTCACAGCAGCCGCCGGATTGATGAAACATCAAATCCCCGTAGGTTGCCTTGAGCTTGGCGATCAGATCGAGCGCCGCAGGAGTGGCCATGACTTGGGGAACGTGACCGGCGTCCGGTGACGTCGTGGAGTCTTCTCGCGGGGTTGGTTCGGTGTGCATGGCAGGGTCGTTCGTCGGCGTGGGTCACGCTGCGAGATGGCAGGCGGCAATGGGCATGGGGTTTCGGTCCATCTGGCGACACGGTCTGCGTGCTTGGGTCGCGTCGCCAGCACGCATTCAGAAGAAACCCAGCTTGCTTTCGCTGTAGCTCACCAGCAGGTTCTTGGTCTGCTGGTAGTGGTCGAGCATCATCTTGTGGTTTTCACGTCCGATGCCCGATTGCTTGTAGCCGCCGAACGCTGCGTGGGCGGGGTAGAGGTGGTAGCAATTCGTCCAGACGCGGCCCGCCTGAATCCCGCGGCCCATGCGGAAGGCCCGGTTCGCGTCGCGCGTCCAGACCCCGGCGCCCAGGCCGTACAGCGTGTCATTGGCGATCGCCAGCGCGTCCTCTTCGTCCTTGAAGGTGGTCACCGACAGCACCGGGCCGAAGATTTCCTCCTGGAAGATGCGCATCTTGTTGTGCCCCTTGAAAACCGTGGGCTTGACGTAATACCCGCCCTCCAGTTCGCCCGGCAAGCGGTTGCGCTCGCCCCCGATCAGAACCTGGGCCCCCTCCTGCTTGCCGATGTCGAGGTAGGACAGGATTTTCTCCAGTTGCTCGCTCGACGCCTGCGCGCCGATCATGGTTTCCATCTCCAGCGGACTGCCCTGCCGGATCGCCGCCACGCGCTGGATCGCCCGTTCGATGAAGCGCTCGTAGATCGATTCCTGGACCAGCGCGCGGGAAGGGCAGGTGCAGACCTCGCCCTGGTTGAGCGCGAACATCGCAAAACCTTCCAGCGCCTTGTCGAAGTAGCCGTCGTCCCGGTCCATCACGTCGGCGAAGAAGATGTTCGGCGACTTGCCGCCGAGTTCCAGCGTGACGGGAATCAGGTTCTGGCTGGCGTACTGCGAGATCAGCCGGCCGGTGGTGGTCTCTCCGGTGAAGGCGATCTTGCCGATGCGGCTGCTCGACGCCAGCGGTTTGCCTGCTTCCAGGCCGAAGCCATTGACCACGTTCAGCACGCCCGCCGGCAGCAAGTCGCCGACCAGCTCCACCAGCACCAGGATGGAAACCGGCGTTTGTTCGGCGGGCTTGAGCACGACGCAGTTGCCCGCCGCCAGCGCCGGCGCCAGCTTCCAGACGGCCATCAGGATCGGAAAATTCCAGGGAATGATCTGCCCGACGACGCCGATCGGCTCGTGATGGTGGTAGGCATAGGTCTCATGGTCGATCTCGCTGATGCCGCCTTCCTGCGCGCGCACGCACGAGGCGAAATAGCGGAAGTGGTCGATGGCCAGCGGCAGGTCGGCCAGCGTGGTTTCGCGGATGGGCTTGCCGTTGTCCCAGGTCTCGGCGGCGGCCAGCATGGGCAGGTTGGCCTCCATGCGATCCGCGATCTGGTTCAGGATGTTCGCGCGCTCGGTGGGCGATGTGCGGCCCCAGGCGCCCTTGGCCTTGTGCGCAGCGTCGAGCGCGCGGTCGATGTCGGCCGCGGTCGAGCGCGGAATGTCGCAGAAGGGTTTGCCGGTGACGGGCGAAATGTTCTCGAAGTATTGGCCGCCGGCCGGCGCAACCCACTCGCCGCCGATGTAATTGCCGTAGCGTTTTTTGAAGGGAACGGCCGTGCCAAATTGGCCGGGTTCAAGCATGTCCATGAAGGTCTCCTGGGAGGGTCTGAAGGGGAACTGCGCAACGGGTGCAGTGCGCTCTTGGTTATCAGGAATCGTGCCAATCTCGGGGCTTACATCTGCATACAGTGCAGCCGTTGATGAACAACGACTTAGACGCGCGAATCCGTTTTTACCCAGGGGGTGAGGGCCAACCTGTTTTCTCGATTTGCATCACGCGATGCGTCGCAACTTGCGACAGGTGACACCGCGGTGCTGGAGTGCGACACTGCAGCGCAGAAGATGGGCCGCCGAGGTCTTGATGGCACGCCGATCCAGGAGACAACCATGCCTCAGACCAAGCCGCCGGACAGCGCGGGTATGACCACGTTGACCGCCACTTTGCAGTTGGCGCGGCAGCGTTTTTTCGAAGACGGCAGTGATCCGCAAGGCGCAGTACCGGAGCTGATCGCAAGGTCGTGGCGGCGGTGCTCGGCACTGCCCGCCACGCTCAGCGAGATTCCCGAACCCCTGGCGCATGACGCGTTATTTGCCCGGCGCGATGCGCAGGGGCGACTGCGGCGGCACGCGCTGCCGGAACTGGAGGCTCTGGCCGAGGCGCTGTCGCCATCCCGCGTGGTCGTTTTGCTGGCCGACCCACAGGGCATGATTCTCGATGCCGCCGGCTCGGACGTCTTCATGAACAAGGCCCAGCGCGTGGCGCTGATGCCCGGCGTTGAATGGTCCGAAGACCAGCGGGGGACCAATGCCATTGGCACGGCGCTGACGGAGCTCTCCCCGATCACGGTCCTCGGGCACCAACATTATCTCGAGCAAAACGGCGCCTTGGGCTGCACGGCAGCACCCCTTCTGGGCTCGGAAGGCCAGGTGTTGGGTGTGCTGGACGTCTCGGGCGATCCGCGATGCATTCAGGCCCAGACCGTGGGTCTGGTGCGCATGGCGGCGCAGATGATCGAATACCGCATGGCCATGGACAACCGGCCCGCGCAGACCGAGATCCTGCGCTTTGCCCATGACCCAGCCTTGATCGGTTCGCACCGCGAAGCCCTGCTGTGGATTCGCAATGCCACGATTGTGGGTGCCAATCGCGCGGCCATGCGCGTTCTGGGCATGACGTTCGACCAACTGCGCGGCCGCTTCGTCGACGATCTGTTCAGCTCCCTGCCCACGACCGACCGGGACGCGTTCGAGCTGTGCCTCCACCCCTGGCTGGCGCGGCCGGGACGGTCGGCGACCTGGGCCTCGGGCTGGGTCGGGCTCAAGCAAGCCTCGCGTCCTTTGGGCTCGACCACGCTGACGGAGCACACCCCACAGATTGGCCAAGTGCCCGTTTCGAGGCCACCCATCGTTGCCGACCCGCAGCGCGAGGCGCAACTGGAGCGTGCCGTGCGTGTCCTGGACTGGGGCATCCCGGTCTTGATCCTGGGGGAATCCGGGGTCGGCAAGGAAGTGTTCGCCCGGCAGGTCCATCAGTCCAGCCAGCGCTGCGTTGGGCCATTCGTCGCCGTCAATTGCGCGGCAGTCCCGGAAGGGCTGATCGAGGCCGAGCTCTTCGGCTACGAGGAGGGCGCGTTCACAGGCGCTCGGCGCAAGGGTCAGCCGGGGCAGATTCGGGAGGCTCACGGGGGCGTCTTGTTCCTGGATGAAATCGGGGACATGCCGCTGTCCATGCAGGCCAGGCTGCTGCGGGTCTTGCAGGACCATGAAGTCAAGGCGCTTGGCGGCGGGCGCCAGCAGGCCGTGGATTTCGCGTTGGTGTGCGCCACCCATCGCGACCTCAAGGCGATGGCGGCCGAGGGGCGTTTCCGCACCGACCTGTACTACCGCTTGCAGCATTTCGTGGTCGCCATGCCCGCCCTGCGTGAACAGGCCGACTCCATGGCGCGCATCGATGAACTCCTGAAAGCCATGTTGCCGTCGCGTGGGATACGGCTCAGTCCGCAAGCCCGTGATGCCCTGCTGACCTTCGCATGGCCCGGAAACTGGCGGCAACTCGTCGCCGTCACGCAGACGCTGCTGGCGTTGGCCGAGCCCGGGAGTTGCATCGAGCTTGCCGATCTTCCCGAGGACATTCGACGCGATTGGCAAGGCAATCCACAACAGCGTTGCGCCACGTCCGTGCTGTCGGTGCGCTCAGCCCCTGCGCAGGATGGCGCCGCCCCGCCCCCCGCGCCATTGCGTGCCATGACCGACTCGGCCATCGAGGCCGCCATTGCGTCCTGCAGTGGCAACGTCAGCCGCGCTGCCCGGCTCCTGGGAGTTCATCGCAGCACGCTGTACCGGCACGTTCGCAGGTGACCGATCAAGCGCGGTCGCCCGGGGCGTCCAGCGCGCGGTGTTGCCATCGCTCCCATGGCGGCCTGTCGCCGATTGCGCTCACGATCTCGTCGATGAACACGCGCACCTTGCTCGAGAGGTGCCGACGACTGAGGTAGACCGCGAACAAATTCAGCTCCAGGGTTTGGTAATCCTCAAGAATGGGCACAAGCGTGCCTTGCGCGAGTTCGGAGGCGACGATGAACGTTGGCTGCAGGATGATGCCCGTGCCGGCGACCGCAAGTTCGCGCAGCAGATCGCCGTTGGTGGCATGCACGCAGGGACTGACCTTGACCCGGGTCATGTTGCCCTGCGCGTCGCTGAAGGGCCACTCGTCACCCGCCCACAAATAGCGGAAGCTCAGCGTTGCATGCTCGACAAGATCGTCGGGCGCCGACGGTGTGCCGTGGCGCTTCAGGTAGGCAGGCGCTGCGCAGACCACCATGCTGACCGGGGCAAGTCGTCGGGCGATCAAATGGCCTTCGAGCTTGCTGGCGATGCGCAAGGCCACGTCGATCCTTTCGTCGGCCAGGTCGACCACACGGTCAGACAGATCGATGTCAAGCCGCAGTTGTGGATGTCTGGCGTGAAATTCGGCCAGAAAGGGCGCCAGTTGCATCACGCCGAACGACAGGGGAGCGGAAACACGCAGCAGACCCACGGGATGTGCCGAGCCCTGCGTCGCGATGGCTTGCGCGTCGGCGATCTCCTCCAGGATCGTCCGGCTGCGCGCACAAAACTCGGCGCCCGCGTCGGTGAGCGAGAGTCTGCGGGTCGTGCGATGCAGAAGTCGGGCGCCAAGATGGGCTTCCAGGGCAGCGATCTGGCGGGTCACCGCAGCGTTGGAGACGCCCAGCGCGTCGGCTGCGCGCACGAAGCTGCCCGAGTCGACCACTTGCACGAGTACACGCATCGCGTAGGAAAGGTCCATTGCCGCGCTCCATTGTTGCGCCTATCGTAACGATCAATTGCGCGCAGCCGTCTGGTTCTCCGTGGCATTGACCTCTACAGTTTGATCGTGGTGAACGCGGTCTCCTGGGCCTTGCCGCCATGCAGATCAAGGCCGCCTGTCCGAACGGGGTGAATGCCTGGCCGGCCTGCTCCACGCCCCATGTCACCACTGTCCTGAACCGGAGGTCATCATGAACGACATCGTCAGTCCAATCGCCAGCAAACCGCTGCCGTTGAAGGTCAACCCCGCAGAAGCATCCCAAGCGGGTCGTGCCGGCTACGACAAGCCAACCCCGCAGAACACCATTTTTCTGTTCGTCGACCATCAAATCGGGTTGATGGCCGGAGTTCGCGACTTCAGTTCGCTTGCCGAATACAAAAACAACGTCGTCGCGCTGGCCAAAATGGCCCAGGCGCTCAACGCGCCTGTCTTGATCACCTCGAGCAACGCGCAATGGCAGAACGGCGATACCTTGCCTGAGCTCAAGGCGCTCTTCCCCGACCAACCCATCATTCGGCGTACAGGCATCATCAACGCGTACGAAGATCCGACCTTCCGCGCAGCGCTGGAGGATCTGGTGAGCCGCACCGGGCGCACGCATTTGGTCATTTCGGGCGTGACGCTGGGCACCTGTGTCGCGATGCCCACCTATTCACTGATCAACGATGGCTATCCGGTGTATCCCGTGGTGGACGCGTCGGGAGCGTGGAGCCACTATGAGGCCGAGGCAGCCATGGCGCGCATGACGCGCTCCGGTGCCCATCCCGTCACCGTGTTCGCGTTCGGCTGTGAGCTGCAGGCCGACTGGAAAGAGCCGACCGCGGATGCGATGTTCAAGCCCTTCATCGACCATCTTCCAGAATATGGTTTCGTCGTCCAGGGATTCTGGAACAACGCCAACACACGCGCAGTGCCGGATCCGTTCGGAACCGTGAAATGATGCAAACCCGGATGGGACCGGTCAACCAGGACAACACGATGTCGCCCATGCCTTCCCTGTTCGTCTCCCACGGCTCGCCCATGCTGCCGCTGGAGCCTGGAACCGCGGGCCCCATGCTCAAGGCCCTGGGCCGGGAGCTGCCACAACCGGCGGCCATCCTCACGTTCTCGCCGCACTGGATGTCGCGCGTTCCTGCCGTCGGCTCGAGTCCGAAGCCCGCGACCATCCACGATTTCGGCGGTTTCGATCCGGCCTTGCACGACCTGCGCTATCCGGCCGCCGGCAACCCCGAACTCGCCCGGCGTGCAGCCAGCTTGCTGCAAAGGGCCGGCCGGCCCGCCACGTTGGACCCGGACCGGGGGCTGGACCATGGCGTGTGGGTGCCGCTGCGCTTCCTGTTCCCGCAGGCGGAGGTTCCGGTGGTTCCGCTGGCCATGCCGTGGCCGCTGGACGCCGCCGGTGCCTACCAGCTCGGTCAGGCCCTGGCTCCCCTGGCGGACGAAGGTGTGTTGCTGTTCGGCACCGGCAGTCTGACCCACAACTTGCACGAATTTCATCCCGGCGCAGCGACCGACGCGCCGCCAGAGCCTTACGTGCTGGAATTCGTCGACTGGATGCGTGACGCCATCGACCGCGGCGCGATCGCCGCCTTGCTCGACTACCGCCGCCAGGCTCCGCATGCCATCCGCGCGCATCCGAGCGACGAACATCTGTTGCCGCTGTTCTGGGCGCTCGGAGCCGCCGGCGACCCGCTCAAGCCGCAGCACAAGAGCGGCGGCGTGCACTACGGCACGCTCAGCATGGATGCGTGGGTGCTTGGCTGAACGCCATTGCCCAGCCCATTCCCGAGTCCTCGACGCGAGCCAAACCATGTCCGCATCCATCATCGTTGCCCAGCCCGAAGGCCATGCCGAGCAACTCATGCTGCTGTTCCACGGCGTGGGCTCCGACGCCCGGGATCTGGTGCCGCTCGGCCAACAGTTGGCTGCAGCGTTTCCCAGGGCCTGGATCGTCAGCGTGCAGGCTCCCGAACGCTCCGACTTCGGTCACGGCTACCAGTGGTTTTCCGTGAACGGCGTGACCGAAGCCAACCGCGCCGAACGCGTTGCGCTGGCCTTGCCGGCCTTCCTGGAGACCGTGCAGCACTGGCAAAGCCTCGCGCATGTCGGCGTCGGGCAGACGGCTCTCATCGGGTTCTCGCAAGGCGCCATCATGGCGCTGGAATCGACTCGCGACCGAACCCCCGTCGCGGGGCGCGTGGTGTCCATCGCCGGGCGCTTTGCCCAGTTGCCCCATGCAGCGGCCACGGGCACGACACTGCACTTCCTGCACGGCAAAAGCGACGCGGTGATGCCCTACGGTCTCACGGTGGCAGCCGCTGAACACCTGGTTGCCCTGGGCGGGGACGTGACCGCAGACGTGTTGCCGTTCCTCGGCCATGGCATCAATGCGGAACTGGTCGAGTTGCTGATCGCGCGGCTCCAAGGCTACGTGCCGCGCAGCCTGTGGCGAGCCGCTCTTGCCGCAGACCCTGGAAGCAAGAGCAGCCAGGATCGAACCCTGTTGCAGGGGCCTGACGATTCAGGACCCTAGCCCCCAACTCGTGCTCGCGCGAGGATCCCCCAACCCTAACGATCGTCCATCGGAGTTCATCATGATCAAACAATCCACCGCACCCTATGCCGCGCTGCTCTTGCGCGTGAGCCTGGGCATCCTGTTCCTGGCCCATGTCGGGCTCAAGATCTTCGTCTTCACCGTTCCCGGTTTCGTGGGGTATTTCGCCTCGCTCGGACTGCCCGCGATTCTGGCTTACGCCGTCATCGCGCTGGAGTTGCTCGGCGGCATGGCCCTCATCCTGGGCATCTACGCACCTTGGGTCGCCATCCCGCTGGCGCTGGAGATGCTCGGCACGATTGTGCTCGTGCATGGTGCCAACGGCTGGCTGTTCACCAACAAGGGCGGGGGCTGGGAATACCCCGCGTTCTGGACGGTGGGCCTGATTGCGCTGTTCCTGCTGGGCGATGGCGCCATGGCGCTCAAACCGGTCCAGCGCAGCGCAGCATGAGTGCGTGACCGCTTGAGGACGGGGCCACGCGGCGAACCCTGGAAAGGCTCCGGGATCCAGACAGGCCCCGGTCGCCAGGGCGGCGTCGTGTCATGAGCCGCCGAACATGAAATTGGACACGCTGATGCCCCCGAAGAAATGATCTTCGTGATAAACCCGTGCAGCGGGTTCGGCGTACGCAGCACCCACAGCCACCATCAGCGGCAAGAGATGTTCCTCGCGCGGGTGAGCCTGCCGCGCGGCCGGGGCTTGTTCCCACGCGATCAGGGACGCGGCGCGCTGGGCGGGTTCGCTGAACACGAGCGTGTCCTGCAGCCAGGCGTCGAATGCTGCCGATGGTGCTTGCGCCGCCGGCCCGAACATGCGTAAGTTGTGGTAGCTCAAGCCGCTGCCGATCAGCAGCACCCCGAGGTCTCGCAAGGGGGCCAGCGCACGGCCGGCGGCGAGATGCATGCGCGGATCGAGCCCACGCTTGAGCGAGAGTTGCAGCACCGGAACCTTGGCGTCGGGGTAGATCACAGCCATCGGCGCGTACAGGCCATGGTCAAACCCCCGCTCCGGCTCCAGGCGAGCGGCAATGCCGGCCTGGCCGAGCAGGTCCAGAACCTGCTCGGCCAGATGCGGCGAACCTGGCGCTGCATACTGGATGCGGTAGGTGAAGTCGGGGAAGCCACCGTAGTCGTAGATCATTGGCGGGTTCGGGCTGGACATGACCGCGAACTCCGGCTCCTCCCAATGGGCGGAGACCATCAACACCGCCTTGGGCGTTGCGCCGACCCGTTGCGGCATCTGCCGTAATGCAGCGGCGAGCTGGTCGTAGCGGCCACCCATTTGATCCATCATCCAGGGCCATGGGCCGCCGCCGTGAGAGATGAAAAAGGTCGGGAGTGTCTGCATGGCCATGGGGAGGAAGGTCAATGTTCGAGCGTGTTTCGGCCGTACCGTTGTACGCCATGGCGATACCGAGGTCAAACTTCACCTAGGGTTGAGGCGGCGGCAAGTCGGGTGCAGGGCGCATGCGATCGGTTTCCGGCTCTCGGTCATCTCACCACCGCCATGCGCCCTCCTCGCGCACCAACAGGCCTGCAAAGCGACGCGGTGCGCCGCATGCCGATCGGCCCAGCGCGGTGTTCACGCCGGAGGTGGAGCCGTGTCATGAAACGAGGCACGCTGGGTGAGCTTGTCGAAGAGCTTGGCCAACTTGGGTTCATCGGGCTTCCAACGGACCTCGGTGCAGCGGAAATCGACATAAGCCAGGGCGGAGCCGATGGCGATGTCGGCCAGCGTCAGGTGATTGCCGCACATCCAGGGCGAGTCGCCCAGACCGGCGGACATGGCCTTGATGGCGGCACGCACCTTGCCGAGCTGACGATCGACCCACGCCGGGCTGCGCTGGGCATCGGTGCGGCCGGGCCAGGTCTGCTCCAGCCGGGCGGCGGAGGCCGCATCCATCACGCCATCGGCCAGGGCTTCCCAGGTGCGCACCTCGGCGCGCTCGCGCCCGGTGCCCGGAATGAGTTTGCCCACGGGCGAGAGGGTGTCGAGGTATTCGACGATGACGCGCGAGTCGTAGATGCTGCTGCCGTCTTCCAGCACCAGACAGGGCACCTTGCCCAGCGGGTTGCTGTCCTGGATACGCGTGGCGGCATCCCAGACGTTTTCCTCGACGAACTTGTATTCGAGTTTTTTTTCCGCGAGCACGATGCGGACTTTGCGCACATAGGGGCTGGTACGCGAGCCGATGATTTTCATGACCATGGTGACCTTGGATTCAAGGCCGCAGTATAAGTCGCACCCCCTCGCAGCAGCGGCCTGGAATCAGGCTGCGCGTGCCTGGCGGATGGCCCGCACCGCGGCAGCCGCGCTTTCTACAATGCCCGGATGAACGACGCCAAACTCTCCAGTTCCCCCGCAGACCCGAGCCCGCTCACGGCCCTGTCGCCGCTCGACGGGCGTTACGCCAGCAAGGTCGACGCCTTGCGCCAACACTTGTCCGAGTGCGCGCTGATGCGCTGCCGCGTGCAGGTGGAGCTGGAATGGCTGATTGCGCTGTCGCAGGCGGGCCTGCCCGAATTGCCCGTCATCACTGCCGGCACCCGGGTCGCCTTGCGTCAGCTTGCCATCGGTTTCTCGCAAGCCGATGCCCTGGCCATCAAGGCGATCGAGCGTGTCACCAACCACGACGTCAAGGCGGTCGAATACTGGATCAAGGAGCGCCTGAGCGCCTGGCCCGAGTTGTCCCGGTCGAGCGAGTTCGTGCACTTCGCCTGCACCTCGGAAGACATCAACAACACCGCGCACGGCCTCATGCTGAGCGGAGCGCGCGAGCAGGTGCTGTTGCCGGCGATGCGTGCGGTGCTCGTGCGCCTCAAGCGTCTGGCGCATGGCCTGGCCGACGCCTCCATGCTGTCTCGCACGCACGGCCAAACGGCCAGCCCCACGACGTTGGGCAAGGAGATGGCCAACGTCGCGGCAAGGCTCGAGCGTGCCATCGCCCAGGTTGCGGCGGTGGAACTCACGGCGAAGATGAACGGTGCCGTGGGCAACTACAACGCCCATCTGGCGGCCTATCCGGACGTGGACTGGGAAGCCTTGGCGCGGCAGGTGGTGGAGCAGCAGCTTCACCTGCGCTTCAACCCCTACACCATCCAGATCGAGCCGCACGACGCCATGGCCGAATTGTTCGACGCCGTGGCGCGCCTGAACACCGTGTTGCTGGACCTGAACCGCGATCTCTGGGGTTATATCTCCTGGGGCTATTTCAAACAGCGCACCAAGGCGGGCGAGATCGGCTCGTCCACCATGCCGCACAAGGTCAACCCCATCGACTTCGAGAACTCCGAGGGCAATCTCGGCCTGGCCAATGCCGTGCTGCGCCACCTGAGCGACAAGCTGCCGGTGTCGCGCTTTCAGCGCGACCTGACCGACTCCACGGTGCTGCGCAACATGGGCGTGGCACTGGGCTACGGCCTGCTGGCCTATGACAGCCTGCAGCGTGGACTGGACAAACTCGAGCCCAATCCGCAGCAGTTGTCCGCGGACCTCGACGCCGCCTGGGAAGTGCTGGCTGAAGCCGTGCAAACCGTGATGCGTCGTCACGGCCTGCCCAACCCCTACGAGCAGCTCAAGGAGTTGACGCGCGGCAAGGCCATCACACGCGAGTTGTTGCGCGCGTTCATCGCCAACCTGCCATTGCCCGAGGCCGACAAGGAGCGCCTGCTGGCCCTGACCCCGGCGAGCTACATCGGCAAGGCGGCCGAACTGGCGCGGCGCATGGGCAGCGCCAGCTAGGCTGGGGCCGCCGCGGCGCAGCGGAGTCGAGGCCAGGCCCGTCGCGCCCAGGTCGAGTTGCCTGCGAGTCTTTTTCCACCGCCCAGCGCCGAGCGCACACGACTTTCCCCCTTCGCCAGGACCCTTCCCATGCTCAAGCTCATCGTCAAATGGCTGCTCTCGGCCACGGCCCTGCTGGCCGTGGCGTATCTCGACAGCGGTGTGCAGATCGCGGGTTTTGCCGCGGCCATGTGGGCGGCGCTCCTCATCGGCCTGCTCAACACGCTGGTGCGCCCGGTGCTGTTCATCCTGACCCTGCCCATCACGGTGCTCACGCTCGGGCTGTTCTTCTTCGTCATCAATGCGCTGATGTTTTATGCCGCCTCCGGACTGATCGATGGTTTCGTCGTGCGCAGCTTTGGCGCCGCCATCGTCGGTTCGTTGCTGTACAGCGTCGCCGGGCTCATCATCGACAGCGCGCTGGAAGGCGTGTTCGTGGCCCGACGCTGAGCCACGCCGGGCTTCGACCGAAAAAAAAGCGACCCGAGTGGGTCGCTTCCGGGTGGACGTGATGGGCTGGGTCACGGACGAGCGCGCTGGTCCTGGCCGGTGCGCATCGTGTGCGCGATCTGCATCAGCGCAGCGACGCGCTCCTCGGTCGGCGGGTGGGTGGAGAACAGTCTGCCGAGACCGCCCGCATGCAGCGGATTCAAAATCATCATCTGTGCGGTTGCCGGATGCGACTCGGCGGCCTGGAACGGAACCCCGCGTGCCACGGCCTCGATTTTTTGCAGCGCCGATGCCAGGGCTTCGGGATCGCCCGAGATTTCGGCGCCACCGCGGTCGGCCTCGAATTCGCGGGCGCGCGAGATCGCCATCTGGATCAAGCTGGCCGCCAGCGGCGCCAGGATCGCCAGGGCGATGCCCGCGATCGGGTTCGCCGGCCGGCCGTTTGCATCACGCCCACCGAAGAACAGGGCGAAATTGGCGAGCGCGGAAATGGCGCCAGCCATGGTCGCGCTGATGGTCGAAATGAGAATGTCGCGATGCTTCACATGCGTGAGTTCGTGCGCCATCACACCGCGCAGTTCGCGCTCGCTGAGCACGCGCATGATGCCGGTTGTGGCGGCCACCGCGGCGTGTTCCGGGTTGCGCCCGGTGGCGAAAGCGTTGGGTGCGTCTTCGTTGATGACATAGACGCGCGGCATGGGCAGTTGTGCCCGCTGCGCCAGATCCTGCACCATGCGGTAGAACTGCGGCGCACTGTGCTCGTCGACTTCCTGCGCGTTGTACATGCGCAGCACCATCTTGTCGGAAAACCAGTAGCTGAAAACGTTCATACCCAGGGCGAACAGCAGGGCCAGCATCATGCCTTGTTGCCCGCCGATGGACGAACCGATCACCATGAACAGCGCCGTGATGGCGGCCATCAGCACGGCGGTCTTGAGCAGATTGAACATCGCATTCACCCCGTTTACGTTTGGAAACAATGACGTAGATTGTGCCGCAGGCGGAAAGTTCAAGCCCGCCGGGGTTCAGGCTGTCGGGTGTGGCGGGGTCGACGTCGCTCGAGCGTCGGCCTCCGGCGGTGGGCCGGAAGCGAACACCTGGCCAACTTGCACCATGACGCTCTGCAGGACCAGGCTTGCATCCTGCGGCTTGCCACCGGGCTTTTGCAACCGGGTCAGGCGCAGACAGCCGGTGCCGCAGGCCACGTCGACTCCCCCCTGGGACGGCACGGCGAGCACGGTGCCGGGCCGATGCCCTGCAGCCGTCGTGGGCAACACCTTGGCGGCCAGGATTTTCAAGGTCGTCGCACCGCAACGCGTTTGGGTTCCCGGGGCGGGCTGGAAGGCGCGGATGCGCCGCTCCAGCACGTCGGCCGGCAGTGACCAGTCCAGCCAAGCTTCACGCTTGCCGATCTTGGCGGCGTAGGTCGCGTCCTCGACGGGCTGGGCCGTGGGTTCGGCCACTCCGGCTTGCAGGTCCGCCAGGGTTTGCAGCAGCAGGCGCCCGCCCAATGCCGCCAGCTTGTCGTGCAAGCTGGCGGTGGTGTCGTCGGGGGCGATCGGCATGTCTTGCATGCGGTAGACCGGACCGGTATCCAGCCCCGCGTCCATGCGCATGATGCTGATGCCGGTCTCACGGTCACCGGCTTCGATGGCGCGGTGAATGGGCGCGGCCCCCCGCCAGCGCGGCAGCAGCGATGCGTGGATGTTGATGCAGCCCAGGGACGGCAGGTCCAGCAGCCATTGCGGCAGGATCAATCCGTAGGCGGCAACCACCAGCACGTGAGGCCCGGCTTGCCGCAGCGCCTCGAGCGCCGCTGCGGCATCGGCCGGCCAGCGACCGTCGAGCCGCAAGCCTCGCGGCTGCGCCAGCGGCAGGCCATGCGCCAAGGCCACTTGCTTGACGGCGCTGGATTGCAGTTGCAGGCCGCGCCCGGCCGGGCGATCCGGCTGGGTCAGCACCAGCGGCAACGCAAAGCCCGCCGCAATCAGATCGCGCAGTGCGGTTGCTGCGAATTCCGGCGTGCCGGCAAAAGCCACGCGCAGCTTGGTGGCGCAGGTGGGGGTTGCGTTCGCGTCGAGCCCCGATGCGGTGGATGCGGACTTCAAGCCGCTTCGCGCTGGCGCTTGAGCATGCGTGACTTGATGCGGCGGCGCTTGAGCGGCGAGAGGTAGTCGACGAACACCTTGCCGTCGAGGTGGTCCATTTCGTGCTGGATGCAGACCGAGAGCAGCCCATCGGCCTCCAACTCGAATCGTTCGCCGTGGGCATCGAGCGCGCGCACGCGGATGCGGTCGGGGCGGGTCACCTTGTCGTAGATGCCCGGCACCGATAGACAACCTTCTTCCCACTCCTTCAGGTCGGCGCTGCGCGTGACGATTTCCGGGTTGATCAGCACCAGCGGCTGGTCGCGCTCCTCGGAGGTATCCGAAACGATGATGCGCTCGTGGATGTCGGCCTGCGTTGCGGCCAGGCCCACGCCCTTGGCCGCATACATCGTTTCGAACAGATCGGCCAGCAGTGCGCGCACGCGGTCGTCCACCACGGCGACAGGTTTGGCCACCTTGTACAAGCGAGGGTCGGGATACTGGAGAATGGAGAGTCGGGACATGATGAACTCGGGGCCGAAGGCAGCCACGGTCGGGTCGAGAAAACACCTGGCGCGGCATTCATGCAACTGCAATGCGCCGCAAACAGCGCTTTTCATTGCAGCAACAGGGCCTTGTGGAGACAATGTAACAAGTCTTTGAGGTTTGGCGCCGCGCCAAGACAGTGCAGTTTCAGCCGATTCGCCTCGGCCCCCGAACTGCGAAACTGCGGGTGGCAGCTTGACGCCATGGTTGGAACTGCACGTCGTTTTGCTGGCCGCTGTTGCGGATATCGATATTTTCTTCCTGGGGGCGGATTCATGCAATGCAAGCTCATCAACCATGTTGCCGCAGCAGGACTCTTGCTGTGGTCCGCCGCTGCACTCGCCCAGACGGGGGTCGTCACGCCCTCGGCGACCGCACCCGGCATCGGGAGCTTGCCGAACGAGCCCGTGGCGCCGTCGCAACTGGCGCAAGCCCGGGCCGCGGCGCAACAAGGCATTCCCGTGTCCGAACTGGCGCCCAATGCGCCGCAGCGCTACACCATCAAACGCGGTGACACGCTGTGGGCCATTTCCGGCCGCTATCTGAAAAAACCCTGGAACTGGCCCACGCTGTGGGGCATGAACCTGGCGCAGATCCGCAACCCGCACTGGATTTTCCCCGGCCAGGTGCTCGTGCTCACCATTGCCAACGGGCGCGCAACCCTGGCTCTGGAGAACGGCCAGAGCATCCAAGGCGAGGCCGGCATCCCCACCGTGACGCTGGAGCCGCATGCCATCGGCGAGGCGCTGCCGCCGTCCGGCATCCCCACGCTCGACCCGGCGTTGATCGACCCGTTCCTCACGCGCCCGCTCATCGTCGAGCCCGATGAACTCGCCCAGTCGCCGCGCATCGTGGCGCTCACGCCCGAGCATGCGATGCTCGCGCCGGGTGACCGTGCCTATGTGCGTGGTCCGTTGGGGGCCACCACCCGCTTCGACGTCTATCGGCCGGGGCGGCCATTGTTCGA
The DNA here is from genome assembly GCA_021846025.1 of Pseudomonadota bacterium. Taxonomy (GTDB): domain Bacteria; phylum Pseudomonadota; class Gammaproteobacteria; order Burkholderiales; family Burkholderiaceae_C; genus Thiomonas_A. The sequence goes on from JAJZDV010000004.1 coordinate 19,069, forward strand.
CCCCACGACGAAAAAGATCATTGCCTACGAGTCCGAATATCTTGGAGCGGTGGAATTGATCCGTCCGCCCCAGGGCAAGGACCAGGTGGCCACGGTCAAGGTCCTGTCCACCGTGCGCGAAATGGGTGTCGGCGACCGGCTCATCGCCCAGCCGCCACGCCAATTCCTCAACTTCACGCCGCACGCGCCAGACAGGCCCGTGGACGGGCAAATCGTCTCCATCTACGGTGACCTGCAGATGGCCGGCAAGAACAGCGTGGTCGCCCTCAACCGCGGCGCCGAGGAGGGCCTGGAGCGTGGCGACGTGCTCACCATCCTGCAAGGCCCACGCGAAGTGACCGACACCACGCTGGAAGACAGGCCGGTGATCGAAATTCCGGCGCGTCGCATCGGCCTGCTGATGGTGTTTCGCACCTTCCACCATGTCGCCTACGGCCTGGTGCTGGAGTCCGACCAGCCGGTCTTGGTGGCCGATCACGTCCAGCAGCCCTGACCCGCACCCAGCCAGCCTCACCATGATGGGCGAGGCTGAACTCGCGTCCTGGCTGCGGCTGCTGGAGACGCCGGGCGTCGGCACCGAAACCGCGCGCCGTCTGCTGGCCGCCTTCGGCTTGCCCGAGCAGGTGTTCGCGCAAAGCGCAGCGTTGCTCGAGCGTGTGGTGCCCGCAGCCGTCGCCCGTGCCCTGCGCAGCCCGCCCGAGGCGCCTCTGCTGGAACGTATCGCCCGTACCCGTGAGTGGTTGAACGAGCCCCGGCACCATCTGCTGACCCTGGCGGACGCCGCTTACCCGCCGTTGCTGCTGCAGACCGCCGATCCCCCGCCTCTGCTCTATGCCCGGGGCCGGCTGGACCTGCTCCACCGCCCGCAAACCCTCGCCATCGTCGGCAGCCGCCATCCTTCCGCGCAAGGCGGACGCGACGCGCATGACTTTGCCCGCGACCTCAGCGCCGCAGGCATGACCATCGTCTCGGGCATGGCACGCGGGGTCGATGCCCAGGCGCACCTGGGAGCCCTGCTGGCCGCGCAGGACAACCCCGACGGCGCCGGCTCCACCATAGCCGTGCTCGGCACCGGCTGCGACCGCGTCTATCCCGCAGCGCATCGCGAACTGGCGCATCGCATCGCTGAGCATGGCCTCCTGCTCTCCGAATTCCCGCTAGGAACCGCTCCGGCCCGCGGCAATTTTCCGCGCCGCAACCGCATCATCAGCGGGCTGTCCCGTGGTGTGCTGGTCAGCGAGGCTGCGGTGCAGTCCGGCTCGCTCATCACAGCCCGCCTGGCCGCCGAGCAGGGCCGCGAGGTGTTCGCCATTCCCGGCTCCATCCACAATCCCATGTCGCGCGGCTGCCATCGCCTGCTGCGCGACGGCGCCAAGCTGGTGGAGTGCGTCGACGATGTCTTGAGCGAGCTGCAAGGGACCGTGCCGCAGGGCCGGCCGGAACCGACCGGAGCGGACGCAGCGCCGGCGGCGCATGCGGATCTCGACGCGGCAGCCCCCGCCGCACGCGAACTCCTCGATGCGCTCGGCTACGCCATCCTGAGTTTCGACGAACTCGCCGCACGCACCGGCCGCAGTGCCCAGTGGCTGGGGGAGCATCTGATCGAACTCGAACTGCAAGGCCGCGTTGCCCGCCTGCCCGGGGCACGTTACCAGCGCATCGAGCGCGCCTGAAACCACCGCCCGGGCATTCGGGCCAGCCCGGTTTCGTGGTGGCCTTTGCCCGCCGGAGCCGGACTTTTCAGCGGCGTGGGCCCGGCACGTCCTTGCGCCACGACCCTCGCGGCCTTGTGCATAAAATGGCCGCATGTTCGACATCCTGATGTACGTCTACGAAACCTACTGGCACCCTGAGGCTTGCCCGGAACTCGGGCAGTTGTCGCGCAAGTTGAGCGCCGCCGGTTTCGAGAACGAAGAAATCAACGATGCCCTCGACTGGCTGCGAGGGCTGGAGCAGGCCGTCGCCGGCAGTCGCACCCTGGGCGCGCCCAGCGACCGATCCATCCGGCTGTATGCCCAGCGGGAACTCGACTGCCTGGGTGTGGACGCCGTGGGCTACCTGAATTTTCTCGAATCCGCCGGGACGCTGCAGGCCCATCTGCGCGAAATCGTGGTGGAACGGGCTTTGGCCACCGGCATCAAACAACTGCCGCTGGAGCAACTCAAGACCATCGTCCTGATGGTGTTCTGGCGCCTCGACGAAGAACCCGACGCCCTCATCCTCGACGAGCTGTTCGTCGAAGCCGACGATCGGGTCGTGCATTGAGCCCCTCGTCGCGTCCGCGACGGCCGGCACGCCGTTGCGCACGCGCACGCACACACCCTACGCAATCCCCTGGAGAAACATCCATGTCCTGGAATCACAGCCGCGCCGCCCTGGGTGCCGTGCTCCCCTTGACCCTGCTGCTCGCTGCATGCGGCGGAGGCGCCAATACCCAGTATCAGGGGTCCACCCTCAACGGCACGGTGTTGATGGGCGCAGGGCAGCCTGTCAGCAGCAACGGTGCGGGTGTTGTCTGCTTGTATGCGGTGACCAACGGCCAAGGCAATCCGGTCAACACCGGGGTTTCCCCTCCTGCAAACACGGGGACCAACCTGACCTCGTTCAATACATGCAACATTCCCATCGCGGCCAACGGCACGTTTTCGGTCAACCTGACGAGCTATTACGGTCCGGTCCTGATCCAGGTCGCAGGTGGCAGCTACACCAATGTGGCGACCGGGGCCGCGGCATCCCTGACGAGCCTTGCCAGCACCAACGCCAGCCTCCAGGCCTTGGTGCAAATTGGCGGCGGCGGCACGGTGAATGCCGTGGTGACCCCGCTGACCACCGTGGCCACGGCCATGATCACCCCCAACAGCGGTCTGACGATAGCCAACTACGCCGCGGCCTCGGCCAAGGTGGCCAGCGAGTTTCAACTGGGTGGCCTGAACATCAATGCCATGCCGGCATCCGGTGATGCCTACGACCTGGCGCTCAAGGGTGTGCAGGATTACCTGGTGGTCCCGCCGGCTTCAACCGACGACCCGAATGCCAACAACCTGCTGACCTGGAACCTCACGGCTTCGCCTGTTGCCGGCGACTACACCTCGGCCTACAACGCCATCAACGGCACGGCTCTGACCTTCACATTCAACTGAAACCCGGCTGCAACTTGGTTCCCCGCGATGAAAAAGCCGCCTGAAGGCGGCTTTTTCATGCAGGTCATGGTTCCGGGTTGGTCTAGACCGCGGCGCCAGCATTCGGATCGTTCGGGTTTTTGGGACGGCCGGGGCCGGACTTGAGCATGTCGTCGCGCTTGACGCCCAGCCACATGGCGATGGCGGCAGCGACGAACACCGAACTGTAGATGCTCATCGAAATGCCGATGATCAGCGCCAGGGCGAAGAAGTGCAGCGCCGGGCCGCCGAAGAAGAACATGGAGAACGCCATCGCCAGCGTCGAACCGTGGGTGATGATGGTGCGGCTGGTGGTGTTGGTGATGGCGCTGTCGATCACCTGCACCGTGGTGTATTTGCGGTACTTGCGGAAATTCTCGCGCACCCGGTCGAAGATCACCACCGACTCGTTGACCGAATAGCCGAGCACGGCCAGCACCGCCGCCAGCACCGGCAGCGAAAATTCCCACTGGAACAACGCGAAAAAGCCGAGCACGATGATGACGTCGTGCAGATTGGCGACGATCGCGGCGATGGAGAATTTCCACTCGAAGCGGAACGCCAGGTACAGCATGATGCCGACGATGACGAAGGCCAGTGCCTTCAAGCCGTCGGTGGCGAGTTCGGATCCCACCTGCGGGCCGACGAATTCGGTGCGCCGCATTTGCACCTGCGGGTCGGCGGTCTTCAGCGCAGCCAGCACCTTGTCGCTTTGCTGCGCGCTGGACTCGCCTTCGCGCAGGGGTAGGCGGATGACCACGTCCTGCGCGCTGCCGAAGGTCTGGACCTGCACGTCGCCATAGCCCATCTTGGAGACCGTGCCGCGAATCGAGTCGAGATTGGCGGCCTGCGGGTAACCCACTTCCATCACCGTGCCGCCGGTGAACTCGATGGACAGGTGCAGGCCGCGCGAGACCAGGAAGAACACGGCTGCGGCGAACATCAGCGCCGAGACGATGTTGAACACCGGCGCATAGCGCATGAAGGGGATGTCGCGCCGGATGCGGAAAAATTCCATCTGGGTCTCCGATTGGGGGTGGCGTTCGGGCGCTCAGCGCTTGGCCGCTTGCTTGCCGCCGGATCCGGCCGCGGGCTTGGCCGGGCGAGCGCTGGCGGCGACAGCCGTGGTGGAGGCCTCCGGTTTCCAGATCTGGCCGATGGACAGCGACTGCAGGCGGCGTTTGCGTCCGTACCAGAAGTTCACCAGGCCGCGCGAGAAGAACACCGCCGAGAACATGGAGGTCAGAATGCCCAGCACATGCACCACGGCGAAGCCGCGCACCGCGCCCGAGCCGAAAATGAGCAGGGCGAGGCCGGCGATCAGGGTGGTGACGTTGGAGTCGAGAATCGTCGCCCAGGCTCGCTCGTAGCCAGTGGCGATGGCGGCCTGCGGGCTGGCTCCATTGCGCAGCTCTTCGCGAATGCGCTCGTTGATCAGCACGTTGGAGTCGATGGCCATGCCCAGCGCCAGGGCCATGGCGGCAATGCCGGGCAGCGTGAGTGTGGCCTGCAGCATGGACAGCAGCGCGATCAGCAGCATGAGGTTGACCGCCAGGCCGATGGACGAGATCACGCCGAACAGCATGTAGTAGACGCACATGAAGACGACGATGGCGACGAAACCCCAGGTGACCGAGTGAAAGCCTTGCAGGATGTTCTGTTGGCCGAGGCTCGGGCCGATGGTGCGCTCCTCGATGATCTGCATCGGTGCCGCCAGGGCGCCCGCGCGCAGCAGCAGGGCGATGTCGTTGGCTTCGGGCACGGTCATGCTGCCCGAGATCTGCACCCGGCCGCCGGCAATCTCGCCGCGCACCACCGGCGCGGTGACGACCTGGGCGCTGTGGCGGTCGATCAGCACCATGGCGATGCGCTTGCCGACGTTGGCGCGGGTGACATCGCGGAAGATGCGCGAGCCGCGTGAGTCCAGCGTGAGGAACACCGCCGGTTCGTTGTTCTGCGGGTCGAAACCGGTTTGCGCGTCGGTCAGGTTTTCCCCCGTCAGCAACACGTCCTTGTTCACCATCAGCGCATTGCCGGAACGGTCATAGAGCTTCTGATCGCCCGGCGGCGGGGGGCCGTTGCTCGTCAACGCGGCCTGTGCCACGGGGCTGTCGTCGACCATGCGCACCTCCAGCGAAGCGGTGCGCCCGAGGATGTCCTTCGCGCGGGCCGTGTCCTGAATGCCGGGAAGCTCCACCACCACGCGGTCGGTGCCCTGCTGCTGAATCACCGGTTCGGCCACGCCCAGTTCGTTGATGCGGTTGTGCAGCGTCTGGATGTTCTGCTTGATCGCGTAATCCTCGGTCTGCTGGACCGTCTGCGGACTGAGCTTGATGCCGATGCTGCCGCCCGTTGCCGCCGGGATGCTGGTGACGAGCGCGTCACCGACGATGTCCTTGAGCACCGGCTGGGCGGCGGTGAACATCTCCGGGTCGCGGAAATCGAGCTGCACGGTGTCGCCCACGCGCTTGAGTTCGCTGTAGCGCACATCCTTGTGGCGCAGTGCGGTTTTGAGCTCGCCGGCAATGGAATCCAGCTTTTTCTGGATGGCGGCCTGCATGTCCACCTGGAGCAGAAAATGCACCCCGCCGCGCAAGTCCAAGCCCAGATACATGGGGTTGGCATGCAGCGCGCTGAGCCAGGCCGGCGACAGACTGAGCAGGTTGACGGCGACGATGTAGCTCGGGTTGTCGCGGTTCGGGTTGAGCGCATGCGCCAGGATGTCGCGTGCCCGCAGTTGCACTTCGGTTTTGGCGAAGCTGTAATTCAGCGTCGAGCCGCTGATGAAGCTGCGCAGCGGCGCGATGCTGGCGGCCTTCAGGGCCAGCTCGCCCTGCTTCAGCAGGGCGGCGTTCGGCAGGTCGCGCCCGGCGTGCGCCGAGGTGATTTGCACGGCCGGCGCTTCACCGTAGAAATTGGGCAGGGCATAGACGAACCCCACCACCAGCACGGCGGCCATGATGAAATACTTCCACAGCGGATAACGGTTCATGGTGGGCTCGGACGGCAGGGCTCAGGCGTGGCGACCCTGCGTGGGCTTGCAGCGCGGGGGCGCAGGCGGTGCAAATGTGCGTGGCCGCGGCTTCAGCCGGCCTTGATCGTGCCCTTGGGCAGCACCATGCTCACGGCGGAGCGTTGCAGCTGCACTTCGAGCTTGTCGGCCACTTCGAGCTGGATGTAGTTGTCGCCCACCTTGGTGACGCGGCCGACCAGGCCGCCGGTGGTCACGACTTCGTCGCCCTTGGTCAGCGCGCTGATCATGGCCCGGGTTTCTTTCTGGCGCTTCATCTGCGGACGGATCATGATGAAGTAGAGGATGACGAACATCACCACGATGGGCAGCAGGCTCACCAGCGTGGATTCGGCACCAGCTTGCGGCGCGGCGCTTTGGGCATGCGCGATGGAAATCAGATTCATGGGGCTATCCGTTCAAGAACAGGCGTTGAAAGGGTTTGCGTACAACTCGTGCGCAAACCCGCATTGTCGCAAATCTCAACCCTGGTCCGGCCCGACCGGGGCCGCGCGCCCGAGGCGGCGTGCGAGCATGGCGTAGACGAGCCCGTTGAGCACGAACAGGCCGGTTCCCAGCGCCCACTGGATCGGCCGCGTCAGCCCGTCGGGATAGAGCGCCGCCAGCAACACATGGGTGATGAATCCGCCCGAGTAGCCGGCCTGATGCGCCCGATGCAGCAAGGCATTCTGGAGAAGGGTCAGCGGGCACATCAGCCCGGCCCATTCCACCAGCACGCCCCAGGCCAGCGCCGGCAGGTGCAGCCAGGCCAGCCGCGGCCGGCGCAGCACCAGCAACCCGCCCAGCACGACCCAGAGCACGAACAGTGCGTGGACCAAAACCACCAGATCGGCAAGGAATTGTGCAAGCATGACCGGCTCTCCCGCGTGGGCGTGCATGGATACCCGGCTCGGCCGGGCATTGTTCAGTCTTCATCCCGTAGACATCCCGTAGACTCGTCGCAGACCGTCAAGTTGCTGCAGCCCATGCCTGCCCGCTGCCGGCCGCAACGAGGCCCGGCGATGACCTTGACCGCGTGCATGCGTGCATGCCGCGGCCAACGCGGTGGCGATGGTCAGGCCAGTTCAACTCCGGAGCTTCCCGCATGCCCTCCTCCAAACCTGTTTTCCACTGGGACGACCCGCTGCAACTCGACGCCCAGCTCAGCACCGACGAGCGCGCCGTGCGCGACGCGGCACAAGCCTACTGCCAGGGCCAGCTCGCGCCGCGGGTGCAAGACGCGTTCCGCCACGAGACCACCGATCCGGCCATCTTCCGCGAGATGGGCGCGCTCGGCCTGCTCGGCCCCACCATTCCCGAGGCGTATGGCGGCGCTGGCCTGAACCAGGTCGCCTACGGACTGATTGCCCGCGAAGTCGAGCGGGTGGATTCCGGCTACCGCTCCATGATGAGCGTGCAAAGCTCGCTGGTGATGCTGCCCATCCACACCTTCGGCACCGAAGCGCAGAAACAGAAGTACCTGCCCGGACTCGCCACCGGTGCATGGATCGGCTGTTTCGGCCTGACCGAGCCCAACCACGGCTCCGATCCCGGCGGCATGACCACGCGGGCGCGCAAGGTGCCCGGCGGCTATGCGCTGAGCGGCAGCAAGATGTGGATCAGCAACAGCCCGATCGCCGACGTGTTCGTGGTCTGGGCGAAAGACGACGCCGGCGAAATTCGCGGCTTCATCCTCGACAAGGGCGCCAAGGGCCTCTCGGCCCCGGCCATTCACGGCAAGGTGGGGCTGCGCACCTCGATCACCGGCGAGATCGTGATGGACGCGGTGTTCTGCCCCGAGGAGAACGCCTTCCCCCAGGTGCGCGGCCTCAAAGGCCCGTTCACCGCCCTCAACAGCGCACGCTTCGGCATCGCCTGGGGGGCGCTGGGTGCCGCCGAAGACTGCTACCGCCGCGCACGTCAGTACGTGCTCGACCGCCAGCAGTTCGGTCGTCCGCTGGCGGCCAACCAGCTCATCCAGAAAAAGCTGGCCGACATGCTGAGCGAAATCTGTCTCGGCCTGCAGGGCTGCCTGCGGCTGGGGCGGATGAAGGACGACGGCAGCGCCGCGGTGGAACTCACCTCCATCCTGAAGCGCAACAGTTGCGGCAAGGCGCTCGACATCGCCCGCACCGCGCGCGACATGCTGGGCGGCAACGGCATCTCCGACGAGTTCGGCGTGGCCCGCCATCTGGTCAACCTGGAAGTGGTGAACACGTACGAAGGGACCCACGACGTGCACGCGCTCATCCTGGGAAGAGCCATCACCGGGATTGCGGCGTTTTGATGCGGCGTCGCGCTCCGAGGCTAGGGCTTATCCAGGTACGACCGACGCATCCCAAATCCTGATCCCGCAGTCGTTCATCGCGCTTGATCCGGGGCCGAACCGCAGCAAGCCCAGCGCGATGCGCGAGCGGATCAGCCAGCACGACGCGTTTTGCGAAGACCTGGAGAGGTTGCTGAACTGGCCGGTGACGCTCGCAACGCGTGATCCGTGACCCTGCCTGCGCGCAGCGCCTCATAACGCCCAGCACAAGCGGATCAAGCCCGGGAGCGCAACGCATCTCGTCTCCAGTGCTCCTTATGTGCGCAAACGCACGGAGTTGCGCCGGGGTTCGGTCTATGTTGGGAGCCCAACACAACTCGGGTGCGTGCGCGGCACGTCCGGCCGCGTCATTGCCGGCGTTCGTGCAGGGCCGTGGTGCATCGCGCCCGCGAGTTGCGCGCCTAGCCGAGCCTCATCGAACCCATGCCCGACCTGCATATTTTTTCCCCGATTTTTCTCGCCCTTGTCGTGATTGGCCTGTTTTTGGCCTCATCCCTCAAGATCATCTACGAGTACCAGCGGGCAGTCGTTTTCCAGTTGGGCCGTTTCCTGAAGGTCAAGGGGCCCGGGCTCATCATCGTGATTCCCTTGCTCCAGCGCATGGCCCGCATGGATTTGCGCACCGTGGTGCACGAGGTGCCGTCGCAGGATGTGATCTCGCGTGACAACGTCTCCGTCAAGGTCGATGCGGTGCTGTATTTCCGGATCGTCGATCCGGAAAAGGCCTTCATCCAGGTGGCAGATTTTTTCTCCGCGACCAGCAAGCTCGCGCAGACCACCTTGCGTGCAGTTTTGGGCAAACACGATCTGGATGAAATGCTGTCCGAGCGCAGCAAGATCAACGCTGACATCCAGGCCATCCTGGAAGCCCAGACCGAGGCCTGGGGAATCAAGGTCAGTGTCGTTGAAATCCGCAACATCGAACTCACGGAAGACATGGTGCGTGCCATTGCCAAGCAGGCCGAGGCCGAACGTGACCGCCGTGCCAAGGTGATTCATGCCGATGCCGAATTCCAGGCGGCGCAAACCCTGGTCAACGCGGCCACCATCCTGGCCTCCGCGCCCGGAGGCATGCAGTTGCGCTATCTGCAGACACTGTCGGAGATCGGCACGGAAAAAAATTCCACCGTCATCTTCCCCATGCCCATCGATTTGATCAAACCGATTTTGCAGATCATCGAAAAAGTGGCTGACACCCATTGAGCCCCAACGCCAGGTCCGGGTCCGTGCGTTGCGCATGGACGCTCCCAACCCCTGAGTCGCCCGTCACGACCGAGCAGGAGAACCAACTTTGAAGCGCACTGGCGCCGCCCGTCGTCGCTGGGATGAGGAGCGGAGACGGTGGTTTCGCCGCGATGCTCTGCGCCCCGCCCCGGCGGCCGAGCCCGCGCTGCGCTCGGAATTGCTGAGCGCCGACCAGATGGAGCAATACGGCGTGGTGCTGGCCAGCAGGCACCGTGCGTCGGAGCGAGCGCTCGCCAATCCCCTGCTGGCGCGCCTGGCGGATAACGAGGCCGTGCTGGCGCAGGCCAGCGAGAGACTGACGCAGGCGGTCAGTGCGGGCCAGCGCATCACGCCGGCGGCTGAATGGCTGCTCGACAACGATTACCTGATCGAAGAGCAGATCCGCACGTCGCAGCGCGACTTGCCCAAGGGCTACAGCCGTGAATTGCCGCGCCTGCTCGACGGCCCGTCGGCCAAGTTGCCGCGGGTCTATGACATCGCGCTGGAAACCATCACCCACGGCGATGCCCGTGTGGACGGCGAGAGTCTGAGGCGTTTCGTGGCGGCGTACCAGACGGTCACGCCGCTCAAACTTGGCGAGCTGTGGGCGATTCCGATCATGTTGCGGCTGGGCTTGATCGAGAACCTGCGCCGTGTCGCCATGCGTGTCATGGAGGAATGGAACGATCGCAACCTCGCGGGACTGTGGGCCGACCGCATGGCCGTGATTGCCGAGCGCGATCCCAAGAGCGTGGTACTCGTGGTGGCCGACATGGCGCGCTCGAATCCGCCGATGACCAGCTCATTCGTGGCCGAGATGACGCGGCTGCTGCAAGGCCAAGGCCCGGCGCTGGCGCTGGCGCTGACCTGGATCGAGCAGACCCTGTCGGAATCCGGCCTCGGCATCGAGCGGCTGGTGCAGCTGGAGGCACAGCAGCAGGCCGCCGACCAGGTGACGATCGGCAACAGCATCGGCAGTCTGCGCATGCTCACCAGCATGGACTGGCGCACGTTCGTCGAGTCCATGAGTCACGTTGAGCAGGCGCTGCGGCAGGATCCGGCCGGGGTCTACGCGGCGATGGATTTCGTCACGCGCGACCACTACCGCCATGTGGTGGAGCATCTGGCGCGGCGTAGCGCCCGCAGTGAATGGGACGTGGCACGCACGGCCATCGACCTGGCCAGCGGCAGCGTGCGCGTTGCCGGCACGACCAATGATCTCGTCCATGACCCAGCACGCGAGTCTCCCCATGACGCCGAGCAGCAGGTGGTGCGAAGCCATGTGGGCTACTACCTCGTCGATCAGGGTCTGGCGGCCCTGGAGCAGCGCGTCGCCGCGCGCGACACGGCAGTCACGGCCCTCAAGCGGCTGGCGCACCGTGCTCCACTGACCCTGTACCTGGGCTCGATCGTGGTGCTGCTGGCCCTGCTGGCTCAGCCGCTGCTGCAGGCTGTTCCACGCCAAGGCTGGCAGGGCTGGCAAGACTGGGTGTGGGCGCTGATGGCCGCGCCGGTGATCGTGATCAGCAGCCAGTTGGCCATCAGTCTGGTGAACTGGCTGGTGTCCATCGTGGTGCTGCCGCACATGCTGCCGCGGCTGGATTTTTCCAAGGGCCTGCCGCCCCAGGTTCGCACACTGGTGGTGATTCCGGCCATGCTGACCCGTTCGCAGGACGTGGACGCCTTGGCGGATGCGCTGGAAGTGCGGTTCCTCGCCAACCGCGATGCCCACCTGCACTTTGCCCTGCTCACCGACTTCGCCGATGCGCCCAGCGAAGTGATGGAGTCGGATGCGGCGCTGCTGCTGCAGGCCGGGCAACGTATCGACGCCCTCAATGCCAGCCACCCCGATGACCAGGCCGATCGCTTTTTCCTACTGCACCGTCCACGCCGCTGGAATGCGGCCGACAAGACCTGGATGGGTTACGAGCGCAAGCGCGGCAAGCTGTCCGAGCTCAACGCCTTGTTGCGCGGTGCCGCCGGGTCGCGCTTTGCGTTGATCGTCGGCCGCACCGAGGTGCTATCCGAGGTCAAGTACGTCATCACGCTCGATACCGACACACAGTTGCCGCGCGATGCCGCGCGCCAGTTCATCGGCGCCATGGCGCATCCGCTCAATCGCCCGGTGCTCGACGCCGCCACGCAGTGCGTCATCGCGGGATATGCCATTCTCCAGCCCCGCGTGGGCATCAGCCTGCCCAGCGCGGGGCGTTCGGTTTATGCGCAACTGTTCGGCAGCGACGCCGGCATCGACCCCTACACGCGCGCCGTGTCGGACCTGTACCAGGATCTGTTTGGCGAAGGCTCGTTCATCGGCAAGGGCATTTACGACGTCGATGCCTTCGAGCAGGCCATCGATCACCGCTTCGCCGAGAACAGCATCCTCAGCCACGATCTGGTGGAGGGCTGCTTCGCACGCTCGGGCCTGATCAGCGACGTGCAGTTGTACGAGGACTATCCGTCACGCTACAGCGCCGATGTCAGCCGGCGCCACCGCTGGATTCGCGGCGACTGGCAACTGCTGCCGTGGCTGTTGCCGTGGGTGCGCACGCCTGGCCGCAGGCGCGCGCGCAATCCGCTGTCGGCGCTGTCACGCTGGAAAATCTTGGACAACCTGCGTCGCAGCCTGGTGCCCGCCGCGCTGCTGGCCTTGCTGCTGCTCGGCTGGTTCGCCATGGCGCAAGTGGCGGCATGGACCATGGCGGTGCTGGCCGTGGTGTTCGTGCCGCCGCTGCTGGCCGTGCAGCTTGACCTGTTCCAGAAGCCCAGCGACGTGCTGCTCGGCCAGCATTTGCGCGCCGCGCTGCGCAGCAGTGGGGCGCAGGCCGCGCAAGTACTGCTGAAGCTGGCGTGGCTGCCGCACGAGGCGCTCGACAACTTGGACGCGGTGCTGCGCACACTGGGGCGCATGGCGGTGACGCGGCGCAGGCTGCTGCAGTGGAACCCGTCCCAGGAGGTCGAGCGCGACAGCGGCGAGACCTTGGCCGGACTGTTCAAGTCGATGGCGGTGGGTCCGGCCCTGGCGTTGCTGATCACACTGGCGCTGGCGTTGCAGCGGCCGGGCACGCTGCTCGATGCCGCGCCCTTGCTGTTGCTGTGGCTGGCGTCGCCGGCCATGGCCTGGCGCATCAGCCAGCCCTTGACCGCGGCGGCGTTCGTGCCGACACCGCAAGCACTGCGCTTTCTGCGCCGGTTGGCGCGCAAGACATGGGCCTTTTTCGAGGTCCATGTCGTCGCGCAGGATCACTGGCTGCCGCCCGACAATTTCCAGGAGCAGCCCGCGCCCGTCATCGCGCACCGCACCTCGCCCACCAACATGGGGCTGGCGTTGCTGGCGAATCTGGCGGCCCATGACTTCGGCTACCTCGGCATCGGAAGGCTGCTGCAGCGCACCGATCAAGCCCTGCAAACCATGCAGGGCCTGCCGCGCTACCGCGGTCATTTCTACAACTGGTACGACACGCTCAACCTGCAGCCGCTGGCACCGCGCTACGTCTCCACCGTGGACAGCGGCAATCTGGCCGGTCACCTGCTCACCTTGCGGCCGGGGCTGCTGGCGCTGATCGAGACGCCGCTGTTCGACCCAGGACTGCTGCACGGCCTGGACGATACCCTGGCCATGCTGCGCGAGGCCGCATGCTCCAGCCATGGCGATGCCGCCGCGCTCGATGCGTTTCGCAGTGCACTGGACAAGGCGCGCGCCGAGCCGCCGCAAACCCTGGCCGCTGCCGCTGTCTGCCTCCAGCGCCTGCTCGGCGAGATCGAGGTCGTCGCGCTCGACCCCGCATCGCCTGCGCCATCACGTCCGATAGCGCGACCGACCTCGCCCGACGCCCAAGGGGCCGGCGAGACGGCCTTCTGGCTGCAGGCGCTGCGCGAGCAATGCCGCGATGTCCACGCCACGCTGCAGCCGTTCGCGGCGTGGGCCCCGTCGTCGGACCACTCCGAGCTGCAGGCATGTCCCACGCTGCGCCAGTTGGCGAGCCCCGGCGCGCCGTTCGCGCCGGGGGACAATATCGACGCTGTCGGGGGCAATGGCGCCGGCAATGTGTCAGGCCCAGCCAACGCCATGCGGGGGCATGCCGCCGCGCTGATCCAGACCATCGAGCGGCTGGCGCAGCAGGCCGGGGCGCTGGCGCAGATGGACTACGGCTTTCTCTACGACGCCGAACGCGACCTGCTGCGCATCGGCTACAGCGTCGACGAGCGCCGGCTCGACACCGGCTTCTACGACCTGCTGGCTTCGGAGGCGCGGCTCACCAACTTCGTTGCCATCGCGCAGGAACAGTTGCCGCAGGACAGCTGGTTCGCGCTCGGCCGTTTGCTCACCACCAGCGGCGGCGAGCCGGTGCTGCTGTCGTGGTCCGGCTCGATGTTCGAGTACCTCATGCCCATGCTGGTGATGCCGAATTACGCCGGCACGCTGCTCGACCAGACCTGCCGCGCGGCAGTGGCGCGTCAGATCGAATACGGCGAGCAACTGGGCTTGCCCTGGGGTGTTTCCGAGTCCGGCTACAACACCCAGGACACACATTTCAATTACCAGTACCGCGCCTTTGGCGTGCCCGGGCTGGGGCTCAAGCGCGGGTTGAGCGAAGAACGGGTGGTGGCGCCCTATGCCTGTGCGCTGGCGTTGATGGTGGCGCCCGCCGCCGCTTGCGCCAACCTGCAGCGCCTGGCCGCCGCTGGCGTGGAAGGACGCTATGGGCTGTACGAGGCGGTGGACTTCACGCCGGCGCGCCTGCCGCGCGGGCAGAGCGCGGTGGTCGTGCGCTCGTTCATGGCGCATCACCAGGGCATGAGTCTGCTGGCGCTCGACCATCTGCTGCAGCAGCGGCCGATGCAGCGGCGTTTTGAGTCAGACCCCAGTCTGCGCGCCACCCTGCTGCTGTTGCAGGAGCGGGTGCCCAAGACCGCTGCCGAGTACCGCCATGCCTCCGCCGCGCTGGAGCCGCAGGCGCTGGCCCGCGCAGCCGAAACCAGCCTGCGCATCCTCACCGACCCCGACCGCGCGCGGCCCTCCGTGCAACTGCTGTCGAACGGCCGCTACCACGTCATGGTGAGCAGCGCGGGCGGGGGCTACAGCCGCCACCGCGACATGGCGGTGACGCGCTGGCGCGAGGACATCAGCAGCGACAACTGGGGCACGTTCTGCTATTTGCGCGACGCCGACAGCGGCGAATTTTGGTCCGGCGCGCATCAGCCCACACCGCAGGCCACGCCGTCGAAACCGATGGCCTTCGAGGCGATTTTTTCCGATGCACGGGCCGAGTTCCGCGTGCGCGCGCACGACTTCGACACACACACCGAAATCGTGGTGTCGCCGGAAGACGATATCGAGCTGCGGCGCATGCGCGTGACCAACCGCAGCCGTAACCGGCGCACCATCGAGATCACCAGCTACGCCGAGGTGGTGCTGGCCCCGGCGCTGGCCGATGCGCTGCATCCGGCGTTCAGCAAACTGTTCGTGCAGACCGAGCTGGTGCGCCCGCTGCAGGCCATCGTCTGCTCGCGGCGCCCGCGCTCCAGCACCGAGCCGGTGCCGTGGATGTGCCACCTGCTGGCGGTGCACGATGCCCACATCGACGAAATCTCGTACGAGACCGACCGTGCCCGTTTCATCGGCCGCGGTCGCAGCGTGGCCGACCCCTTGGCCATGGGGAGCTTCAGCCAACGCCAGCGCAGCCTGTCCAACAGTGAAGGCTCGGTGCTCGACCCGATCGTCGCCATTCGCTGCCGCATCACCCTCGACCCCGAGCAATCGGCGTTGGTGGATCTGGTCACCGGTGTGGGCGACAGCCGCGAGGCCTGCCTGCACCTGATCGGGAAATACCGCGACCGGCACCTTGCCGACCGCGTGTTCGACCTGGCCTGGACCCACAGCCAGGTGATGCTGCGGCAGCTCAACGCCAGCCAGGCGGACGCGCAGCTCTACGAGGAGCTGGCCACGTGCCTGCTTTACGCCCACGCCTCGCTGCGCGCCGACGCCGCCATCCTGCGCGCCAACCGGCGTGGGCAGTCCGGGCTGTGGGGGCAGGCCATCTCGGGCGACCTGCCCATCGTGCTGCTGCATATCGC
The DNA here is from genome assembly GCA_021846025.1 of Pseudomonadota bacterium. Classification (GTDB taxonomy): domain Bacteria; phylum Pseudomonadota; class Gammaproteobacteria; order Burkholderiales; family Burkholderiaceae_C; genus Thiomonas_A. Next base: position 34,865 of record JAJZDV010000004.1, read on the forward strand.
CGACCTGGCCAATATCGAGCTGGTGCGGCAACTGGTGCAAGCCCATGCCTACTGGCGCCTCAAGGGCCTGGCGGTCGATCTGGTGATCTGGAACGAAGACCGCGCCGGCTACCGCCAGCAGTTGCAGGATCTGATCATGGGGCTGATCGCGTCCGGTATCGAAGCCAGCCTGATCGACCGTCCCGGCGGCATTTTCGTGCGGCCGGCGCAGCAGATTTCCAACGAAGACCGCATCCTGGTGCAGTCCGCCGCGCGCGTGGTGCTGACCGACGCCCGCGGCACGCTGGCCGAGCAGGTCGGGCGCCGGCGGCTGCAGAAGCTGCCCGAAGCTTTCGTCGCGACCCGCACGCGGCCGGCGGAGCCGAAGCGCCCGGGCGACGCGCCCGTGGACGCACCCGCCGAAACCCTGCTGCTGGGCAACCCCTACGGTGGCTTCAGCGCCGATGGCCGCGAATATGTGATCACCCTGGCCGCCGGGCAGACCACGCCGGCGCCGTGGGCGAATGTGCTGGCCAATGCGCAGTTCGGCACGGTGGTCTCCGAGAGCGGCAGCGCCTACACCTGGGCCGAGAACGCGCACGAATTTCGCCTCACGCCCTGGCACAACGACCCGGTCACCGACGCCAGCGGCGAAGCCCTGTACCTGCGCGACGAAGAGACCGGCCACTGCTGGTCGCCAACGCCCTGGCCGCGGCGCGGCGAAGGCGCTTATCGCACCCGCCACGGCTTTGGCTACAGCGTGTTCGAGCACAGCGAAGACGGCATCGGCACCGAGCTGTGGGTGTATGTGGCGCTGGACGCGGCGGTCAAGTTCTCGGTACTCAAGGTGCGCAATGCCTCCGGCCGGGCGCGCCGCTTGTCGGCCACCGGTTACGTCGAATGGGTGCTTGGCGACCTGCGCGAGAAGACCACCATGCACGTGGTGTCGGAGTCCGATCCGGTCACCGGCGCGCTGTTCGCGCGCAATGCCTACAACACGGAATTCGCCGGTCGCGTGGCGTTTTTCGATGTCGACAACCCGGCGCGCAGCGTCAGTGGTGACCGCAGCGAATTCCTCGGCCGCAACGGCAGCCTGCGCGCCCCGGCGGCGATGGCGAACGCGCGCCTGTCGGGCCAGGTCGGCGCCGGGCTGGACCCGTGCGCGGCGATGCAAATCCCCTTCGACCTGGGCGCTGGCGACGCACGCGAGATCATCTTTCGCCTGGGCGTGGCTGGCAGCGCCCAGGCGGCGAGCGAGCTGGTGCAGCGCTGCCGCGGCCTGGGCACCGCGGCCACCACGCTCGACGCCGTGCGCAAGCACTGGCGCACCGCGCTGGGCGCGGTGCAGGTGCGCACCCCCGATCCGGCCGTCGACGTGCTGGTCAACGGCTGGCTGCTGTACCAGGTGATCGCCTGCCGCTTTCTGGCGCGCAGCGGCTATTACCAGTCGGGCGGCGCCATCGGCTTCCGTGACCAACTGCAGGACGCCATGGCCATGATCCACGCCCAGCCCGATGCCGTGCGCCAACACCTGCTGCTGTGTGCCGCGCACCAGTTCAGCGAGGGCGATGTGCAGCACTGGTGGCATCCACCGCTGGACCGTGGCGTGCGCACGCGTTGCTCCGACGATTACCTGTGGCTGCCGCTGGCCGTCAGCCGCTATGTGCAGATCACTGGCGACCACGGCGTGCTCGGCGAATCGGCGCATTACCTGGAAGGCCGCGCCGTGAGTCCCGATGAAGAAGCCTATTACGACCGGCCCACGCGCTCGGAACGGCGCGAAACCCTGTACCTGCATTGCGTGCGCGCCATCGAGCACAGCCTGCCACGCGGCGCGCACGGACTGCCGTTGATGGGCACGGGCGACTGGAACGACGGCATGAACCGCGTTGGCGACGCTGGCCTTGGGGAAAGCGTCTGGCTCGGCTTCTTTCTGCACGAGGTGCTGCTGCGCTTCGTCCCGCTGGCGCATGGGCACGGCGACCCGGCATTCGCCATGCGCTGCGAAACAACGGCCGCCGCGCTGCGTGCCAGCCTCGACCAACACGGCTGGGACGGCGCCTGGTACCGCCGCGCCTATTTCGACGACGGCACGCCGCTGGGCTCGGCCAGCGGCGCGGAATGCCGGATCGACTCGATCGCGCAGAGCTGGTCGGTGCTGTCCGGCGCCGCCGACGCAGACCGCCAGCACCAGGCGATGCAGGCGCTCGATCAACGCCTGGTGCGGCGCGACGCCGGGTTGGTGCAATTGCTCGCCCCGCCGTTCGACCACTCCGCGCTCGACCCTGGCTACATCAAGGGCTATGTGCCCGGCGTGCGCGAGAACGGCGGCCAGTACACGCATGCCGCGGTATGGGCGGCAATGGCCTTCGCCAAACTGGGCGACAGTTCCCGTGCCTGGGAACTGCTGGGCATGATCAACCCGGTCAATCATGCCCGCAGCGCCGCCGACATTGCCATCTACAAGGTCGAGCCCTACGTCATGGCGGCGGATGTGTACGCCGCCCCGCCGCATCTGGGCCGTGGCGGCTGGAGCTGGTACACCGGCTCGGCCGGCTGGATGTACCGGCTGATCGTGGAGTCGCTGCTCGGTCTGCGCCGCGAGGGCGAGCGCCTGCACGTCGCTCCGCTCATGCCCGATGGCTGGCGTTCCTTCGAACTGGATTACCGCCGTGGTAACGCGCTCTATCGCATCCGCGTCACACGGGCCGAGGCCACGACGGAGGCGTTGCAAATTGCGGCACAGATCGTGCTCGATGGCGCGTTGCAGATCGAGCCTGGCATTGCCCTGCTCGATGATGGCCGGGAACACCGCGTCGAGATCCGGCTGCCTACCCGTGCAGGCTGAGTGCAGGAACACTGCCCAGGGACGTGGTCCGCCGGAGAGGCAACGGGGGTTTGGACCTCGATGTTCAATGCAGCGACAAGCCGCTGGCGCCCAAAATGCCGATGAGCCCGATGACGATCAGGTAGATGGCCACGATGTAGTTCAGCAACCGTGGAATGGCGAGAATCAGGACGCCGGCAATCAGGGAGACGACCGGGCCAATGCTGAGATGAAGGTTCATGATGAGTCCTTGCCGCTGTGGCGAAATGCACTGACGTGCAGAAATGGCGTTGGCAGCCCCGAGCGCGCCGTGCGGCCGTGGTCTGTGCGCTGGTGAACGTGGTTCGGTGGGCCCGTTACCGGTCTGGTGTGTGCCGGTGTTGGGCGGACCCGGCAAGCGCCAGAGTTGGATTCATGGCTTTCTCGGATAGAGCCGCTGCATGTCCTGAAAGCTTTCGAGCAAACGGCTTGCATGGTCAACGCACTGCTCGAGGATGGTGCGAATCTGCGCCAGATCCGGCAGTTTGGACTGTGGCTGGAGCACCGACTGCGGCTGGACCGAAGGCAACATCGCGGCAGCCGCTCGGATGCGCGCCAGCGATTCGCCGAGCTGCTGTGTCAGGGCCGTGAGGAATTCCGTTTGGTGCCGCTGCGCCCGATCCGAGGCGATGCGCAACGCGCTGGCGCTGGATGCGGCTGACTCCAATTGCAGGTTGGCCAGGCGCAACTGCTTGTGGTGCAATTCGTGACCCGAGTACTCCCAAGGCGCGTGGCTGTGATGCACTTGCGGGGAGGGTGGCGCATCCGCATCTGCCTCTGGCTTTGTGCCCCCGAGAACCGGCTCGGCATGAAAGACGAAATGGCCTCGCATCTGCTTTTTGATGCGATACATCGCCATGTCGGCGTGGTGGATGAGGGTCTCGGGGTCCTCACCGTCGTCGGGATAGATGCTGATGCCGATGCTGGCCGTCAGATTTGGCAGGCCGTCACCGAGAAAGGCGGTCTGGGCCAGTGCAGTCATGATTTTGCTGGCCGCCACGGCGGCGTCGGACGCCTGGGTGATGTCGGTCAGCAGGATGAGGAATTCATCGCCGCCGTGACGACTCACCGTGTCGGCCTCGCGAACCGCCGAGAGTAGGCAACTCGCGGTTCGCTTCAGAACCCTGTCGCCCACGAGATGACCATGGGTGTCGTTGATCATCTTGAAATGATCCAGATCCAGGAATAACAGCGCGATGTGGCCGCCGTTGCGGTGGGCGTGGGTGATGGCCTGCATGCACCGGCCGAGAAACAGCGTGCGGTTGGGCAGTTCCGTGAGGGTATCGCGCTCGGCGGTGCCCGATACCAGCTTCAGCGCCTTGACGGCCAGCGCCAGCTCGCCCTGGGCGCGCAGCATCGCCAGGACCAATTGCTGGTTGGCCTCGATCAGTGGGTTGGCATGGCCGTTGTTGAACAAGTCTCCGTGAGCGGCCGTCATGGTGTGTTCACCTCGGCGAACGGTTTGGCGCAGGAGCGCGGCCATCAGTGGGCCTGGGCGAGCACAGTGCCCAGCAGGCGCTCGGTGAGAGCCGGCCCGAGCAGGCTGTCCAGCAATTCGAAATACGTGTGCAACAGCGCTCCTCCTCCGGCGACTGCGCTGTCGCGGCTTTGCCCCTGGAGCACGGTCTGCAGCAAGGTCAGATCCGGGTGCGTCAGCGTGTCAGGCGTGCTGCACGCAGTCAACCAGGGGTATTCGGTGCTGGTGAGGAGCAAGCTGCGTGCGAGCAGGGCAGCGGCGCCCTGCTCGCCCAAGATCGGGCTCAGCGCGGCGTTGATGTCTTCCCAGGTCGCCATGACGGACTGGGCGGCCGATGCGGCATCGCCCATCACAGAAGAGGAGTAAGCCACTGCGGGCTGGCTTGGCACAAAATTGTCCATGGAATGTCGGGCTGATGGGTGCTGTGCGATGCTGGAACGGGTTGTTGTCATGACGCCCCCGGCTTGAGCACGTCGCCCCGGCGCTGCAGGCCTGCACAAGGGGGTGGTCGCCATGCGATCGGGCCTGCGGTTGACGCACCGCCACGAGGTCAGCAACGCCGTAAATTGGAACACCGGATGCTTGCAGCCTAGTGGGCCGGGGGCAAGCTGTCCGTGCGTTGGCGAACATTGGCCAGCGCGCTTCGGCGTCGGTGCCGATGGGGGCATGCGCCACCGATCACGCCACTCCAGCGCATGCCCAGGCACTGTGCGCTGGCGTACAGACATCAGCACCTTGGAGGCCTAGTCTGCAGGGGTGGAGACGACTGCGGTGAGCGCTTCGCCAGGCTGGTGTCAGACGCAGGCTTGGATGGAAGCCTGCCGGCAGGGCGCATGCATCGCGCACCGCCACGGTGTGTTCGTGCCGTGCACCGTCGTCCGCCATCCATGCCTTCGAAAGGAAAGTCCCGATGAGCAGCAAGACCCCAAGCACCAAGTCGAAGCTCGCAAGGAAACACAGGGCCGCCGCAAGTGACCTTGACCCCCACGGGGAGCGGGCCGGCGAGCCGACGCTGGGGGCGCTCTCAAGGAAACACAGGGCCGCCGCAAGTGACCTTGACCCCCACGGGGGGCGGGTCGGCGAGCCGACCCTGGGGGCACCCAAAAGCAAAGCCAAGCCGGAAACCGCGGCCAGCAACACCCGTCTGAAGTTGAACGCCGCGGCCATCGATGCGGCGAGGAGCAGCCTGAGCCAGGGCGCCATGACGCCGCACTACGGCCCGTGGAGCCAAGACATCATCCAGTTGCTCAACGACGCGCTCGCCACCGAGCTGGTTTGCGTGCTGCGCTACAGGCGCCACCACTTCACCGCGCAGGGGTTGGCTTCGCCCAAGATTGCCGAAGAGTTCCTGGTCCATGCCCAGGAAGAACAGGGCCACGCCGACCGCCTGGCCGGGCGCATCGTGCAGTTGGGCGGCCAGCCCGACTTCTCACCGGATTCGCTCACCGCGCGCAGCCATGCGGCCTACAACGACGCGCTCGACCTCAAGGCCATGATCCGCGCGAATCTCGTGGCCGAGCGCGTGGCCATCGAAACCTACAGCCAGATCATCACGCTCATCGGCGACAAGGACTCGACCACCAGGCGCCTGGTCGAAGACATCCTGAGCAACGAGCAAGAGCACGCCGAGGAACTCAAGGACTGGCTGACCGACTGAAGCGTGCGATCAGAAAACTGCGCGACGCGTACCCAATCTCTTTGCTTTTTCATTCCCGCATTTCGACACGATCGAGGTCCATCATGATGCATCGACAAATTTCAGTCACGGCTTCCATTCGGCGCATCAAGCCGTTGCCGCAGACGGCCGACCAACCCCTCACGACCGAGCAATTGGCGTTTTTCAAGTCCTTGCTGCTGCGTGAACGCGAGGCCTTGTTGCAGTCGGCGCACGAGACCGCCAGCCATCTGCAGGAGTTCGAGCCGACGCCCGACCCGTCTGACCGCGCCTCGCTGGAAGAGGACCATGCGCTCGAACTGCGGGTGCGTGACCGTGAGCGCAGGCATCTGCACGCCATCGACCAGGCGCTGGCGCGGATTCAAGATGGCCGTTATGGCCTGTGCGAGGAGTCGGGCGAACCCATCGGTTTCGCCCGACTGATGGCACGTCCCACCGCGACACTCTCCCTGGACGAGCAGACCCTGCGCGAATCGACCCGCAACCGCCGTCCCCTGCGCGGCCATGCATGAGCCTGCAAGGCCCGTGCACGTCACGCCAAAGCCGCGCCCAGTCTGGAGCCTTCCATCATGCTCAAACCCCATGCCGTCGTCGCGCGCAAAGCCCTCCTGGCGCTGGCTTTCATCGGCGCCAGCGCGCCAGGGCTCATGGGTGTGGCCCAAGCCCAGGAGCAGAAGCAGAACCCGGCTGAGCCGCACCCAGCCATCAGCCACCTGTGCGGTGGCGTGGGCGACACAAGCCTGCGGCAGCTGAAAACCCAGGCCGGGAATTTCAATGCCGGTTTCTGGATGGTGGGCGGACCGGATGGCGCCTATCTGGCCGACGTGCCGATCCAGATCCAGTCCCACGGTCAGACCGTGGCCAGCTTCACGGCCGGTGGACCGCTGTGCTATGTCGAGTTGCCGGCGGGCACCTACACCGTGACGGGCACGCACCATGGGCAGGCGCGGAGCATTCCGCTGCATGCCGGCAGCATGAACCAGTACTTGCGCTGGTAGGCCGCGCGCAGGTTGGGGTTCGGCGCGGGTGCGGGCTGATGCGCAAGCCGGCACGCTCCGGGCTCAGAATTCAACGACGCACAGACTCGACACAGACGCGACACCGGCGCGCAGCGCCCACCCACCATGACCACCAAAATCCTCATTCCCCTCGACGCCAGCGACACGGCGCAGGCCGCCGCGGCGCATGCCATCGGCCTGGCGCGCGAGCAGGGCGCTGCCGTGCGTTTTCTGGTCGTCATCGACTTCAACAGTTTCATGGGTTCCGTCCCCAACATGATCGAGGTGATCAGCAACGATGCCCGGCTGATGCTCGACGGCTGGATGCAACGCGCCACGGATGCCGGCCTGCGGGCCAGCACTGCCATTGCCGAGACCAGCCCCGAGGCCACCGACATTGCCGCCGCCATCACGGCCGACGCGCAGGCCTGGGACGCCGACCTGATCGTGTTCGGCAGCCATGGGCACAGCGGCCTCCACCACCTGCTGCAGCCCAGCGTGGCGGCTGGCGTGGAGCGCTTGTGCGCCATTCCCGTGCTCAACGTGCAACCGGGTGAAGCGCCAGCGGCCTGAAACGGGTGGCCTGGCCGTCAACGCCCCATTCCCCAACCCGAACACCAACCGCGCGTCGAGCGTGAATCCCCATGATCCGCATGCGTCTGACCCTGGAGTTGAACTACGAGGTCTTCGAGCCCGGTTGCGACTTCATTTTCACGATCCACGCGGCCCACACCGAGCAGCAGCATGTGCTGGATGAAGCCCTGACGCTGAGCCAGGACATCCACTTCAAGGTCGAAACCAGCCCCGTTTCCGGCAACCGCGTCATGCGCCTGCGGGCGGCCGCGGGCCCGTTCCAGGTGCGCTATGGCGCCACGGTGGACCTGCAGCACCATGTGGCCCAACCCGGGCAGATCGAGGAAGTCGCGGTGGCACAGCTACCGGCGCGCGTGCTGGGCTATATCTACCCCAGTCGTTATTGCCAGTCGGACCGGCTGTACAAGCTGGCGTTACGCGAGTTTGGCCAACTCAAGCCTGGCTACGGCCGCGTCATGGCGATTCGTGACTGGGTGGAGCAGCACACGACCTTCGTGATGAACACCTCGAACTCGAACACCTCGGCGATCGACACGCTGGTCGCGACCGAGGGGGTGTGCCGCGATTTCGCGCATCTGATGATCGCGCTGTGCCGGGCCAGCAATATCCCGGCGCGCTTCACCACCGGCATCGACTACGGCGCCGACCCTGGCCTCGGTCCCAGCGACTTCCACGCCTATGTCGAGGTCTACCTGGGCGGGCGCTGGTACATCTTTGACCCTTCGGGCACGGCCATTCCCATGGGTTTCGTGCGCTTCGGCTCCGGACGTGACGCGGCCGACGTGGCGTTCGCCACCATCTTCGGCCCGGTGCACTCGCGGGCACCCATCATCGCCATCGAAGTCATGGCCGGCGCGGACGGCCAGATCATCCTGCCGCACCACAGAACCGATGCGCTTTCAACGGATGATTGACCCGCGGCGCGCCGGCCGGACCTGGCGAGCGGACATGCCGCTCACGCGCACCGTCAACCAGTGCCGCCCAGGGCTGATCGGCGCATACCGCGAGGCGAGGCGTCGAGGCGCCGGTGCTTGGCCGGTCATTGCCACAGCGGCGTGTGCTACGGGTTGCCCTTGGCCGTGTTTTGAACGCTGTTGCCGGCGTTTTGAAGCGCCTGACCAGCCTTCGCCGCGCCCTGGTCGATGGCCTTGCCGGCCTGCTGCGCCGGCCCCTCGGGCTTCTGGCAGCCGACCAGCGAGGCCGTCACGGCACCGATGGCGAACGCGGTGGCAAGACGTTTGAAGTGTGGAGTCATGGGGGTTCCTGGGTATGTTGCGCCGCACCCGTCCCAACACTGCAACACTGCAGCGCTTGGACGGGCGTCTCGCGCAAGAATCTCATCGATTTGTCGATTTACTTGCCGACTTGGTTGCCGATGATGCCGCCGACGGCCGCGCCACCGACCGTGCCAATGCCGCTGCCGCCTGACAACACGGCGCCACCCACGGCGCCGACGCCGGCGCCGATGGCCGTGTCCTGATTCCGCCTCGACATGCCGGCGCAGCCTCCAAGGGCGAGCAGCATGGCGGCGACGATGATGCAGGGTAGGACTCTGTGCTTGGTTCTCATGCTGTGACCTCTCGAATCAGGTTGACTTGAAAAGGCGTGGCTGGCGTTGAGGCGCAACCGGCCGACTGAAGCCCATGGGGGGCGTTGCCTGATGCGGGCATCGATCCATGGCCTATCCCGCGAACGTCCTGCAGGGCTTGTTTCGAGATCGCACGCGGCAGCCGTCGTGCTGCACGGCAAGACCCGGAGTCTCGATGCCGAAGCCTTACTTCACGCTCATGTTGTTTTGCACCGCCTTCACGCCGCTCACATGCCGGGCCAGGTCCACCGCCTTGAGTTCCTCTTCGCGCGAGCCGACGAATCCGCTCAACTGCACCACGCCCTTGAACGTCACGACCTTGATCTCGAAAAGCTTGAGGTTGGGGTCGGCGAAGATGGCGGCTTTCACCTTGGCGGTGATCGCGGTGTCGTCGAGATACTGGCCGGTGCTGTCCTGTTTCGGTGTCGCCGCGCAACCCGTGATGCTGGCGACAGACGCCGCCAGCATGAATGCATACAGAAACTTGTTGAATCGCATGATGAACTCCTGGTGAACGGGTGAGCGGATGGACGTGGCCCGTCCATGATTCGGTTCTGCCGGTTCCATGCCTGAATCATCACGACATGGATGCGAATGGATCTTTACATCCGGCCCGTCAGAAACAGAATCAGGACGATGATCAAAATGAATCCGAGAATTCCGCTTGGAAAATAGCCCCAACTGCGGCTATGGGGCCAACTTGGAAGAACGCCGATCAACATCAAAACGAGAATGATCAGCAGGATCGTGCCCAATGACATGGTGAACTCCTGGTCAGGACCAAGACCCATCGGGACCTGGTCACATCAAGACATGGCGTCAACGCTGTTCGACCTTGCGCATCCTGGAGTCAGGTCGACATGGCATCGATCGCCCGCTTACTCGAATGTGCGGCTTTTCTGCCAGGTGTCGAGCTGCTTGTCGGCCTCCTCCTTGGTGATTCCGTACGACTCCTGAATCTTGCCGGCGAGCTGGTCGCGTTTGCCGGCAATCACATCCAACTGGTCGTCCGTGAGTTTTCCCCACTGCTCCTTGGCCTGGCCCTTGAGCTGCTTCCAGTTTCCTTCAATACGTGCCCAGTTCATGCTCGCTCCTTGTCATGGCGGAGCGTGACGCTCCGCGTGAACCCAGCCCGACCGCCGTTGTGCATGGCGGCGCCCGGTCCGAGCAGGAGCCAAACGTATCGCGTTGCAAGTTTGATGTCTGTGCGTTAGCGCACATGACCGGCCCTGGCGGGCCGTGCTTGGCCTTCTCAGGCCTTGCGGGCACCGTGCGCTGCCGCGCGCAGCGCGAGCACGGCATTGGTGCCGCCGAAGGCGAACGAGTTCGACAGCAGGGTGCGCGCCGCAACGCCCGCGCGTGCGGCGTTGGGCACATAGTCCAGATCGCACTCCGGGTCCGGGTGCTGCAGGTGCATGGTCGGCAAGGCGGTGCCGTGCTGCAGGGCCAGCAGCGACAACACACATTCCACGGCGCCCGCGGCACCGAGCAGGTGGCCATGCATGGCCTTGGTCGCGCTGATGGGAATGTGCGGGGCGCGGGCGCCGAACACCGCCTTGATCGCAGCCGTCTCCACCGCGTCGTTGGCCTGCGTGCCGGTGCCGTGCGCGTTGATCATGCCGATGTCCAGCGGGTCGAGCGCGGCCGATTGCAGCGCCGCGCGCATCGCCGCCGCCTGGCCCGCGACGCTCGGCCGGGTGAGGTGGCCGGCATCGGTACTGAGCCCGTAGCCCAGAATTTCACCCTGTATCGCAGCCCCCCGGGCGATGGCCTGCTCCCAGGGCTCCAGCACCAGCATGGCCGCGCCTTCGCCCAGCACCATGCCACTGCGGTTTTGCGAGAACGGCTTGCACGAGGCCGAGGGCTCGGCCGCGTCGATGCTGGCCAGTGTGCGCAGCGCCTCCCAGGCCTTCAGGGAGCCCAAGGCCAGCGGGGCTTCCGCGCCACCGGCCAGGGCCAGATCCAGGCTGCCGCCGGCGATGCGCAACCAGGCTTCGCCGATGGCCACTGCCGACGAGGCGCAGGCGCTCGAGTACGTCAGGTTGGGGCCGAGCAAGCCGTACTCCAGGCCGACCCATCCGGCGGGCGCGTTGGGCATGCCCAGCAGCACCGTGTAGGGTTTGATGCGGTCGGACGCCTCGCCGTAAAGCGTCTGGTAACCCGCGTCGTTGCTCAGGCACCCGCCCATGCCCGTGCCGACGAAAACACCGGCGCGGTCACGGTTGCAGGCGTCGAGCCCGCCAGCGGCAGCGACAGCCTGGCGCGCGGCCACCACGGCGAACTGGCTGACGCGGTCGAGCATGCGCAGCTTGGGCGGATCGAAATGCCGCGCGCCATCGAACCCCGGCACCGTGGCGGCAAGCGGCGCGATCAAGCGATGGGCAAACGGCGCCTCGAGGCGGTGAACGCCGGAGCGCCCGGCATGGGCGTTGGCGTCAACCTCCGCCAGACTCTTGCCCAGCGGGCACAGCACGCCGATGCCGGTGACCGCGACCCGTCTCATGCACACAACCCGCCCAGCAACCACCCGCATCCCCACCCAGCGTGACCGGCCCCCACCCGCGCACCGGTGGGAACGGCAGCCAGGGGTCGACGGGCCGCTCCCGAGACACCTGGCCCCCCTCGGGGGGCGCCCGCTTGCGGGCGGGTGGGGGCGGTCGCCAGGAAACGCCGGGCCGATCCCAAGTTTTCTGGCCCCCCTCGGGGGGCGCCCGCTTGCGGGCGGGTGGGGGCGGTCGCCAGGAAACGCCGGGCCGATCCCAAGTTTTCTGGCCCCCCTCGGGGGGCGCCCGCTTGCGGGCGGGTGGGGGCGGTCATCGCACCGCCTGCACCGCAGGTTCGGTGGGTGTCGCTTCGGGGTGTCCGCCCGGTTGTTGCGCAAGCAGCGTGTCGATGTAGCGCACCACATCGCCGAGCGAGAGCAGCGGCACCTGCTCGGGTGGGAAGGTGATCCCGAACGCATCCTCCGCGCTGAAAAACAGTTCGGCGGCGCCGAGCGAATCGAGGCCCAGGCTCTCCAGCGTGGCATCCGGGGTCAGCGCTTGCGGTTCGAGTTTGTAATCTTTCACCAGAATGGAACACAGGCGCTCGAAGGTCGTTGTCATGGCAGTTCCTTGCATGGGTTGGACGTGGCCTGCTCTCGGCTGGACGGGCGAGCCGGCGTTGGCATGGCCGTGGCGCGCGCCTGGCGTGGCAAGGCCAGTGCCGTCGGGCTCGCAATGCCGCGGGTCTTGCCGCTCCAGCTGGCGCCTTGCGTCAGCAGGCCGGGCCATGCGCGCGCCAGGGAGAGGAGCGGTGCCGACGCCGCCGGGCGCATGGCCGCGTGGGCGAAGGCCGCGGCCAGCCACAGCCGCGGCGCGAACTGGCGCCTCCAGGCCGTGGCATAGCGCTGGGCCATGGCGCGCTGCCAGGCCTGGCTGCGGATGGTGGCGTGCGGCACGGCCGTGGCCGCGGCGAAAAACGGGGTGCTGGCGCCAGCGGCATCGGCGGTCTGTGGCCCAAGCAGATGGGCGCACAGCAGCCAGGCCGATTGCAGCGCCATGCTCATGCCTTCGCCCACGATCGGATGCGCCTCGCCGGCGGCATTGCCGATGCGGAACATGGCGTCGCCAGCGCTGAGCCGGATGCCGGGGTCGAGCGGCCCGACGGCGAGCCACGGCCCATCGCGCTGCGCCGTGGCCAGTGCCTTGCGCACGCCGGTGCAGGTTCGCATCAGCCAGGCCTCGACGGCATCGCCCGCGCGCAGCGCGGGTTCGTCGCGTCTGCAGGCCGCGAGCCGGTCGCGCCGCACGCAGCAGGCCACGGTGGTGATGCCGCGGTCGGCCAGCACCATGCCGCCGTAGCCGCCGTCGAGCGCGAGCACCGAGAGCAGGCTCTCGGCCTGCGCGGCGTGGCGGAAGTTGGCCTTGAAGGCGAACAGGTCGGCGGCGCGATGCGCTCGTCGTGGCAGACCCTGTGCTGACGTGCGGCCGTCGGGCGTTTCCTCAACCTCGCACGGCCGGTCTTGGAGGCGTTCCCAGGGCAGCACCTCCCAGGAGCCCTGCGCGGCAACCGCCACCGGCGCGCGCAGCGTCAGCCGGGCGCCGGTGTCCATCTCGCGCAACTCCAGGGCCCAGTCGCCCCGGCCGCCGCGTACCGTCTGCACCGACCAGGGTTGCAGCACCTGCGCGCCTGCCGCGCGGGCCTGGTCGAGCAGCAGGGTGTCCAGGGTTTCGCGTCCGAGCGCGCGGCCCCAGCGCTGGCCCGCCTGCGCCGCGCCCGGCAGTTCCGCCACGACTTGCTGCTGTCCACGCAGCAGCGCGACCTGGCGCAGATCGGGTCCGGCCGCGGCCTGAAACGCGGGCCCGATGCCGAGCTGGTCGAGCAGGGGCAGATTGCTGGCGGCGAGGCATTCGCCGCACACCTTGCGGCGCGGAAAACGCTGCCTCTCGACCAGCGCGACCGACCATCCGGCGCGCGCCAGGAGGATGGCGGCCGCCGAGCCCGCTGGCCCGGCGCCGATGATGATGGCGTCGAGAGGCGCTTGCATCAGCCCGCTCCGGAGCGCTCGGCGAGCAGGCAGTGGCTGAACAGCCCGGCGGAATGTTCCTGCAGCTTCCAGCTTCCGTCCCACGTCGGCCACTGCGACGAGAGTTCGGCGCCTTGAAAGCCGGCGTGCACGCTCAGGACCGCGTCCTGCCGCGTGACGGCATTGGCGCCGATGGCGCCGATGAGATGGCTGCCCGCGAGTGCGAACCAGGCGCGACGCGGCTCGCAGGCGAAGAAGTGGTCGCTGCGCGCCGCGATGGCGCGCAGCAGCGTGGCCAGTTGCCGCCCCTCGAAATGGTGCAGGAAGAGGTTGGCGATGATCACGTCCCAGTGCTCGGCCTGGCTGCCGATCGGCAAGGGCTCCGCCGGCTCGGCGGCCCAGTCCAGCACATCGACGGTCCGGCTCGTCGCGCTCCAGCCGGCCTGGGCATACTGCTCGAGGGTCGCCGGGGTGATCAGCGCCTGGCGGTCCAGCAGCGTGAGCTCGACGCGCGGCCAGTCAGGCGCCAGGACGCGGGCCACGCCCAGCATCAGGCTGCCGTCGCCGGCGCCGAGTTCGAGCACGCGCAAGGGCTTGGCCGCGTCGCGCGGCATGGGCCAGCCGCGCAGGGCGCGCAGCACGATGGAGCGCGTGCCCATGAAGCGGTGCACCCGCTGCAGATCGCGGCGCGAGCGCATGGCGACGGGGTCGTCCTCAAGCAGGCCGTCGAGGGTTTCAGCACGGACGATGCGCGGCAGCGGGGTCATGGTTTGGCCTTTGGTCGTTGAGTCTCATGGCGTCGAGGCCGGACGGGCCCACGCCAGGTGCCCGGGCACGCATCCGGCACGAACAGCGCGCTTCATGCCGCCACCTCCAGCAGCGCGCCGTGGCAGCTGAAGCCGGCGCCGAAGGACGAGAGCCACCACCAGCCCGGCGGCGCCGCGTCGGCCAGGGCTGCTTCCAGCACGAAGTAGACGAAGGCGCTCGACAGATTGCCGTACTGACGCAGCATCGAGGCGCTGTAGCGCAGGTTTTCGGCCGGCAGGCCGAACGCGCGTTCCAGGGCAAGCAGCACATCGCGCCCACCGGCATGCAGGATCCAGGTGCCGATGTCGCCCCTGCCCAGCCCGGCGCGCGTCAGCACGGTGTCCAGCACGCGGCGCGCATGCTCGGCGGCCAGGGACGGCACGGCGCGGGTCAGGATGTTGCGCAGCATGCCGTCGCGGCTCTCGAACATCAGCGCCTTGCGCTCGGTCGGATCGATCAGCGACATGCTGTCCTTCCAGGCGATGCGCGGCCCGCCGGCCTGTGGCGTGTTCGACAACACCGCCGCGCCGGCACCGTCGCCGAACAGGCAGGCGCTGATCAGCACCCCGGGGTCGTTGTCGAGATACATCGCCGCGCTGCAGATTTCGACGCAAACCGAGAGCACATGCTCGGCCGCACCCGCCGCAAGCAGCGCGCGGCCGAGTTGCATGTTGGGGAGCGCCGCGGCACAGCCCTGGCCCACGAGGTCGAAGGCCTGCACATCGGCACGCAGCCCCAGGCGCTCGACCACGTAGCCCGACAGCCCCGGGCAGAGGTAACCGGTGCAGGTGCTGACGACGACCGCACCGATGTCGCCCGGCTCCATGCCGGCCTTGGCCAGTGCGCGCCGCGCCGCCAGTGTCGCCAGCACCGGGGCGTTGGCGAGAAAACGCCGGGCCAGGGTGTTCGGGTCGATGGTGAAGACGTCGTCGAGCGTATCGACCGCGAGCTGGCGCGCCTCCATGCCGTTGTCGCGCTGCAGGACGGTGCTGGCAATGAAGTGCGAGCGTGCATCCAGCCGCGCAAACCAGTCGGATTGCTGGAACGCGTCGAGGCACTCGGCCTTGGTGTAGCGGGCGGGTGGCGTCGCGGTACCGATTCCACGAAAGTACATGGGTGCTGGGTGCAGGGTGCGTTAGGGCCGAAAAATGCAGCAGTACAGATGTTGGCGGGCAAGCTGAAGCCAGGTGCCCCGCCACGCGATCAAGACAGCGTGGGATTTCTCCGAACGCAATGTAGGGACGCAGCTTGCAAGAGGTCTGTGCGCGGGCGAACGCAGGTCAAACGAAGAGACAGGCGAACGCCGCGTGGGCTTGGAACGAGCTGCAATGTGCGGTTTGTCATCGGCAGCCAGGCATGCAAGCCTTTGGATGCATTGTGCACAACACAAAAAGCCCTTCCAAACCCTACGTTACCTTCCGCACAGACCACAGGTGCTGAAGCCAGGTAACTTGCGGATGTTCCCGCCTGTCTGGATGCCGCTCGAAACAGGGTTTGAACGCCAGGCCCTTGGCCCAGGATGGTTGCCGGCACCTGAACAAGGGCCAGAATCGAGCCCAAGGACACCCATGAACGCATCCATGACGGCAAGCACGGATGCCATCGGCAAGCCATGCATGCATCCCTGCAGAATCTGATTCGCGAGGCGACGAGGCTGACCCAGGCCGGCCGTTTGGACGAGGCCACCGCGGCCATTCAGCGGGCGCTGGACGTGATGCGTGCAGACAAGGCCGACGCTGCCAGCGCCGACCGGCCTGCCGATGGCAGATTTGAACTGCCGGCGCCGGCAGCCGCGGCTCGCGGGGAAACGCACGGCCGCCCGGAGCGTGCTCTTTCCCCCGCAGGGGCTGCCGCGGTGGCGCAGCAGCTTGGGGATGGTCTCGAAATCGATCGACAGAAGAACATCGAGGATGCGCACGGCGACAGCCAACCCGGCTTCACCGCCTTGGGGCGCAGGCTGGTGCCGCGCGGCGCTGCCGGAGTCGTTCGGGAGCCAAGCGGCCGGAGCGCCTTCGTCGACGGCGTGTTCGAGCATGCGGGCACGACGCGCCGCTACAAGCTCTACATCCCAGCGGGGCACGACGCGCGGGCGCTGCCACTCGTGGTCATGCTGCATGGCTGCAATCAGAGCCCTGAGGATTTCGCCGCCGGCACGGGCATGAATGCGAGGGCTGGCGAGCAGGGATTCTTCGTGCTCTACCCCGAGCAAGCGCAGGAGGCCAATCCCGCCCGCTGCTGGAACTGGTTTCAGCAGGACCACCAGTTGCGCGGCCTGGGAGAGCCGGCCTTGATCGCCGCGATGGCGCAGGCGATGGTGCTGCGGCATGGCATGGATGGCCGCCGCGTTTACATCGCGGGGCTGTCGGCCGGTGGCGCGATGGCGGCCATCGTTGCGGCGGCTTATCCCGACGTTTTCGCGGCGGTCGGGGTGCATTCCGGTCTCGCTCCCGGCGCGGCAGACAACCTGCCGGACGCCCTCGCGGCCATGCGCGGCGGTGCGGCGGGGCCGCGCCCACAGGGCCAGGGCAAAGGTAAAAGCCCGGTCCCGATCTCGGGCCCGCTCATCAGGCCGCGGATTCTGGTGCCGACCATCGTGTTCCACGGCGATCAGGACCGCACGGTTCATCCGCGCAATGGCGAGCAGGTCATCGCCGCAGCCATGGAACGCCTCGGCACCCTGCCGGCCACGTCCGCACAGCAGCTCCGCACGGAACGAGGTGTTTCTGCGGGCGGGCGAAGCTACACCCGCAGCCACCACGGGGCACAAGGCCAGGCCATGAGCGAGCACTGGACCTTGCATGGTGCGGGGCATGCCTGGTCCGGCGGGCGCGCCAAGGGTTCGTACACCGACCCCAGCGGACCCGATGCCACCGGCGAGATGCTGCGCTTCTTTTTTGCCCAGCCGTATGGCCCTGCCGGGCATTGAATCCAGGGGCGGTGCGTGCAGCGTTCGCTGCCGAACAGACATGGCACGCCCCGCCGCCTACCTTGTGTTCAAGCGTTCTCCGGCACAGGCCAATGCGAGCGCTTGGGTCAATTCTCAACACACATTCTTGAAGCGAGATGAACATGAACGACGAAGAGCGGGATACCTATGGCATGTACAAAGGCCGGACGAATGGCGGGAACGTGGGCGCCCTGCATGAGGGCAGCCGCACCGGCCTGATGGGCGCTGACACGCTGATCGGCACCGATGTGCACAACGAGCAGGCGGACAACCTGGGCGAGATCAAGGAAATCATGCTGGACATGCGCAGCGGCCGCATTGACTATGCGGTGCTGTCGTTCGGCGGCTTTCTTGGCATGGGCGAGAAGTTGTTTGCCGTGCCGTGGGGTGCTCTGAAGCTTGACGCCGACCACAAATATTTCGTGCTGAATGTGGACAAGGAGCGCCTCAAAAGCGCACCGGGTTTCGACAAGGACAACTGGCCCAATAGGGTGGATCCAACCTGGGCCACGAGCATCCACAGCTACTACGGCACCAAGTACTACACGGCCCGCGCTGTATAAGGCCGCCAGGCGCACGGGGGTCCCGTGCGCCACACAGGCTGATGGCGAATGCTCGCCATCAGCCCACAACCGCATCGACTCTGAACCTGGATCTGGACCGGCCGCCTCGGCTCTAACCTACGAGTGCGGCGGGCTGAGCACGATGCTCAGTGCATCGACGTCCGGTAGATCTCCTTGTCCCTGCCGTAGCAACTGCAGGCGGCCGCTTCGAGGCCGCTGCGATCGAGCACCTTGAGTTCGCCGCGGTGGTACTCGATCAGGCCGTTGCGCTGCAAATTCCCCGCAGCCACGGTCACGCCGACGCGGCGGACGCCGAGCATGTGGGCGAGAAATTCGTGGGTCACATGGAACGCGTCGGAGTGCGCGCGGTCCTGGCTCATCAAAAGCCAACGCGCCAGGCGCGCATCGATCAGATGAAAGCGCAGACACGACGCCGAGGAGGCCAACTGCGCCATCAGCACATAGATATAGCGGTTCAGGCTTTGCTGCAAGGCCGGACTCTGCCGCAATTCGTGCTGAAAGGCGCTTTGCTCGACACGCCATGCACTGCCCGCGCCTTGCACCACGGCCAGCAACGGTGACGTTGCCACCCCCAGTGCCAACTGCACACCCAGCATGCCTTCACGTCCGACCATACCCACTTCCAGCGGAAGATGGGCTTCGATCTGCTGCAGCAGGGAAATGAACCCGTCAACGGGAAAGTAGGCGTACAAGGACGGCGTCCCCTGCACCAACAGCACTTCGGACAAAACCAGATGCACAGGCTCGCAAAGGCTCAGGAGTCGCTGGCGTTCGGCGTGGGGCAGGTGCGCAACAAGGGAATTCTGGGCGGTGGTCAAGGTCGCTTTCGTTCGGTTGCAACCCCCAAGCCTGGGGGACGCGTCAGCCATGCATGGCCTTTGAATGCCGCTGGACTGACCGTTGCACAATGCACGAAAACCACCGCCTTGACTGTCTGCTGCCGCACACAGCGGTCCATCAAGGTCGTTGCCGGCGGGCTGCAGGCTCAAATCGCCACCGTATGCGGCAACAGGCGGTCGTATTCGGTTTTCACCACGGCGTAGCACTCGCAACTGCGATGCTCCAGTCCCGCACGGTCGAGCACTTTGATGTGCCCGCGCGCGTACTCGATCAGCCCTGCGCGCTGCAGCTTGAGCGCCGCCTCGGTGACGCCCTCTCGGCGCACCCCCAGCATGTTCGAGATCAACTCCTGTGTCATGACCAGGTTGTAGCCCTGCAGTCGGTCCAGGCTCAGCAGCAGCCAGCGGCAGAGTTGCTGGTCCAGCGAGTGGTGGCGATTGCAAACCGCCGTTTGCGTCATCTGCGTGATCAGCGCCTGGGTGTAGCGCAGCAGCAGGTGCAGCACCGGGCCGCCGCGGTTGAACTCGGTTTGCATCCCCGAGGCCCGCAGCCGGTAGCACTCGCCAGCGCTTTGCACCACGGCACGGCTGGGAGTGGACTCGCCGCCCATGAAGAGCGACACCCCAACCAGCCCTTCACGCCCAACGACCGCGATTTCCGCGGAGGAGCCGTCTTCCAGTACATAGAGCAAGGAGACGATGGCCGTGGTGGGGAAATACACATGGGTCTGCGGCTTGCCCGACTCGTACAACACCTCGCCGAGTTCGAGGTTCACCCATTCGAGCTGCGGCTGCCAGCGCAACCACTCCGGCTCGGGCATGGAGGCCAGCAG
>JAJZDV010000121.1 GCA_021846025.1 Pseudomonadota bacterium
GCCGCCTTGCTGGTGGGCTTGGTGGCGGTGCTGTACGCGCAGTGGAGCACCGATGCCTACAACATGTTCATCGGCTGGATTGCCGGGCGTGCCTGGCTCGCCTTCCTCATCACTCCGGCCTTCACCGTGCTGGCGGTGTTCCTCACGCGGCGCTACTTTCAGGGCAGCGAGGGCAGCGGCATTCCGCAGGTGATCGCGGCGCTGCATGCGCCGCGCGACGCAACCCTGATGGGCCGTTTGTTCGGCCTGCGCATCATCGTCGGCAAGCTCGGCGTATCGCTGCTCGGATTTTTCGGCGGCATGACCATCGGCCGCGAAGGTCCCACGGTGCACCTGGGCGCCGCCATCATGGCCGAGACGCGGCGCTTCTATCCCCACGCCGGCCCCAAGCTGGAGCGCCAGTTGCTGCTGGCTGGCGCCGCGGCAGGTTTATCCGGGGCGTTCAACACGCCGCTGGCCGGCATCCTTTTCGCCATCGAGGAGTTGGCGCGCGATTTCGAGAACCGCACCAACGGCACCATGATCACCGCCGTGGTGTTTTCCGGCCTCACCTCGCTGGCGCTGGCCGGCAACTACCTGTACTTCGGTCAGATGAGCGTGCCGCAGAACTTCGGCATCGGCTTCGTCTTTCCGGTGCTGGCCACGGCCCTGCTCTGCGGCCTGCTGGGCGCCGCCTTCAACTGGGCGCTGCTGCACTGGGACGTCTGGATGCCCAAGCCGCTGCAGCTCTGGCGTGCGAACAAGCCCATGGTCTACGCGCTGGTCATCGGCCTGGCCATCGCAACGCTCGGTGTGGCGACTGGCGGCGAAACCTGGGGCAGCGGCTACGACCAGGCGCGGCATCTGCTGGAGGGCACCGCGCCGCTGAGCCAGGGCTACGCCATCACCAAATGGGCCTCGATGATCATCAGCTACATGGCCGGCATCCCCGGCGGCCTGTTCTCGCCCTCGCTGTTCATCGGCGCCGGGCTGGCGCAATGGGTGCATGCCGCCTTCGCCTGGGCGCCCATGCCGGCACTCATTGCGCTGTGCATGACGGGGTATCTCGCGGCCGTGACCCAGTCGCCGCTCACCTCCTTCGTCATCGTCATGGAAATGACCAACGGCGGCGGCCTGGTGATTCCGATGATGGCCACCGCACTTCTGGCCACGCGCGTGTCGGCCCTGTTCACGCCGCCGCTGTACGAGGCGCTGGCGCAGAAGCATTACTACCCGAAGCCGGCCGCGGCGGCGCCCGGGCCGGATACGCCCGGCGCCCGCGCACCGAGCACGGGCGCAGCGAATCGACCTGACGCCTGATGCCCGCGCCGCGCAGCCCGCGGCAGACAAATCCGCAGCCTGCCGCTACGCTGGCCGGCACGGCAATACACTCCCCCAGGAAACGACGGACCGCTCCCGAGCGCCCCGACCCTGCCCAGAGGCGGGACGGCGCCGGTGCCGCGAGGAGGCACACAGCAGGAGACAACCATGTCGGCAACCCCCTTGGCCGCAAGCGGCGCCAGCAGCTTCGAGGCCGCAACCTACCGCAAGGTCGGCTGGCGGCTGATTCCGTTTCTGATGCTGTGCTACTTCGTCGCCTACCTGGACCGCGTCAACGTGGGGTTCGCGCAGTTGCAGATGAAGTCGGACCTGCAGTTCTCCGACGCCGTCTACGGCTTCGGCGCGGGCATCTTCTTCCTCGGCTACTTCCTGTTCGAGGTGCCGAGCAATCTGGTGCTGCACCGCGTCGGCGCGCGCCTCTGGATCGCCCGCATCATGATCACCTGGGGCCTGATCTCGGCCCTCACCATGGTCATCCAGACGCCCACCATGTTCTACGTGGCGCGCTTCCTGCTGGGCCTGGCCGAAGCGGGATTCTTCCCCGGCATCATCCTCTACCTCACCTACTGGTACCCGGCGGCCAGGCGCAGCCAGATGACGGCCTGGTTCATGTCGGCGGTGGCGCTCTCGGGCTTGATCGGCGGGCCGGTTTCGGGCTGGATCTTGCACACCTTCCACGGCCACAGCGGCCTGGCCGGCTGGCAGTGGCTGTTCCTGCTGGAAGGCGCGCCGGCGGTGGTGCTCGGCGTGGTGGTGCTGCTCGTTCTGGACAACGGCATCGCCCAGGCGCGGTGGCTGACGGACGCCGAGAAGACCTTGCTGCAGGAGCGCATCGCCAGCGAAGCCCGGACCAAAACCCATGTCTCGGCGCTGCAAGCCATGGCAAGCCCGCGTGTGTGGCTGCTGGCGCTGGTGTATTTCTCGGTGGTGATGGGCCTGTACGGACTGGGCTTCTGGCTGCCGCTGCTGTTCAAGACCACGGGCGTGAGCGACCCGCTCACCATCGGCTGGCTGGTGGCCATTCCCTACGGCGTGTCCATCGTCGCCATGATTCTGGTGGGCCGCCATTCTGACGCGACGCGCGAGCGCCGCTGGCATGTCGCCATTCCCGCGCTGCTCGGCGCCGCCGGGCTGCTGCTGTCCACACTGTGGACCGATAACACCCTGGGCGCGGTGCTCACGCTGACCCTGGCCACCTGCGGCATCATGACCGTGCTGCCGCTGTTCTGGAGCCTGCCCACCGCGTTTCTCACCGGCACGGCGGCCGCGGCGGGCATCGCCTTGATCAACGCCCTGGGCAACCTGGCCGGATTTTTCGGCCCCAGCATCGTCGGCTGGGTGAAGCAGGCCACGCACAGCACCAATGGCGGCATCCTCGTGCTGGCCGCCTTCATGGTGCTGTGCGCGCTGCTGGTGCTGAGCCTGCCGGCGCGCGACATCGACCGCTGAGCCACGCGACGTTCGCCCAAGCCGCGTGCAATCGGCCTGGGCGGCGCGTCAAGTTCAGCCCGTCGGGCTCCGCTGCGCCCCGCATGTCCAACCCAGGGAACCTCGATGAGCAAGGCCATCACGACTGCCGTGCCCAGGCTGCACGCCACCTCCAGCAATGTGCACATCGGCATCGCCGACAAGGACCGCGCCGCCATCGCGCACGGACAGTCGCACCTGCTGGCCGACACCTGCACGCTCTACCTGACGACCCACAATGTCCACTGGAACGTCACCGGCCCGATGTTCAACATCCTGCACCGGATGTGCATGACCCCGTGCACGGAGCTGCGGAACGCCGTGGACCCGGTGGCCGAGCGCACCCGCGCGCTGGGCCATGCGGCCCCCGGCTCCTACGCCGCCTAGGGCCAACTCACCAAGCTGGGCGACGTGCCGCCGATTCCGCCCAAGGCCGAAGAGATGGAGCGCATCCTGGTGAAGGGCAACGCGGCGGTGGCGGCCACCGCGCGCGGGTTGCTGCCGCTGACGGACAAGGCGGGCGACCAGCCCACCACCGACCTGCTCTCGGCACGCATGGACAGCCACGAAAAACCGGCCTGGATGCTGCGCTCGCGGCTGGAAGGCTGAGGCTGCGCCAGCTGCCCACCGCGGCCGACGGTGGGCGCAGGGAATAATGGCACCATGCCACGCCGCCTCCAACTCTGGCTCGACCTCATCCGCTGGAACCGCCCCGCCGGTTGGTTGCTGCTGCTGTGGCCCACGCTCTCGGCCTTGTGGATGGCGGCTGGCGGCTTTCCCGGCTGGACGCTGCTGGCGGTGTTCGTGCTCGGCACCATCCTCATGCGCTCGGCCGGCTGCACCGTGAACGACGTGGCCGACGCCGAGTTCGACCGCCATGTGCGCCGCACCGCGCGCCGCCCCGTCACCAGCTGCACGGTGTCCAAGCGTGAAGCGCTGCTGCTAGGCGCCGCACTGGCGCTGGCGGCCTTCGGCCTGGTGCTGCTGACCAACGCGCTGACCATCGTGCTCTCGTTTGCCGCGCTGCTCATCACCCTCGTCTACCCCTACACGAAACGCTGGCTGGCGCTGCCGCAAGCCTTTCTCGGCGTGGCCTTCAGCTTCGGCATTCCCATGGCCTTCGCCGCCGCACGCGGCGACGTGCCGCTGCTGGCCTGGTGGCTGCTGGCCGGCAATCTGTTCTGGGTGCTGGCCTACGACACCGAGTACGCCATGGTGGACCGCGAGGACGACCTGAAGATCGGCATCAAGACCTCGGCCATCACCTTCGGCCGCATGGACGTGGCCGCGGTGATGGCGAGCTACGCCATCTTCCTGGCGATGTGGCTGGCCGCCGGGCTGCAACTGGGCCTGGCCTGGCCGTTCGCGCTCGGGCTGCTGGCGGCGGCCGGCATGGCGGCCTGGCACTACAGCCTCATCCGCCAGCGCGAGCCGGCCCGCTGCTTCACCGCCTTCAAGCATAACCACTGGCTGGGCTTTGCCGTGTTCGCCGGCACGGCGGCGGCCTACACGCTGCGCTGAATCGCGCCTTCGCCGCCGCGCGTGGGCGGTCGGAAGCGGCATGCCAACCTGCCTAGCGTTGCCCTCTCCTCCCCGACACACCCGGAGGAGGTCGGGAGGGGAGGCTCTGGCCACGCGCTGTCCCGACCGTCCTGCACAGGGCGCGCTGGGGTGCTCAGGGATACAGCCCGCGCTCCGCCCTGGCTTCCAGCACCCGCTCGCAGGCCACGACGAAGGCGGCGGTGCGCAGGGAGACCTTGAGCCGGTCGGCGGTGTCCCAGATGTGGAGGAAGGCGCCGCCGAGAATCTTGTCCAGCCGGGCGTTGATCTCGTCCTCGCTCCAGAAGAAGCTGGAGAAATCCTGCACCCACTCGAAGTAGCTCACCGTGACCCCGCCGGCGTTGCAGATGACGTCGGGCACGACCAGCACACCGCGCTCGGCGAGGATGTCGTCGGCCCCCGGCAAGGTCGGGCCGTTGGCGCCTTCGAGCACCAGCCGGGCGGTGGTCTGTCGGGCGCGCGCCTCGGTGACCTGCCCTTCCAGGGCGGCGGGGATGAGGATGTCGCAGGCCACGCTCCAGAAGTCGTCGGCTGCAATCGCCTGCCCGCCCTTGAAACCGGCCACGCCGCCATGCTGCAGCACATGGGCCTGCAGCGCGGCCACGTCCAGCCCCTGCTCGGACTGCAGCGCGCCGGTGTGATCCTGCACCGCCACCAGCTTGGCGCCGGCCTGGGCGAAGAGTTCGGCGGCGGTGGAGCCGACGTTGCCGAAGCCCTGCACCGCCACGCGCGCGCCTTCCAGCGGCAGGTTGATGCGCCGTGCGGCCTCGCGCCCGGTGACGAACACGCCGCGCCCGGTGGCCTTGACCCGCCCGAGCGAGCCGCCGAGTTGCACCGGCTTGCCGGTGACGACGCCGGTGGCGGTGCCGCCGATGTTCATGGAGTAGGTGTCCATCATCCACGCCATGATCTGGGCGTTGGTGTTGACGTCGGGTGCAGGGATGTCTTGCTGCGGGCCGATGATGATGCCGATCTCGCTGGTGTAGCGCCGCGTCAGCCGCTCCAGCTCCTTGCGCGACAGCCGCGACGGCTCGACCCGGATGCCGCCCTTGGCGCCGCCGAAAGGCAGGCCCACGGCGGCGTTCTTCACCGTCATCCACGCCGACAGCGCCATCACCTCCTCCAGCGTGACCTGCGGGTGGTAGCGCACCCCGCCCTTGCCCGGTCCACGCGAGAGGTTGTGCTGCACGCGGTAGCCCTCGAAGTGCTGCACCGTGCCGTCGTCCATCTCGATGGGCACGTCGACGATGAGCGCGCGCTTGGGACGCCGCAGGGTCTCGCCCCAGCGGGCGAGGTCACCCAGATAGGGCAGCACGCGGTCGACCTGGGCCAGATAGGTCTGCCACGGGCTGTCGGGCTGCGGATCGATGTAGGACAGGGGATTCTTCGGGCTGGCTTGATGCAGCATGGTGGTCTCCGTGTGTTGCGGCGCTCGTGGCGCGTTGTGGCTTGCGTGGTGGTGTTGTCAGCGGCCGGTTGGGCCACCTCCACTCTACGCCCGGGCCAACGCTCCATCCCGTTCGGTTGCGAAGTGCGGCCCACGGCATGCCTGCCGCTCCCCTCGTCGCCCGAGGGCGCCAAGGCCGTGAACCGGCCTCAGCGGTTCACGGCCTTCAGCCCCGCCTCGGGATAGCGTGTGCCCTGAGCCGCACCCGGGGGCATGGCCTGGTGGATGCGCAGCAGGTCGTCGGTGGACAGCGGCACCTTCAACGCGCCCAGGTTCTCCTCCAGCCGGCTGACGCGGCGCGTGCCAGGAATGGGAATGATGTCGTCGCCCTGCGCCAGCAGCCAGGCCAGCGCCAGCTGCGCGGCGGTGCAGCCACGCTCGGCGGCCATGGCGTGCAGGATGTCGGCCAGGTGCAGATTGGCGGCAATGGCATCGGCCTGGAAACGCGGCGAGTGCAGGCGCCAGTCGCCGGGGCTGAGGTCGTCCTGCTTGCGGATCGCGCCGGTGAGAAAGCCGCGCCCGAGCGGGCTGTAGGCCACGAACGCGATGCCGAGCTCACGCACCGTGTCGAGCAATTCGCCTTCCGGGTCGCGGCTCCACAGCGAGTATTCCGTCTGCAGCGCGGCAATCGGGTGCACCTTGTGGGCACGACGGATGGTGGCGGGCGCCGCCTCCGACAAACCGAGCCAGCGCACCTTGCCGGCATGCACCAGATCGGCCATCGCCCCCACCGTCTCTTCGATCGGCACCTGCGGGTCCACGCGGTGCTGGTAGTACAGGTCGATGACATCGAGCTTGAGCCGGCGCAGGCTGGCATCGCACGCCTGGAGCACGTACTCCGGGCGGCCGTTGACCCCGGCAAAGCTGCGATCCGGCCCCCTGACGTTGCCGAACTTGGTGGCCAGCACCGCCTGGTTGCGGCGCCCACGCAATGCACGGCCCAGCAATTCCTCGTTGTCCCCGGCGCCGTACATGTCGGCCGTGTCGAGGAAGTTCACGCCCAGATCCAGCGCGCGGTGGATGGTGGCGATCGACACCGCCTCATCCGCCGGGCCATAAAACTCCGACATGCCCATGCAGCCCAGGCCCAGCGCGGACACCAGCGGACCACTGGTGCCCAGATGTCGCATCTGCATAACCATCACCTCCCGTAATGCCAGGCGCCGAAGCTTGGTGCCCGATGCCTGCATCCTAGGAAAAACCATCTCCCCACGCTGCAACAGTTTGTTTGCAACGGCTGCGCAAGACGCGGGTCAGGCGGTGCCCGGCCGCCGTCGCCAAAGCGGCGTTGATGGCCTGTGGCGACCCGAGATCTGCCCTGGGGTGGCAGCGTGCTGCCGGATCCGGCACGGACAGCGGCCAGAAGTCACGATCCGCCAAGAAAAAGCCCGCCTTGCGGCGGGCGAAAGTCCCGGAGATGAGAGAACAACACAACTTGTTCACGCTTCATCTAGCAGATTGCGTGCCAGCTTGTGCCGCTGGCGTGCGGCAGGGCTCGCGAGGGGTCAGGTGCAGGAGGTTGGCAGGTAGGCGTTGGCGATGGGCTTGCTGCCGCCGGAAACGCAGGTCCAGGCGATCGAGCCGGCGCTGGTGCGGGCGGAGAGCAGCAAGGTGCTGCCCTGGATGTCGCTGTTGGCCTTGCCGCCGTACTGCACCTGAATCACGCCGGCGCTGCGCAGGGTGACGTTGCTGACGTAGTTGCCCCGAATCGTGCCGGGCAGGTTGAGCGAAGCATTGCTCGCCGGCAGATAGCCGTTTTGCCCGTAAAAATCCCCCAGGGCCAGCTTGGTACCGCCTGCGAGCGACAGCCCCTCGGAAATCTGGGCGCGAATCACATAGGTCTGGTAGGCGGGAATGGCGATGGCGGCGAGGATGCCGATGATGGCAACCACGATCATCAGTTCGATCAGCGTGAAGCCCGCGCTGGCATTGCGGCGTTGGCAACTCGGCGGGTGCGGGCACTGGGCTTGCAGCATGGCTGGCCTTGGGTCTTGTTTTGGCTCGGTACGGGGCGCCGAACAGGCCGCTGGCCCCAGTCGGGGCACCGGGCAAGCAGCAAGAGTTGCGCCATGCGAACAATACGGCCGGACGTGCAATTTGTCACAAAAACGCGGAAGGTTTGCGCCGCAAGCCCGCTCCGCATTGCCATGTTTTGTCACACAGCGACCGATTTCGCGCCTGAATACGACACAAAGCGTCAGCCGGCCGGGCCAAGCCCCGCGCCTTTCGCCAGGCGGCGCGCCAGGATCAGCAACGGGCCCTCCGGCCGCTCCAGCTCGTGCAGGATGTCGAAGTGGTTGCACCCGGGCAGCACGTGCAGTTGCGCCGGCTCGCCCGCGGCCTGCAGCGCTGCGGCATAGGCATGGCTCTGGCGCTGCAGTTCAGGCAGTTCG
>JAJZDV010000122.1 GCA_021846025.1 Pseudomonadota bacterium
GTCTGGATGATCAAGCCCACCAAAGGCGGCGCTGCCAGCGCCGAAGCAGCCGGCGCCCACTGAGCCGACGCGGCTCCTGCCCCACCCCCACCCCCGCCCTTCACGCGAAAGCAAGCGTCATGCGCCCAACACCTGCCGCCCGCGCCCAGGGCCTTTCACGCCACGCGCTGCTGGCCTGCCTGCTGGCGGCAATCGGCCTGGCGCAGCCGGCGCGGGCGTCCGAATTCTCCGCGCTCTGGGGCGCCTACCTGGGCTATCACAACGCCATCCTGGCCTACCAGGCCGATCCTTTCTGGGCGCACGACTTTGCCCATAGCCGGCTCGACCTCAGCCTGGAGGGATCGGTGGGCCAAGCCACCGGGCCTTCGGGCTCGGGCCACCCCTCGCTGTGGCACGTCGGGCTGACTCCCATCGCACGCTGGTGGCTCACGCCGCAATCGGGCATCGAGTTCGGCATTGGCGCAAATCTGTTTTCCGGCACCTATATCGGCGACAAGCGCATCTCCACGGCCTACCAGTTCGGCGACTCCATCGGGGTGTTCCACCGCTTCGTCGGCACGCCCTGGACCCTGGGTCTGCGCCTCACCCACTACTCCAACGCCGACATCAAATTCCCCAACCCGGGGCAGGACTACCTGCAATTGCGCGTGGCTTACAACTTCGACTGAGCCCCCCCGGTGCCGGCCGTGCGCCAGCGCCCGGCTCCGGCAGCAACGCCGAGGGCCTTGCAGCGTCCGCCCGCACAGCCGATACCATGCGCGCATGTTCCAGGACCAGGCCACGCTGCTGCTGCTCATCCGCCACGGCGAAACCGCCTGGAATCGCGACGCGCGGATCCAGGGGCACACGGACATCGGCCTGAGCGCACAAGGCCGCGACCAAGCCCGGGCGGTGGCGGCAGCCCTGGCCGATGGCGACATCCAGGCCATTTACGCCAGCGACCTGCTGCGCGCCGGCGAAACCGCCCAGCCCATCGCCCAAGCCCATGGCCTACCTGTGTCCACCGACGCGGGTCTGCGCGAGCGGGCCTTCGGTGCTTTCGAGGGATCCAGCTTCGCGCAATTGCAGGCCATCCATCCCGAGGCCTGCGAGCGTTGGCGCAAGCGCGATCCGAGCTTTGCCGCACCTGGAGGCGAGCGGCTGGATGATTTCTACGCCCGCGTCATCACCACCGTGCTGCGCATCGCCGCCAATCATGCGGGGCAAACGGTGGTCATCGTCAGCCACGGCGGAGCGCTCGACTGCCTGCATCGCTGCGCCACCGGCCAGGACCTGCATGCGCCGCGCACCTGGGAGTTGCGCAACGCGGCCATCAACCGCGTGCTCGTTGCCGAGGGCCGCATGACCCTGGTGGGCTGGAACGATGGCGGGCATCTGGACAGCGGGCTGGACGAAGCCCTGGGCTGAGGCCCCCGGGTTGTGGCGCCGGCCAGGCTGTCCTCGACAGCCTGGCGATTGGCCGCGCCGCATCGTCGCTCCGGCGCACCGCTGTGCCGGAGCAAGCGGCAGCAAGGCGATGCGGTGCGCGGTCCACCCCCGCCAGCGCGGCCGCGCTCCATGACGCGCCGGAATGGCTGCTAGGCTGCGCTGTGATGCGATGGCTGTTGCGGCGTTGCCCAGTGAATCCGGCGCAGGACGGGTCGAGGCATTCGGCCGTGTTCCGGCGTTGTGGCGCAGGGTTTCTGGCGCTGAGCCCGGCATCGAACCCACCACCAAGCGATCCTTCAGCATGAGCAAGCGTTTTGTCGTTCCCCTGGGCATGGCCGCCGGCCTCGTCCTCACCCTCGGCAGCCTACCGGCCGAGGCCGGCCTCGGCCGGCCGTTGTCGGCCGCGGCACAGGACGGAACCCCCATCGCCGCCGGCCCGGCGCTGCCCGGCCCGCGTCTGGCGGCAAAGGCCGCTTCGGCCGCCACTCCCGCCACGGCCTTGGCGGTGCAAACCCAATCGATTCAGACGCCGCAGGGGGCCAGCGTCACGGAGTACGCCGCTGCCTCCGGCCCGGTGTTCGCCATCACCTGGCGCGGGCCGTTCAAGCCCGATCTGCAGCAATTGCTCGGCCAGTATTTCGCACCCTTCGCCCAAGGCCGGCCGCGCGCCGGCCTGGGCTTGACCGCATCGGTCGTGCACGGCAACGACATCGTCGTGCACAGCTTCGGCCGCATGCGCAATTTCTACGGCGCCGCCTGGGTGCCGTCCCTGGTGCCGGCGGGCTTCGACGTCGCGGGGTTGCAGCCATGAGGGCGCTGATGCCAGTGCGGTGCGCGGCGCTGTGTGGTTTTCGAGGCGCATGGCGCAACGCCCTGCCGAGCGACGGGGGTCGGGTCTTGCACCGCCTGGCTTTGGGTGCCGCGCTGGCTGCTGCGGCGTTGTTGTCGGGCTGCGGAGGGGGGGGCGGAGGCAACGCACCGAGTGACCCGCCCGCGACCAGAAACCCTGCCGTCAGCCTGGCGAATCCGCCGAGCGGGCCCAACGTCGTGCCGGTCGGCATCCTGCAGCTCGCAAGCACCGGCTCGAATACCGCCAACACACCCTATGTCACGGTGACGGTCTGCAACAGCGCGAGCGCAGGCAGTTGCGTCAGCATTCCCGATGTGTTGGTCGACACCGGCTCTGCCGGTCTGCGCTTGTTCGCCAACCCCGCGTTGAACAGTCTGAACCTGCCGGCGGTGACCACCGGTACTGGGGGCCAACTCGCGGCCTGTGCCCAGTTCGCTTCGGGCTACACCTGGGGCAGCATGCGCTCGGCCCTGGTGCAGATCGGGGGCTTGATCACCGGCGGGACGATTCCGATCGAAGTCATCGGTGACGCCAGTATTCCGTCAACGGCGCCGCAAGCCTGTCAGAGTCAGGGTCCCAATTTTTCGGCCCAGCTGAGCAGCGTGGTCAACGGCATTCTCGGCATCAGCAATTTTCAGTACGACTGCGGTTACGCATGCACCATCTCCCCCTCGTTCTACACCACCCGAAACACGCCCAGCCCCGGCGTGTACTACGACTGCAGCGGCGGGGCCTGCACCGAAACCAGTGCCAGCTATGCCCAGCAGGCCATCAATCCGATTGCCGCCTTTCCTGCCGGCTACAACAACGGCAGCCTGCTGACTTTGCCCGCCGCCTCGCTGCCCTGGGGCTCGCAAGCGGCAACCGGCGCGCTGATTTTCGGCATCAATACAACGAACAACAACCAGTTGCCGGCAAGTACGCAGATGTTCGCGCTCGATCGCTACGGCAACCTGCCGATTGCCGTCAACGGCAGCAGCGGCACCGGATTCATCGACAGCGGCTCGAACGGCTATTACACCGCGCTGAACCTGCCGGCCTGCACGCAATCCAGCGGTTTTTATTGTCCCAGCCCCGCGGCGAACGTGGCGTTGCAGTTGAGCTCGGGGTCGGCATCGTCGAGCACCGGCATCACCATCGCCAACGCGGACAGCATGTTCCAGACCGGCAATGCTGCGCTCCCGGCGCTTGGGGGCACGGCGGCCATTGCAGGCCAGGTGGATCTGGGATTGCCGTTTTTCTACGGCCGCACCATCGGCACCGGCATCCAGCAAGTCCAGAACCCAAGCGACTACGGTTTCGTCGCGTTCTAGGGCCATCGGGCTGGCGGCGGTGCGCAGCCGCAGAGGCTGCGCCGAATCAGCCGCCGAACAAGTCGCCGGGGGCGCGGGGTGCTGCCAGGCCCAGGTGGGCATAGGTCGCGGGGCTGGCGATGCGGCCACGCGGGGTGCGCTGGATGTAGCCATGCTGGATGAGGAAGGGCTCGATCACGTCTTCGATGGTGTCGCGCTCCTCGCCGATGGCTGCGGCCAGATTGTCCAGACCCACCGGCCCACCGCCGAAGCGGTGAACGATGGCTTCCAGCAGTTTGCGGTCCATCAGGTCGAAACCGAGAGGATCCACGTCCAGCATTTTCAGTGCGGCATCCGCCACATGGCGGGCGATACGACCGTCGGCCCGCACCTCGGCGTAATCGCGCACGCGGCGCAGCAAACGGTTGGCGATGCGCGGCGTGCCGCGTGAGCGTCGGGCGATTTCGAGGGCCCCGTCCTGCTCGATGTGGGCCTGCAGCAAAGCCGCCGAGCGCTGCACGATGGTGGTGAGTTCTTCGGTGGTGTAAAACTCCAGCCGCGAGACGATGCCGAAACGGTCGCGCAACGGGTTGGTGAGCATGCCGGCGCGGGTGGTGGCGCCCACCAGGGTGAAGGGTTGCAGGTCGATTTTCACGCTGCGCGCACCCGGCCCTTCGCCGATCAGGATGTCGATCTGGTAGTCCTCCAGCGCAGGGTAGAGAATTTCCTCGACCACCGGCGAGAGACGGTGGATCTCGTCGATGAACAGCACGTCGTTGCGTTCGAGATTGGTCAACAGCGCCGCCAGGTCGCCCGCGCGCTCCAGCACCGGCCCCGAGGTGGAGCGCAGGTTCACACCCATTTCACGGGCGATGATGTGCGCCAGCGTGGTCTTGCCCAGCCCCGGCGGGCCGAACAGCAGGACATGGTCCAGCGCCTCGCCGCGCTTTTTCGCCGCGCTCATGAAGATGTCGAGCTGCTCGCGAACCTTGACCTGGCCGATGTAGTCGGCCAGCACCTGCGGACGCAGCGCGCGCTCCACAGCTTCCTCCTGCGGCGAGGCGGGTACCGGGCTGATGACGCGCGCGGCGTCGAAGTCGTCGGCCTGAATGCTCATGGCGGAAGGCTCCAAACCCCCTCAACCCTTGGCCAGCGCTTTGAGCGCCTGGCGAATGCCGTCGTCCACGCCGCTGTCGGCCGGTAGCCTGGCGACCGTGGCGCTGGCCTCGCGCTCGGAATACCCAAGCGCGAGCAGCGCCTGCAGCACGTCGGCATGGCCGGGTGCGGAGATGCTGCCCGGCGGTCGAGCGAGATCCGGGCCGAGCTTGCCGCGCAATTCCAGCAACAGCCGCTCCGCGGTTTTCTTGCCGATGCCGGGTACGCGCGTGAGCCGCGCCGGGTCTTGTGCCGCGATCGTCTGGGCCAGCTCGTTCACGTTCAGCCCGGAGAGCACCGCCAGGGCGATGCGCGCGCCCACGCCGGAAATCTTGATGAGCGCGCGAAACGCCTCGCGTTCCTGCGCGGTGGCAAAGCCATAGAGCTGGTGAGCGTCTTCGCGCACCGCCAGATGGGTCAGCAGCGTCACCGGCTGGCCCACCGCCGGCAGGCCGTAGAGCGTGCTCATGGGGACGTCGATCTCGTAGCCGACGCCGGCGCAGTCCACCAGGAGTTGCGGCGGGGTCTTGTCCAGCAGGGTGCCGTGAATGCGTCCGATCATGCCTGGGACTTTAGCAGCCCGGCCCGCTGCGCCCGCCCGCTGCGGGCCGGGCCAGCCTGGGCCGACTAAACTGCAGGGTTTCGTGGCACCTGCACTCATGAAACCCCAGTCCTCCTACACCCACGACGAACTCGTGGCCTGCGGCCACGGCAAGTTGTTCGGCCCCGGCAACGCCCAACTGCCGCTCGGCAACATGCTGATGATGGATCGCATCGTTCACATCGCCGACCACGGCGGCGGCTATGGCAAGGGCGAGATCCGCGCCGAACTCGACATCCGGCCCGAGCTGTGGTTTTTCGGCTGCCATTTCGACGGCGATCCGGTGATGCCCGGTTGCCTGGGGCTGGATGCACTGTGGCAACTGGTGGGCTTCTATCTCGGCTGGATGGGGGCCCCGGGGCGCGGCCGGGCGCTGGGTGTGGGCGAGGTGAAATTCACTGGCCAGGTGTTGCCTTCGGCCAAGATGGTGACGTATCACATCAACCTCAAGCGCGTGATCAATCACCGCCTGGTGATGGGAATCGGCGACGGCGTGATGGCGGTGGACGGCCGCGAGATTTACACCGCCAAAGATTTGCGCGTCGGCCTGTTCACCTCCACCGAAGGGTTCTGACGAGGCCGGGGTGCCGCATCGCGGTGCGGCGCCACCGGTCCGGTCCGGTTCAGGCCACGGCCTTGAGCTTGGCCTGCAGGCCCTTGAGCAGGGGGTCGCGCTCGGCGGCGTCGGCGCGCTCCAGCAGCCGGTTGGCGCCGGAAATGATGGCGCGGATCGACGCTGTGACGATGTTCGGGTCGATGCCGACGCCGAAGGTCGAGGCCGTCATGCCCTCCATCGCCACTTCCACCATGGCCACGGCGCGAGCGCCCGAACCCAGGCCTAACGCGCGTTCCTCGTAGCTCTGCACCACCAGCGGCAAGTGCAGCGCCTGCACGGCGGCATCGATCGGGCCGTTGCCCTCGCCGCGCAGCGAGAGGCGTCGGCCATCCACCTCCAGTTCCACCCGAATGCCTTGCCGCTGGCCGTGTTCGGTGAGGTGATGGGCCGCATAGCGCAACGGCTCCTCGGCCTTCACATAGGTCTGCTCGAACATGGCCCACAGCTGCTGCGCCGTGACCTCCAGGCCGGTTGCGTCGGTGTGCTGTTGCACCACGCCGCTGAATTCCACCTGCAGGCGCCGCGGCATGACCAGACCGTAGGCCGACTCCAGCAGGTAGGCGATGCCTCCCTTGCCCGACTGACTGTTGACGCGGATGACCGAGTCGTAGGCGCGGCCGAGGTCGGCCGGGTCCACCGGCAGGTAGGGCACTTCCCACAGGGCGCTGGCTTTCTGCACCGCAAAGCCCTTTTTGATGGCGTCCTGGTGCGAGCCGGAGAACGCCGTGAACACCAGATCGCCCACATAGGGGTGGCGCGGGTGGATGGGCAACTGGTTGCAGTCCTCCACGGCGCGGGCGACGGCGTTGATGTTGGAGAAGTCCAGCCCCGGATGAATGCCTTGGGAATACAGGTTCAGCGCCAGGGTGACGAGGTCGACATTGCCGGTACGCTCGCCGTTGCCGAACAGGCAGCCCTCGACGCGGTCGGCCCCGGCCATCACCGCCAGTTCGGCTGCCGCCACGGCGCAGCCGCGGTCGTTGTGCGGATGCACCGACAGGACGATGCTGTCGCGCTGGTCCAGGTGGCGGTGCATCCACTCGATCTGGTCGGCGTAGACGTTGGGCGTGCTCATCTCCACCGTGGCCGGCAGGTTGAAGATGATCTTGTTCTCCGGCGTGGGCTGCCAGACCGCGGTGACGGCATTGCAGACCGAGGCCGCGAACGGCAACTCGGTGCCGCTGAACACTTCGGGGCTGTACTGGAAGGTCCAGCGGGTTTCGGGGCGTTCGGCGGCGAGCTGCCGGATGAGCTGGGCGGCGTTGACGGCGATCTGGGTGCATCCGGCCTCGTCGACGTTGAACACGATGCGGCGGAAATTCGGCGCCGTGGCGTTGTAGACATGCACGATGGCCTGCTTGGCGCCGCGCAGCGATTCGAAACTGCGGCGAATGAGGTCCTCACGTGCCTGCGTCAGCACTTCGATGGTGACGTCAGGCGGAACATGGCCGCCCTCGATGAGTTCGCGGACAAAGTCGAAGTCGGTCTGCGAGGCCGAGGGAAACGCCACCTCGATCTGCTTGAGGCCGATGCCGCAGAGCAGCTTGAACATGCGCATCTTGCGCTGCGCGTCCATCGGCTCGAACAGCGCCTGGTTGCCGTCGCGCAAATCGGTGCTCATCCAGATGGGGGGCTGGCTGATGACCCGGTCGGGCCAGGTGCGGTCTTTCAAGCCCACGGGCGGCATGGGGCGGTATTTGGTCTGAGGATGCTTCAACATGGCGGCAATCTCCGGCAAGGCAATCGAAATCGGAAGGTATTCAGCGCAGACCGCTGAACGTCAAAGAGCGACGGGAGGGCAGCCAGGCTGTCGCGTACGCAGGGCCAGGCTGCCGCTGCGTAGTCGCAGCAAGAGGCGGCTGGTTGTCATGTGGGCGACGAGCGGGGCGAAGGGCGACATGGGCGGAACTTCTGGGTCGGGCGGCTGCTGTGTCTGGCGCTGTGGTGCAGCGGGTCGATCCCCGGTGGGACGGCCGCGGCGCCGTGCGGGGCGGTTCAGGGACGCGCCGGGCGCAGTCGGCGCGCGCCATCCACACGCAGCAGGCGCAGCATCTGGGCGCGCTGCAGGGCCACCAGGGTGGCAGCCGTGGTGCACGTGGCCGAGATGCACGTGGCCGAGATGCGGATGGCCGAGATGCGGATGGCGGACAGACAAGGCTTCATAGCGCTGCAACAGTAGCAAAAACGCTGGCTAGCGTCAAACGGC
>JAJZDV010000123.1 GCA_021846025.1 Pseudomonadota bacterium
GCAGCGGCGTCCTGGGCAGCAGGCAGGCGAACTCCTCGCCGCCGACGCGGGCCAGGGCGTCGGCGTCGCGCAGCTGCGCCTGGATCACGTTGCCGATCTGCCGCAGCGCTTCGTCGCCGACCGCGTGGCCGTGGGTGTCGTTGACGCGCTTGAAGTGGTCGGCGTCCATCAGCAGCACGGCCACGGTCTCGTCGCCCGATCGTGCGGTTTGCAACAGCGCCGCCGCCTGGCCGAAGAAGCCGCGCCGGTTGAGCAGCCCGGTCAGCGGATCGGTATGCGCCAGGCGCTTCAGCTCGCGCTCGTAATTCTTGCGCGCGGTGATTTCCACCAGGCTGGAGATGGTGGCCGGCTCGCCGTGGAATTGCATCAGCGCCGACGACAACATCACCTCCACCGGCCTGCCGTCGGTGGTCTTGAGCTGCACGTCCAGCGGTCCGATGCGGCCCTCGCGCAGCAGCGTCGCGCGCAGTTGCGCGGACTGCGCCGGATCGACATAGAAATCGGCGCTGAAGGGAACGAGCCCGGCGCGCACCCTGCCGGCAGGGTCGAGCAGGCTCTCGGCCGCCTGGTTGTAGCGCAGCACCTGGCCGTCGGGCTGGTGCACCAGCACCATGGGCACCGGCGTGGTGTCGAACAGTCGTCGCAGGTTCTCTTCGCCAGCCAGGGCGCGCTGCTCGGCGGCCAGGCGCTCCATCACTTCCCGGCGCAGGCGCTGGCGGTCCAGCCAGTTCAGGCGCTGGATGCGGTTGAGCTGCGTGGCCACCTGCCAGCCGGCGAAATTGGCGAACACCAACAGCACGGCGACGATGCTGCTGACCTTGACCGGGGCCTGCAGCACGAACACCGCTTCCAGCAGGAAGACCAGGGTGAACGCCGGACCGAGCCAGAGCGAGGCGGCGCTCAGGGCCGGCGCATAGGCGTACAGCGCGATGGTCAGCAACAGCGCCGTGATGGCGTGATAGTCGACCGCGCCGCCATAGGCCGCCACCACCAGCAGGAAAATGACGAGGATGGCGACCTCGAACGCCAAGAGCGCGTGCGACAGGCGGTGCAGCGCCGGCGCCTCGGGCTTGCGGCCCAGCAGCACCAGGCGCGCGCCCAGCCCGAGCACGACGCAGCGCAGCGCCAGCAGGCCAAAGTAGACGGGTGAGGCGCCGAGCACGGTGAAGTCGGTGATCGAGGCCAGCATGAAGGCGGCCGTGCCCCAAAGACCCAGGCTGCGCAGGCGTGCACCGATGTAGTCCCATTCACTGCGCCGGAAGTCCTGCTCGTCCTCCGGCCGCGCGAACAGGCCGTTGTTGCGCATGGGGATGCGTGCCTGATCCTGGGCGATGAGGGTGTCGGGGCTCATGGGGCAGCGTCGCAGCTTCGGCGGAGTTCCGATAGTAGGCGCTTCTCGCGTCCATTCTCGCGTCCATTCCCGCGTCCATTCCCGCGCCCTCACGGTTGCTATTTCCTGCGCCAGGCCCGGGCCTGGACCTTGATCGGCGTCTGTGCTGCGAGGCAAGGCGCCGTCCGCTCCACGCCCTGCCGTGCAGTCCTGCAACGGTGCCCGCGGCGGTCGCGCCGGCCCGGCCCGGGGGGCAACGGTCATCCCGGGCTCGCCACGACACCGGGATGGCCGCGCCACACCCCGCGCTGCGCTCAGACCGCAGGGCGCGGCGCGTCCTTGCGACTGATGGTGAGGTAGGTCACGAGCGCCATGATGACCGCCAGGAACAGCACGCTGGTGCCCACCGTGCCCAGGCCCAAGCCCCCTTCGTCGATCGGCTTGGACAGCCAGTCGCCGCAGGTCGCACCAAACGGGCGGGTGAGGATGTACGCCAGCCAGAACGCGAGCACGGCGTTGGCCTTGAAGACGTAGTACGCCAGCGTCACCACGGCGATGAGTCCGCCGAACACCAGCGCCGAATTGACGTAGCCGAAATGCAGCCGCTCGGCCGCGAGGTCACCGGCTGCGGTGCCCAGGGCGAAGGTGAACAGGATGGCTGCCCAGTAGAAGCCTTCGCGCCGGCCGCGCACGATGCTGTGAATCGACAGACTGCCCTCGCGGGCGTACCAGGCGATGAAGGTGGCGCCCAGCGCCAGCGCGAACAACCCGGTGCTGATGACGAGCGGCAGGCCGAGTCGGTCGGTGAGGTTGTCGGTCAGCAGTGTTCCCACCACGCTGATGAGCACCACCGTGAGCCAGTACAACCAGGGGATGTAGCGCCTGGCTCGCATCTGCGCCGTCAGCGCCACGGCGAACAGCCCGGTCATGACCAGCGAGGTGGCGAGCAGGCCGGCGTGCAGATCGACGGCGAGAAAGTCGGCCGCGGTTTCGCCGACCGTGGTGGCCATGATCTTGATGACCCAGAACCACAGTGTGATGAGCACCGGCACCTTGGCCAGTTCGCTCCAATGCCCGATGGCACCCGGTGTGTTGTGTGAATCCATGCCTTTCGCTCCCTGAATGTGCAGACGTGCGGCAACCCGTCGAGGCCGGTCGCACGAAGAGGCCGGCGCAGCCGCATGTAACGCAATGTACGCAGGTGGTCTTAGGAACACATTAGGGTTTGCTGACGCGACGGTGACGGTCGTGCCGGGGCCCCTGTCCGGTGGCGGATTCAGGCGCAGACGCGATTGCGGCCGCGGTGCTTGGCCTGGTAGAGCGCGTGGTCGGCTCGCTCCAGCACATCGCTGGGGCTGCGGTCGGTGGGGCGGGCCTGCGCCAGGCCGATACTCACGGTCAGTCGCATGGTCTGGCCCGGCTTGAGCGCGATGTTCGCGTCCTCCACCGCCCGGCGAATGCGCTCGCCCACCTGCTGGGCGCTGCGCGCGTCGGCGTCGCGCAGGATGAGCAAGAACTCCTCGCCGCCGAGGCGGCCGAACTCCTCAGGCCCGCGTTTTTGCGCCGCCACCACGTCGACGAACTGGCGCAGCACGCGATCGCCCACGGCGTGGCCGTGGTTGTCGTTGATGCGCTTGAAGTGGTCGAGGTCGAGCAACAGAACGGCCAGCGGCCTGGACGCCCGGCCGTGCGTGCACCACTTCAGCGCCTGCTCGAGCTGCTCGATGATGCAGCGCCGGTTGAGCAGTCCGGTGAGGGTGTCGTAGGTGGCCAGGCGTTCGAGCTCGCGCTCCATGCGCTTGCGCTCGGTGATGTCGCGCCAGATGCCCTCGACCCCGGCGTACTGGCCTTGCTCGTCGAACAGCGCATGGGTGCTGATGGAGATGTCGATGATGGCGCCGTCCTTGCGTCGCATGCGTCCGGGAAAGTCGTGCACCTGGCCATGCTGGCGGATGGCCGCGATCAACGCCTCACGCTCGCTCGGATCGGGGTAGAACGCGCCGGCTGGCAGGCCGATGATCTCTTGGGCTTCGTACCCCAGCACGTTCTTCACCGCCGGGCAGACATAGCGGGTGATGCCCTGCGCGTCGGTGCGGTAGAACACGTCCTGCATGGTGTTCATCATGCGCTGGAAGTTCTCGTCGGTTTCGCGCAGCCGGGTTTCCATCGCCGCGCGTTCGCTCATGTCGAGAAAGGTGGCCAGCACGCCCGCCTGCCCGTCGTGCTCGAAGTGGGTGCTGGTCATGGCGAGAACCAGCAGTCGGCGGCGGCAGGTGTAGATACGGAACTCCGTTGCCGGGTTGGTCACGGCTTCGCTCTGGGCGCGGCGGATGCGCGCCAGGACGCGCGACACGTCCAAGGGGTGGATGAAGTCGGTGACGGCATGGCCGATGACCTCGTCGGGCGACTCCGCCTGCAGCAGGCCCAGTGCCGCGGCATTCGCATACCGCAGTTCGCCGTCGATGATGACGATCACGCAGGCCGAGAGTTGCTCCAGCCAGGCAGCTTCGGGAATCAGTCGAGGAGCGTTCATCGATGTTGAAGGACAAAACCCTGATCCAGCGCGCAAGCAAGGGCATCGCAGGGTCGATCAGCTTAACGCGGCTGCTGGCATGTCGGGCAGGGGGAAACCGCCGCCCCGGGCAACAGCCGCGACCCGCGCCATGGTCCGGCTCAAACATGACGAAATGTTGCAAACGAAACCAGAGTTTTTTGCGAGCGAACTGTCATCGTTCTTGCACCGTGGCTGCCTAGAGTGTGCGGTACACAGGGCCTGCCCCTTGCCGGCCCGACTTTTTCAGGGAGCGTTTCGATGCTGCGAAAAACCTTTTTGGCGACGGCCACCGTGGCCGGCATCGCCGGCGCGTTGGCCGCCTGTGGCGGTGGCGGCTCGTCCACCACCGCCTCGGCCGCGCCGCTCTACACCGCCGCCAGCGCGCTGGCAACGGCCACGCCGATCAAGCATGTGGTGGTGATCTATCAGGAGAACGTCTCCTTCGATCATTACTTCGCCACCTACCCAACGGCCACCAACCCCCCTGGCGAGCCGGCCTTCACGGCTGCTGCCGGGACCCCCGCGGTGAACAACCTGGTCAGCGCCAATCTGCTGACCCACAACCCCAACGCCACCAACACCGCCAATGGCACCGACGCCAGCGAGCCCTTCCGTCTCGACCGCAGCCAGGCCAACACCGCGGATCAGAACCACGCCTACACCGCCGAGCAGCAGGCTTATGACGGCGGCAAGGCCGACCTGTTTCCGCGCTACACCGGCAAGGCCACGACGGGCGGCGTGGGCGCCTTCGGCACCAAGGGCCAGGTGATGGGCTACTTCGACGGCAACACCGCCACGGCGATGTGGAACTACGCCCAGCACTTCGCCATGAGCGACAACGCCTACACCGACACCTACGGCCCCTCCACCCCCGGCGCGCTCGAAGTGGTGTCGGGCCAGACCAACGGCATGCAGATCGTGGCGAGCAGCAAGCAGCCGTTCACCCTGTCCGCCTATTCGTACGACGTCAACGACGGCCAGGGCGGGCTCACGATGATCAACGACGTCGATCCCGGCCACGACGTGTGCTCCAGCGCCACCGACCAGGTGATGATGAGCGGCCGGAACATCGGCGATCTGCTCAACGCCAAACATATTTCCTGGGGCGGCTTCATGGGGGGCTTCAACCTGCAAACGGTGAACGCCAACGGCACCACCGGCTGCAAGCGCAGCACCGATTCGCCGGTGGTGGGCGGCAACGTGAACGACTACATCCAGCACCACAACTGGTTCCAGTACTTCGCCTCCACCGCCAACCCCACGCATGCGCGACCCAGCGCGGTCGCCGCCATCGGCCACACCCTGGAAGCCGACGGCAAGACCCCCGACCCGGCCAACCACGAATACGGCATGCAGGATTTTTTCGCCACGGTGCAGGCCGGCAACTTCCCCGCCGTGTCCTACCTGAAGGCACCGGCCTATGAAGACGGCCACGCCGGCTACTCCGACCCGCTGGACGAACAGGCTTTCGTCACCAGGGTGGTCAACTTCCTGCAGCAGCAGCCGCAATGGAAGGACACCGCGGTCATCGTCACCTGGGACGACTCCGACGGCTGGTACGACCACGCGTTCGCCACCACCACCAACCCCTCGTTCGACGGCCAGGCCGACCAGTTGAACGGCCCCGGCCTCTGCGGCACGGCCGGCGCCACGCCGATGAACGGTGTGAACGGCAAGCCGGTCAACGGCCGCTGCGGCCCCGGCACACGCATTCCCTTCCTCGTCATCTCGCCCTGGGCCAAGGCCAACTATGTGAGCCACACGCCCATCTCGCAAGCCTCGGTGGTGCGGTTCATCGAAGACAACTGGCTGGGCGGGCAACGCCTGGGCGGCGGCGCGTTCGACGCCAGCACGGGGTCGATCCTGGACATGTTCAACTTCACCGGCAGCGTCGGGACGACCCCGCCGCTGTACCTCGACTCCACCGATGGCACACCGCTGAACGCGGCGCCGGTGGTGCTCAAGCGGTCCGGCGCCGGCTCGGCGGCGAGCTGATGGATCCGCGGGCTGAACCCCCTCCCCGCGGGTGGCGAGGGTTGGCCGGCGGCGGGCGCGCCATCATCCCGTCGCCAGCCTTGGCCACCGCTGCGGGGTCGGCGTGTGTCTCGGG
Organism: Pseudomonadota bacterium; assembly: GCA_021846025.1. Taxonomy (GTDB): domain Bacteria; phylum Pseudomonadota; class Gammaproteobacteria; order Burkholderiales; family Burkholderiaceae_C; genus Thiomonas_A. The sequence goes on from JAJZDV010000123.1 coordinate 5,995, forward strand.
ACGGATCGCGTGCGTGGCAGCCAGCCGCACCCCGGCCGACGGATCGCGCCATGCCTGACTCCACCGATCGCGCCGCGCGCAAGCCATCCCGGCGTCGGTTTGCGCTGGCGGGCGCCTGGGGCCTGCTGCTGGTCGGCTTCGCCGCGTACGAAGCCATGGCACAACAACCCACCCTGACCCCGATGGACTGGCTGCGGCACCCGGTGGACAGCGCCATCCTCGTCACGGGAGCCAACCCGGATCCGGTCACGCTCGTTCTGCCCCCGAAGCAACCGCTGTCCGCCGTCGCCCAACTGGGCAGGCGCCTGTTTTTCGACGCCGCCCTGTCCGCCTCCGGCAAGCAATCCTGCGCGTCGTGCCACGATCCTGCCGATGGCTACAACCCGCCGCCGGGCAGTGGTCCGGTGATGCTGGGCGGCCCGCATCTCGCCACGCCGGGCTACCGCCCGCCGCCCTCGCTGGCCTATCTTTACCGTCAGCCGAACTTCTCCATCGGCCCCGACAACGCGGAGAACGAAACCATCACCCTGCAACGACTCATCGCGTTGGGCCAGGACGCCGCGCGCATCACCAAAACGGCACAAGGCACGGCAGCCGCGGCGCAAAACCTGGTGCCGCAAGGCGGCCTGTTCTGGGACGGGCGTGTCAACACCTTGCAGCAGCAGGCCGACGGCCCGTTGTTCAACCCCATGGAAATGGACGCCGGCTCGCCCCAGCGCGTGGCCGCCATCCTCCAACATCCGCCCTACGCCAAGGACTTTGTGCAGCTCTTCGGCCCCAATGTGCTCGCGGATCCGCAACTGACCGTGGCCGAGGCGCTGTTCGCCATCGCCCGCTACCAGATCGAAGCTCCGAGCTTTCACGCCTTCAGCAGCAAGTACGACGCCTGGCTGCAGGGCAAGGCACGCATGAGCCCACAGCAAATGCGCGGCTATCTGGCGTTCAACGATGTGAACAAGGGCAATTGCGCCGCCTGCCATCTCGACCAACCCACGGCCGATGGACTGGCGCCCCTGTTCACCGACACGCAGTACGAGGCCTTGGGCGTGCCACGCAATCCGCACATCCCGGCGAACAGCGCCCCGCGCCATGTCGACCTCGGCCTGTGCGGCCCCTTGCGCACGGATTTGAAGAACCAGCCCCAGTACTGCGGCCTGTTCCTCACCCCCACCTTGCGCAATGTGGCGCAGCGGCCGGTGTACTTCCACAACGGCGTGTACCACGACCTGAGGCAGGTGCTCGACTTCTACGACTTCCGCGACGTGCGGCCGCAAGCCATCGATCCGGTTGGTGCCGATGGCAAGGTCGAACCGTACAACGACCTTCCCGCCCAGTACCGCAGCAATGTCGACACCATCGACCCGCCGTTCAACCGCAAGCCGGGACAAGCGCCGGCGATGAGCGCGCAGGACATGCGCGACATCATCGCCTTCCTCAAGACGCTCAACGATGGCTGGCGGCCCTCACGCTGAGGGCTTGAGCACATCACAGAAACAAAAAGCCCCGCGCTGGTCGAGCTTGGGGCCGAAGGAGAGCACGATGAAATAGGTGCCCTGAAGCCACTCCCGATCCAGGACAGCAGTGCAATCAGAGCTTGTGGATCAAAACTGTGCGGTCCTTGACGTCAAAATGCCGGCACTCACAACGCACCGATAGCCCAGGCTCCGGTGCGCGGTAGCGCCTGCAGGTTGGTGGAGAAGACCGATTGCGTCGCGGCCTTTCCCAGCAAGGGCGATGTGGCGGTCGGCACGGCATTGAGGTAGCTGTATGGCGTCGTGCCCGTGGCCTGGAACTGATTCACCGCGGTCAGCAGCGGGTCGGCGAACAGGCTGTGAGCGTCCTGCCCGAGTTGTGCTTGCCACTGCGCCAGGGTGAAATTGTTCACCGTGTTGCTTCCCTGCCAGAACGGGGTCGTCGAGCCGGCGTTGTAGTAGGCGTTGTTGTCGAGCACGATGCCGCTGATGGGGCCTTGCGCCATGGACCAGATGACAGGCTCGGTGCTGTCGAAGCCATAGATCAAGTTATTGACGATGAAGCTGTTGCTATTGG
>JAJZDV010000005.1:0-23443 GCA_021846025.1 Pseudomonadota bacterium
GACATGGGCCTCGCCGGGCTGCAGGGTGAGGGCGTTGTCGGCGACGTTGGCGGATTCCACGCACAGCATGCTGCGCCAGCCCTCGGCGGTGCAGTCGCCCATCGCCGCGGCCTTCTGGCTCCAGGGCGTCCAGACCACGGTGGAGGCCGAGCCTTGCTTGGCGATGTGGATGCGGCGGCCCAGGCGGGCATCGTCGATCACGCATTCGGCAAGGGTGTTCACATAGACGCGATCGGTCTCGGCGGCGAACCGCAGCGGGCCGCTTTGCTGCCTGCGCACGAAGGCTTCGGTCTTGTCGAGGTAGGCGCAGCCATCGAGGCCGCGGAGTTCGACCTCGGCGATGTCAGCGACGTGGAGGTAGCTGTGCAGCGCCTCGCCGAGCGGGACCGGCGCCTCGCCGGCGTTGAGGGTGGTGAGTTCCAGGTCGAGCACATCGGCCACGCTGATGTGCAGTTCCAGCGGCGTGTCGTGCGGCCACAGCACGCGCGTGGCGTCGCTGAACACCAGGCGCAGGGTGATGGTGGTGGCGCCATCGGCGCTGCCGCTGTCCACCAGTTCCCAGGGCACGGTGCGGGCGAAGCCGTGGGCGGGATAGGTGCGGTCGCTGGCGTGCGCGCCGAACCAGGGCCAGCACACCGGCACGCCACCGCGGATGGATCGGCCCGGTGCGAAGCGCGCCGCCTCGGACAGCCACACCACCGGCGCGCGCTGCGCCCGAGGCCGGAAGGTGGTGAGGTGCGCACCCTGCAGACAAATGCTGGCGGCGCCACCGGGGTTGGCAATGTCGGCGTAAGGCAGGCCGCCGGGACCGATGCGAAAGGCCAACTGGCCGGGGATGGCAAAAGGCTGGAGAGCGTCGAGGTCTTGCATGGCGGCGGGCGATGGCGACGAAAGTGCCGATTCTGCCTGCGATGCCCTAGCCGGCGCCTTCGCCGCAGATCGGTCAAAGCCCGAGGTCGCTCAAGCCGGGGTGAGCGTCCGGCCGGCGGCCCGACGGCCAACGGAACCGGCGCTCGGCCTCCTGGATCGGAAGGTCGTTGATGCTGGCGAAGCGGCGGGCCATGAAGCCCTGCGCGTCGAACGCCCAGTTCTCGTTGCCGTAGCTGCGGTACCACTGGCCCGAATCGTCGTGCCATTCGTAGGCGAAGCGCACCGCGATGCGTTCGCCGCCGAACGTCCACAGTTCCTTGATCAGGCGGTAGTCGAGCTCGCGGCTCCACTTGCGCTGCAGGAAGGCGCGCACCTGCTCGCGGCCGACCGGGAACTCGGCGCGGTTGCGCCAGCGCGTGTCTTCGGTGTAGACCTGCACTACCCGGTCGGGGTCGCGCGTGTTCCAGGCGTCCTCGGCCATGCGGACCTTCTGCACGGCGGTCTCCAGCGTGAAGGGAGGAAGCGGGGGTTTCGTGTCCATGATGTCCTTGGGATGCGGAAAAATGCCACGTGTAGACCGATCGGTCTACAGGCACAATGTAGCCGAAGCCGCAATCCATTCCCGCCTCGTGCCATGGCCGCCAGAACACCTCCCAATCCGCCGCTCCCCGCTGCCCGCGAGCGCATTGTGCTGGCGGCGCACGACCTCTTTTACAGGGATGGCATCCGGGCCACCGGGGTTGATCGCATCATTGCCGGCGCGGGCGTGACCAAGGTGACGTTCTACCGCCACTTCCCGAGCAAGAACGACCTGATCGAAGCCTTCCTCGAAGACCGGCACGGCTTGTGGATGACGTGGTTCGCCGCGGCGCTGGAACGCCACAACGCCGCCGGGCGACAGGGCATCGCGGCGCTCGCCCCGGCGCTGGGCGCGTGGTTCCGCCACGGCGGCTACCGCGGCTGCGCCTTCCTCAACACGGTCGTCGAACTGGGCGACGTGCTGCCGGGCGCCGTCGAAATCGCCAGGCGCCATAAAAAGCAGATGACGGCCTTGATCGCCTCCCTGCTGCCGCCTGCGGCGCACCGCCTGGGCGATGCGCAGGCCCTTGCGCTGGCGGTGGACGGCGCCATTCTGCGCGCGCAAATGGATGCGAGCCCGGCACGGGCGCTGAAGGGTCTCAAGCGCGTGGTGCAGGCGATCACCGCCTGCCGATGATGCCGCAGGCTCAGATCTCCACCCGCGGCACGCGGGTGCAAGCCCACGCGGCGATGAGCGTGAGCGCACCGGCAGCCATGAAGGCGAGGTGAAAGGCCTGCGTGACTTGCAGCGTGGCTGCCGCACTCCCGCCGTGCAGCGCGGCTTGCAACTCGGCGCTGGACGCCAGACCGAACACCAGGGCACCAAACACGGCCGTGCCGACCGAGGCCCCAATCGAGCGGGCCAGCGACACGGTGGCCGCGGCCGCGCCCAGCCGGGTGCGTCCGGCCACGGTCTGAATGACGAGCTGGGACGTGGGCATGACGGTGCCGAAGCCCAGGCCGGCGAACACGCCCAGCAAGCCCACCGCCCAGCTCCCGCCGGGCAGCAGCCCGAGCAGCAGCAACGCCAGTGCAACCAGCGGCAGGCCGTAGCGCGGCGGCCGGTCGGGCCGCCCGGTCTTGGCCACCAGACGGCCGGTGAGGTTGGAGCCGAGCACCAGCCCGCCCGTGAGTGGCAACAGCAGCAGCCCGGCATGCGCGGCGTCGCCGTGGTTCCCGAGTTGCAGGTACACCGGCAGGAAAAACACCAGCGCGAACATGCTGGCAGTGGACAGGGTGACGGTCAGGCTGGTCCAGGCAATGGCCGGCAGGCGCAGCAACTCCAGCGGCAGGAAGGGATGCGCCTGCGTGCGCTCGCGCCGCGCCAGCAGCACACCCAGCAGCAGGGCCGTGCCGGCCATGGCCAGGCTGGACAGGGACAGCCAGGCGAAGCGATGGCCAGCCAGGGTCAGCCACAACAAGGCCAGGCCGGCCATGGCAGCGAACAGCAGCACGCCGGGGACGTCGTGGCTCTGGCCCTGGGCGGCATGGCGCGGGCTTTTGGACAGGCGCAGCACACGCCACGCCGCAATCGCCGCCAGCGGCAAGTTGACGACGAACAGCCAGCGCCAACTGAAACTGCTGACCACCAGCCCGCCCATGACCGGACCGGTGATGCTGGCGAGCATGAACACCACGCCGAAATAGGCCTGGAAACGCGGGCGCTGGCGCGGCGGAACGACCTCGCCGATGAGGGCCTGGCTCATCACCATCAAGCCGCCGCCGCCCAGCCCTTGCAGCATGCGCGCGGCAATCAGCCACCACATGCCCTGGGCCGCAGCGCAGGCGGCGGAGCCGAGGGCGAACAAACCGAGTGCCGCCACCAGCGCGTCGCGCCGGCCGTAGCGGTCACCCAGCCGCCCGTAGAGCGGCGCCATGATGGTGGAGGCGAGCAGATAGCCCACGGCGATCCAGGCGCTGGCGCGCAGATCGCCCAGGTCGCGGGCGATGGCCGGCGTGGCGGTGGCCAGCAGGGTCTGGTCGATGGCCGCGAGAAAGATGGGCAGCATCACCGCGGTGAACAACTGCACGAAGCGGCGGAATGGCACTGGCCCCTCGGCCGCACGGGACACGGCCGGCGACGCGGCCGCCGCCGGAGGAGATGGCTCGGGGAGTTCCATGCCGGATCAGTTTAGGTTGGTCGGGCGCGGAACGAGGGGCAAGCAGCAGATTCCCGTCCCGCAGTCGGGCGATAGGGGCTCTGCGCAGCCGCTCAATGCGCGGCAGCAGCTGCCGGCAGCGGACCGATGGCGGTCTCGCCGGTCGCGCCCCAGCCGCCGCCCAGCGCCTGGATCAGTGCCACGCTGGCGGCGTAGCGGCGGTTGAGCAGGGTGAGCTCGGCATTGCGGGCGGTGGTGGCGGTGGTCTGCGCGGTGATGACGTTGAGGTAAGGCGCGATGCCGGCCTTGTACTGGTTTTCGGCCAGTCGCAACGACACCACCGCGGCCTGCACCACGGCAGCCTGCTGCTGCGCCTCCAGCGCCAGGATGGACTGGGCGGCCAGGTTGTCCTGCACCTGCTGCAGGGCGGTGAGCACGTCTTGCCGGTAGTTGGCCACGGTCTGGCGGTAGGCGGCTTTGCTGGACTCGAGCTGGGCGCGGCGCAGGCCGCCGTCGAACAGGGTGGCGGCGAGGCTGGGGCCGATGGACCAGAACAGCGAGGGCGCGGTGAACAGCTCGGCCAGGCGCGTGGCCTGGCTCCCCCCCTGCGCCGACAGCGTGAGATTGGGCAGCCAGGCGGTTTGCGCCACGCCGATTTGCGCATTGGCCGCCTGCACCTGCGCGGCGGCGGCGGCCAGATCGGGCCGGCGCTGCAGCAGTTGCACGGGAATGCCGGGCGGGATGGCGGGCACGCTGGGCAGTGCGTTCACCGCCGGCAGCGTGAAGTCGCCGGGAGCCTGCCCCACCAGCACGGCGATGGCGTTTTGCAACTGCGCCCGGGTCACGCCCAGGTCGGTGGCGCTGGTCTGCGCCTGCAGCAACTGGGTGCGGGCCTGCGCCACGCCGGCAGCGGTGTCGACCCCGGCCCTGTAGCGGTTCTCGGTGAGTTGCAAGGCCCGCGTGTAGGCCGCCACCGTGTCTTGCGCCAGGCGCACTTGCGCATCCACCGTGCGCAGTTGCAAATAACTCTGCGCCAGCGTGCCTTGCAGGCTGAGCTGGGTGAACCCCAGGGTGGCGGCGCTGGCCGCGGCGCTGGCCTCGCCGGCCTGCACCTGCAGGCGCACCTTGCCCCACAGGTCGGGCGCCCAGCTTGCCGTGACCGAGGAGCTGAGGCTGTTGAAGATGCGCCCCGGCTGCGCCACGCTGTTGCTGGCCGAGGCTGATTTGGAGCGCGTCGCCGAAGCGCCCGCCGACAGCGTCGGGGAGTACGCCGCCTGGGCCTGGGCGATGGCGGCCTCGGCCTGCTCGTAGGCGGCGAGTTGCGCGGCGAGGGTCTGGTTGTTTTGCGCCACCCGGGCTTCCAGAGTGCTCAGCACCGGGTCGTCGAACACGCCCCACCAGGGTCCGGCGGGCATGGCGGCGGCGCTTTGCAGCGGTGTCCAGCCCTGGCCGGCATGGGCATAGACCTGCGGCAGCGCCACCTTGAGCGGCGGCTCGGGTGGCTGTGCGGCGCAGGCGCCGAGCAGCAGGGCAAGCGACGCCGTGATCAGGATGCGAGGCGATGGCGAGGGCTTTGGGGTCATGGTGTTCAGGCCGGAAGGTCGAGCGGCGCCGGACGGCCGCTGCGGCCGAATTGGCGCAGGGTCCATTGCCGCAGACGGTCGAGTTCGAGGTAGATGACCGGGGTGGTGTAGAGCGTCAGCGCCTGGCTGACGATGAGCCCGCCGGCAATGGAGATGCCCAGCGGCTGGCGCAACTCGGCGCCGTTGCCGCTGATGAAGGCCAGCGGCAACGCGGTGAACAGTGCCGCCAGCGTGGTCATGAGAATGGGGCGCAGGCGCAGGGTGGCGGCCTGGAAAATGGCCTCGCGCGGTCCCGCGCCGTGCTCGCGCTCGGCCTGCAGGGCGAAGTCCACCATCAGGATGGCGTTCTTTTTGACGATGCCGATGAGCAGGAACACGCCGATCAGGGCGATGATGGAAAACTCCGTGTGGGTGATCAGCAGCGCCAGCACCGCGCCCACGCCCGCGGGTGGCAGGGTGGAGAGAATGGTGAGCGGATGCAGCGTGCTTTCGTACAGGATGCCGAGCACGATGTAGATGGCGAAAATGGCCGCCATGATGAACAGCGGCTGGTTTTTCAGCGTGTCGGAGAACAGCTTGGCCGTGCCCTGGAACCCGCCGTGCACCTCGGACGGCAGGCCGATCTCGGCCATGGTCTGGTCGATCTTGCCCTGGATCTGCCCGAGCGAAATACCCTTGTCGAGGTTGAAGGAAATGGTGGCCGAGACGAACAGCCCCTGGTGGTTCACGGCCAGCGGAGTGTTCGTCAGTTCGTCGTGCGCCAGAGCCGCGAGCGGCACGCGCTGGCCCTGGCTGCCCACCAGGAAAAGATCCTGCAGCGCCGAGGCGCTTTGCTGGTACTGCTGCGCCGCCTCCATCACCACCCGGTACTGGTTGAGGGGCGCGTAGATGGTGGAGACCAGACGCTGGCCGAAGGCGTCGTTCAGGGTCTGGTCGATGGTGGCGATGGGAATGCCGTAGCGCGCCGCGGCCGCGCGGTCGAGCACCAGGCTGAGCTGCAGGCCGCTGGCCTGCTGGTCGGTGTTGACATCGTTCATGCCGGGAATGCGCTTGAACGCCGCCAGCACCTTGGGCTCCCAGGTGCGCAGGGTATCCAGATCGGAGGCCTGCAGGGTGTACTCGTACAGCGCCGCCGAGGGCCGGCCGCCGGCACGAATGTCCTGCACCGGGAACATGAAGGTCTGTGCCCCCGGCACGCTGGAGAGCGCCTTGCGCAATTGCGCGATGATGGTCTGCACCCCCCGGCGCTGGTCCAGCGGCTTGAGCTGCATGAACATGAAGCCGCTGTTGGCGGTGCCCCCGCCGGTGAACGCCAGCACGTTCTGCACGCCCTCGTTCCGGCGCACGATGGCGACGATGCGCTCCAGCTTCTTGCTCATGTCCTGAAAGGAAATCGACTGGTCGGCCTGCACCGAACCGACCAGCAGGCCGGTGTCCTGCGTCGGGAAAAATCCCTTGGGGACGATGGCGTAGAGATACACGCTCAGGCCGATGGTGGCGAAGAACAGCAGCAGCATGAGCGTGGGATGCGCCAGTGCCCCGCGCAGGCTGCGGGCGTAGCCGCGATGAATGGCGTTCCACACGCGCTCCAGGCGGGGGGCGCGCGCCACACTCTCCCTCCCGGCCTCCCCCTCCCCACCTGTGGGGAGAGCTGGCGTGGGCAGGGGCTTCGGGCGCAGCCAGCGCGACGCGAGCATGGGCGTGACGGTGAGCGAGACCAGCAGCGACATGCCGATGGCCACCGACAGCGTGACGGCGAACTCGTGGAACAGCCGGCCGACGATGCCGCCCATGAACAGCACCGGCAGGAACACGGCCACCAGCGACAGGCTCATGGACAGCACAGTGAAGCCCACTTCGCGCGCGCCCTTGAGCGCCGCGGCCAGCGGCGACATGCCGGCCTCGACATGGCGCATGATGTTTTCGAGCACGACGATGGCGTCGTCGACGACGAAGCCGGTGGCGACGATCAGCGCCATCAGCGACAGGTTGTCGAGGCTGTAGCCCAGCAGCCACATGGCGGCGAAGGTGCCCACCAGCGACAGCGGCACGGCCAGCGCCGGAATGAGGGTGGCGCGCCAGTCGCGCAGGAACAGCCAGACCACGCCGATGACCAGCATGACGGCGAGCAGCAGGGTGTTTTCCACCTCCTGCAACGAGGCGCGGATGGTGGAGGTGCGGTCGGACATGATGCGCACGTCGATGCCTGCCGGAATCGAGGCTTCGAGCTGCGGCAGCGCCGCTTTCACGCCTTCCACGGCGCTGATGATGTTGGCTCCGGGCTGGCGAAAAATGATGAGCAGCACCGCCGGCTCGCCGTTCGCCAGGCCCATGTGCTGGTCGTTCTGCAGGCCTTCGCGGACCTGCGCCACTTCATCCAGCCGGATGGGTGCGCCATTTCTGTAGCCGACGACGATGCGCTGGTACTGCGCCGGCGTGGTCATCTGGTCGTTGGCGCCCACCTGCCAGCGGCGGTCGGCGCTGTCCACCGCGCCTTTGGGCGTGTCCACATTGGCGCTGGCGATGGCCTGGCGAATCTGCTCCAGCCCCAGGCCCATGCCGTTGATGCGCGGCAGGTCCAGTTCCACCCGCACCGCCGGCAGCGCCGAGCCGCCCACGGTGACCGAGCCGATGCCGGCGACCTGCGAGATCTTCTGCGCCAGGATGGTGGAGGCGGCGTCGTACATCTGCCCGCGCGTCAGGCTCTTGGAGGTGAGCGCGAGGATCATGATCGGCGCATCCGCCGGGTTGACCTTGCGGTAGGTCGGGTTGCCGGTGAGCCCGGTGGGCAGCAGCGGCCGCGCGGCGTTGATGGCGGCCTGCACCTGGCGCGCCGCGCTGTTGATGTCCTTGCTCAGATCGAACTGCAGGATGATGCGGGTGGACCCCTGCGTGCTGCTGGAGGTCATTTGCGAAATGCCGGCAATCGTCCCCAGGCTGCGCTCCAGCGGCGTGGCCACCGTGGCGGCCATCACCGCCGGACTGGCCCCGGCCATGTTGGCCTGCACGGTGATGGTCGGAAAGTCCACCTGCGGCAGCGGCGCCACCGGCAGCAGGCGAAAGGCCATGGCGCCCGCCAGCAGCACCGCCAGCGCCAGCAAGGTGGTGCCCACCGGGCGGCGAACGAAGGGAGCGGAAAGATTCACGGCTGGCCCTCGCCGTCCGTGGAAGCTGTGGACACGGGGCCGCGCGCAGCGCCGCTGTCACCTCCCCCAGGGGCGGGGGAGAGCGCGAGCGGGAGACTCTGCCCGCCCTGCGGACCGGAACCGAAGGTGCGTGTCCGCCAGGTCGCGGTGCGCGTGGCCAGGCGGTCGAAGGCGAGATAGATGACCGGCGTGGTGAACAGCGTGAGCAGTTGCGACAACAGCAATCCGCCCACCATGGTGATGCCCAGCGGCTGGCGCAGCTCGGCGCCCATGCCGCCGCCGACCACCAGCGGCACGGCGCCGAACAGCGCGGCGAACGTCGTCATCAGAATGGGGCGCAAGCGCAGGCGCGCGGCCTGCAGCATGGCGGCCTCGGGCGCAAGCCCCTGGTGGCGCTGGGCGTCGAGGGCGAAATCCACCATCAGGATGGCGTTCTTCTGCACGATGCCGATGAGCAGGACGATGCCGATGATGGCGATGACGGTGAGGTTGTGCCCCGAGCCCATCAGCGCCAGCAAGGCACCGATGCCGGCCGAGGGCAGCGTGGACAGAATGGTGATGGGGTGGATGTAGCTCTCGTACAGCACGCCCAGCACGATGTACATGGTGGCCACCGCCGCCAGCAGCAGCCAGAGCTGGTTGGAGAGCGCCGCCTGGAAGGCGCTGGCCGCGCCCTGGAAGGCGATGACCACGGAGGGCGGCAGGGCGGCGTCCGTCGCCACTTGCTGAATGGCATCGACCGCCGCGCCGAGCGAGGCGCCGGGCGCGAGCTGGAAGGAGATGAGCGCCGCCGGGAACTGGCCGAGATGGTCCACCGCCAGCGGCGTGGCGCGCTGCTCGACATGGGCGATGGCCGACAGCGGCACCGGCCGCCCGCTGCTGCTGGCCAGGAAGATGTTGCCGAACGCCGCGAGCCCTCCGCCATCGCTCGTGCTGACCCCCAGCACCACGCGGTACTGCGCCGACTGGGTGAAGATGGTGGAGACCAGACGCTGGCCGAAGGCGCTGTAGAGCGCGCTATCGACCGCGCTCATGGTGATGCCCAGACGCGAGGCGGCGCTGCGATCGACGTCGACATAGGCCTGCAGGCCCTGGTCCTGCAGGTCACTGGTGACGCCGGCGAGCTGCGGCAGCGCCTTGAGCCTGGCCATCAGCGCGGCGTTGGCGCTGGACAGCTCGGCCTGACTGGTGGCCGAGACGCTGAACTGGTAGGGATAGCGGCTGGCGATGTCGTCGATGGTCAGGTCCTGCACCGGCTGCAGGAAGGCGTGGATGCCTTCGACCTTCGCGACGCGCGCGTCGAGCCGGGCGATGATCGGCAGCACCCGCAGCACGCGCGTGCTCAAGGGCTTGAGGCTGATGAGCAGGCGCCCGGTGTTCATCGTCGTGTTGACGCCGTCGATGCCGACCACGGACGACACACTCGCCACCGCCGGGTCGCGCAGCAGCGCGTCGACCAGCACCTGCTGCCGCTGGCTCATCGCGGCGAACGAGACGTCCTGCGGCGCCACGGTGGTGGCCTGAATCAGGCCGGTGTCCTGCACCGGAAAGAAGCCCTTGGGTATGGCGATGTAGAGAAACACCGTGAGCACGAGCGTGCCCAGCGCCGCCAGCAGCACCAGCGGCTGGTGGCGCAGCACCCAGCCGAGTGCCCGGGCGTAGCCCTCGGTCAGGCGCTCGAAGGCATGGCCGGAGGCGCGGAACAGGCGGCTCTGTCTGTGCTCGGGCACATGGCGCAACAGCCGCGCGGACAGCATGGGGGTGAAGGTGAGCGAGACCGCCGCCGAAATGACGATGGCCACCGCCAGGGTGATGGCGAATTCGCGGAACAGCCGCCCCACCACATCGCCCATGAACAGCAGCGGGATGAGCACGGCGATGAGCGAGAAGGTGAGCGAGATGATGGTGAAACCGATCTGCGCCGCGCCCTTGAGCGCCGCCTGCAGCGGCGGCTCCCCGGCCTCGATGTAGCGCGAGATGTTCTCGATCATGACGATGGCGTCGTCCACCACGAAACCGGTGGCGATGGTCAGGGCCATGAGCGTCAGGGTGTTGATGGAAAAGCCGAACAGGTACATGGCGCCGAAGGTGCCCACCAGCGCCAGGGGCACCGCCGTGGCGGGAATGAAGGTGGCGCGCGCGCTGCGCAGGAAGACGAAGATGACCAGCACCACCAGGGCGACGGCCAGCAGCAACTCGAACTTGACGTCGCTGATGGCGGCGCGAATCGTGACGGTGCGGTCCGACAGCACCGAGAGCCGCGCCGCCGCGGGCAGTTGCTGCTGCAGGCTGGGCAGCAGCTTCTGAATGCTGTCGACCACGGCGATGACGTTGGCGCCGGGCTGACGCTGCACGTTGATGACGATGCCGGGTTTGCCATTGACCAGGGCCGCCTGCCAGGCGTTCTCGGGGCCGGTGTCGACGCGGGCGACATCGCCCAGGCGCACCGTTGCGCCGTTGTTGGTGGCGATGATCATCTGCCGGTACTGCTCGGGCGACTGCAACTGGTCGTTGGCGTCGATGGTGAAGGATTGCTGGCTTCCGCTGATGCTGCCCTTGGGGCTGTTGACGTTGGCCCCGGTGATGGCGGTGCGAATGCTGTCCAGACTCAGGCCCAGCGCCGCCAGGGCCTGGGCGTTGACCGTGACGCGCACGGCAGGCTTGTGACCGCCGGACAGCGTCACCAGGCCCACGCCCGAGACCTGCGAGAGCTTCTGGCTCAAGCGCGTGTCGGCCAGGTCGTCGAGGGTGGTGAGGGGCAGCGAGTCGGAGGTCAGCCCGAGAGTGATGACGGGCGCGTCCGCCGGGTTGACCTTGGCATAGATGGGCGGCTGCGGCAGGTCGGTGGGCAGCAGGCTGCTGGCGGCGTTGATCGCGGCCTGCACCTCCTGCTCGGCGACGTCGAGCGAGAGCGACAAATCGAAACGCAGGGTGATGACCGACGCCCCGCCGGAACTCACCGACCACATTTGCGCCAGCCCCGGCATCTGCCCGAACTGCTGCTCCAGCGGCGCGGTGACGGAGGACGTCATCACGTTCGGGCTGGCCCCGGGGTAGAGGGTGGTGACCTGGATGGTGGGGTAGTCCACCTCCGGCAACGCCGCCTGCGGCAGCAGCTTGTAACCGACGAAGCCGGCCACCAGCACCGCAATCATCAGCAGCGTGGTGGCGATGGGCCGCAGAATGAACAGCCGCGACGGACTGGGACGATCGGCGCCGGACTCCCCCTCCCCGCCTCCCTCGGCCGCGGGGGAGGTGTGCGCTGCACTGCGCGAAGACTGCGGCTGCCCCGCGTCGCTTGCTCCAGTCTGCACGGGAGGGGTTGGCTGCGTCCCCGCTCGCGGGGAGGGCTGGGATGGGGAGTGGTTGCTCGGCGGCACGCTCATGCTCCGTGCGCTCCGCTGGCCGCAGCCTTGGCATGCGGGCCCGGCCGCGTCATGTTCCCCGGCTGGGTCTTTCCCGGCCGCAACGCTGGCGATGTCTCGGCGGTGCGCGCCTGCACCACCTTCACTTCACGGCCATCGCGCAGGCGGTCCAGGCCATCGGTCACGACGCGCTCACCGGGCTTCAGGCCGGAGACGATCTGCGTCAGATCGCCATCGGTCGCCCCCGTCGTCACCTTGCGCAGCATCACCTTGTCGCCGGCGCCGATCACATACACATAGGTGCCCGGCGCGCCCACGGCCACGGCCGTGTTCGGCACCACCACCGCGTCGGGAATGGTGCGCACCAGCAGACGAAGGTTGACGAACTGGTTGGGAAACAGCGCCAGGTTCTTGTTGTCGAACTCGGCGCGCAGGTTGAGCGTGCCGGTGGCGGTGTTGATCTGGTTGTCAGCCGCCACCAGCTTGCCGCTGGCCAGCAGTTGGGTGTTGCGCGCGTCCCAGGCCTGGGCTTCGAGTTGTTTGCCGGACACGGCTGCCTGGCCGTGCCGCCCCGCGCTCGGGCCGTCGCCGTGGAGGGCAAAATCGGCTTGCGGATTGGCCGGAGCACCCAGCAACTGTCCGACCACCTCGCCAATCTGCCGCTGCGGCAGGGCGAAGGTCACGTCGACCGGCTGCACCTGGGCGATGGTGGCGATCGGCGTCACGCTGCTGCCCGTGGCGCTGCTGGAGCCGTTGCCCGCACCCACCGCACCCGAGGTGGTCACCATGTTGCCCGCATCCACCGGCCGCAGGCCCGCCAGGCCGGCAACCGGGGCGGTGATGCGGGTCCAGCTGAGTTGCAGCCGAGCGTTGTCGAGCGCGGCCTGGTTGGCGTCGAGCGTGGCCTTGTACTGCGCCACGGTGGCGCGCTGGTCCGACACCTGCTGCGCGGAAATCGAGTCCTGCTTGAGCAGGGTCTCGTAGCGCACCAGATCGCTTTGTGCGCCGCCGAGTTGCGCCCGGGTCTGCTCGACCTGGGCTTGCGCCTGCTCCACCGCGATCTGGAACGGACGTGGGTCGATCTGCGCCAGCAACTGCCCCGCCCTGACCATCTGCCCCTGCCGGTAATCCACGCTCTGCAGCAGACCTGCCACGCGCGGCATGACGTTCACCAGGCTGCGCGGCGTCACCGTGCCCAGGGCACTGAACCACACCGGCAAAGGCTGCGCGCGCGCGACAGCCGCCGTCACCGGCTGCGGTGGCTGCTTGCCGGACATGCCGGACGGTGCCTTCTGGGCGCGGCTGACATCGCCCACGCGCCACCAGAGCAAGGCCCCTGCCGCCAGGATGATGAAGGGCAGCAACCAGGGCCAGCGGCGCCCGGCCTGGCGGACAACGGAGGTCGGGGCAGGATCGGGGCGCGGGCCGGATGGGGTCATGGGCGGGACTCGGGTGAAAGGTGGAACACAGGCAGGCGCAACACAGGCAAGGCGAGGTGGCCGGCTGAGCGCAGGGCGGATGGCGCATTGTCCAATCGTTCCCGGCCCGCATGCCTGCTGGGGGTATGCGCAGCCTCCATGGACCATGGCCGCATCATGCCCGAGCAGCATGAACGCCGCGTGAGGCGTTTGTGTTGAAGTTTTGCTGGTGGCAAACCGCCTGCCGGGTGGCCACGCCAGGCGGCATCGACCGGCACCCCTCTAGGCACTCGGGGGCTTGGCCTTGCGCTCGTGTTTCCAGTACACCTCGGTGCTGCCTTCGGCTCCGGCACGGTTGAGGGTGCGCGCCAGCACGAACAACAGGTCCGACAAGCGGTTGAGGTATTGCAAGGGGCGGGCGAAATCGCCAAGCGCCGCAGGGGTGGGGGTGGCCGTGGCAGTGCCAGCCTGCGGCTGGACAGCGCGGACCACCGCCACCACCGAACGCTCGGCGCGCCGCGCCACGGTGCGGCACACATGCGCGAGGCTGGCGGCGCGGGTGCCGCCGGGCAGGATGAATTCCTGCAGCGGCGGCAGCAGCGGGTTGTAGTGCGCCAGCGCGGCGTCCAGGCGCTGCACATGGGCGTCTTGCACCAGGGTCATGCCCGGCACCGCGAGTTCACCGCCGAGGTCGAACAAATCGTGCTGCACCTGCAGCAGCAGTTCGCGAACGGCAGCGTCCATCGGCTCGGTGAGCAGCAGGCCGATGCCGGAGTTCAGCTCATCGATCTCGCCCAGGGCGTGAATGCGATCGTCGGCCTTGGAGCGTCGGCTGCCGTCGCCCAGACCGGTGGTGCCGGCGTCGCCGGTGCGGGTGGTGATGGTGGTGAGGCGGTGTCCCATGATGCGTCCATGTCAAGTCGGCGCCGCTGACGGCAACGGCGTATTCTTGCCCAAGGTGACGTTGGCTGCGTCGTCGCAGGCGCGCTGCCCTCGGTTCGGGGTGGATGCCACGCAGGGCGTCCCGACCAGGCGAACGCGCAGACCTGCAGCGCGAGAAGCCCGTTCGGCGTTGCCCTTGACCATGAGACTGCATCGAAGGAGACCATGATGAACGCCCCGGCGACGTCCCAAACCCTCACCCGCCCCACCCCACCCGCCCTGCTCGACGCCCTGGCCGCGCGTTTCGGCGCACAGCACTCCACCGCGCTGGCCGTGCGCGAGCAGCATGGTCGCGACGAGTCGCCCTTCGACGTGCCGCCGCCATCGGCCGTGGTGTTCTGCACCAGCACGCAAGACGTGGCCGATGCGGTGAAGCTCGCCGCCGCGCACGACGTACCGGTCATCGCCTTCGGCGCGGGCTCCTCGCTCGAAGGCCAGTTGCTCGCGGTGCAGGGCGGCATCAGCCTCGACCTCACCCGCATGAACCGCGTGCTCGATGTCGCCACGGACGACATGCTGGTCAAGGTGCAGGCCGGGGTGACGCGCATGCAGTTGAACGAGGAGTTGCGCCACACCGGGCTGTTCTTCCCCATCGACCCCGGTGCCGACGCGACCCTGGGCGGCATGACCGCCACGCGCGCCTCGGGCACCAACGCCGTGCGCTACGGCACCATGCGCGAGAACGTGCTGGCGCTCACCGTGGTGCTGGCCGATGGGCGCGTGGTGCGCACCGGCACGCTGGCGCGCAAGAGCAGCGCGGGCTACGACCTCACGCGCCTGTTCGTCGGCAGCGAGGGCACGCTGGGCATCGTCACCGAAGTCACGCTGCGCCTCTACCCGCAGCCCGAGGCCGTGGCCGCCGCCGTATGCTCCTTCCCCGACGTGGCGCAGGCGGTGGACTGCACCATCGCCATCATCCAGGCCGGCATCCCCATCGCCCGCGTCGAGTTGATGGACCCTGGCGCGGTGCGCGCCGTCAACGCCCACGACCACCTCGACCTGCCCGAGCGACCTTTGCTGCTGATGGAATTCCACGGCTCGCCCGCCGGCGTGCGCGAGCAGACCGGGAGCGTGCAGGCGATCGCCGCCGATCACGGCGGCTCCGACTTCGCCTGGGCCGACACCCCGGAAGAACGCACCCGCTTGTGGAAGGCACGGCATCACGCCTACTTCTCCGCGTTGCAAACCAGGCCCGGCTGCCGCTGCGTCACCACCGACACCTGCGTGCCCATCTCGCGTCTGGCCGAGAGCATCAACGCCACCATCGCCGAGGCCGAAGCTGCCGGACTGCCCTACTTCGTCGTCGGCCACGTGGGCGATGGCAACTACCACATCGGCTACCTGCTCGACCCGGCCAAACCCGAAGAGCGCGAATTGGCCGAACGCCTCAATGCGCAACTCGTGCGCCGGGCGCTGAAACTCGGCGGCACCTGCAGCGGCGAACACGGCATCGGCCTGCACAAGCAGGAGTTCCTGCGCGAAGAAGCGGGCGACGACGCTCTGGACGTGATGCGTGCCATCAAGCAGGCCCTCGACCCGAACGGCATCTTGAATCCGGGAAAGATTTTTGCTTGAACAGCCACGACGCACGACCCTGATCAGGCCGCACGCTGCGCTCAAGGACACGCCGGGCCGTTCCCGAGTTTTCTTGCCTGCGCGGGGGGAGTGGAGCATGTCGGTGAGCCGATCCTGGGGCGCACGGTCCGCGCCGGGCCATCGAACGCATCGCCCCCATCGCACCCCATCGCACCCATGTTCACCTACCTCATGCTCGGCACCAACGATCTGCCCCGTGCGGCGGCGTTCTACGACCCGGTGATGGCCGCGCTCGGCCACGGGCGCTGCATCACCGAGAGCGACGACCTCGCGCACGAAATCGGCTGGGGCCGCTATGCCGACGCAGGCCGCGCGGAACTGGCGCTGTGGTTGTGCAAACCCTTCAACGGTCAGTCCGCCAGCCCGGGCAACGGCACCATGGCGGCGCTGGCCGCAGCCACCCGCGCGCAGGTCGATGCCTTTCATGCGGCCGCCCTGGCCCACGGCGGCCGCAGCGAGGGCGCACCCGGGTTGCGCCCGCACTACGGCCCCGACTTCTACGCCGCCTACGTGCGCGACCCCGACGGCAACAAGCTCGCCGCCGTCTGCCGAGCGCCCGGCTGAGCACCCTCGCGCCCTCGGCGCCGGGCCCGGCCTCATGCTTTCCCCGATGGATACCGCGCCGCTCGCGCGCGACACTGTCGCCATGCACCCCACCTGCACCGCCCACGCCAACCTGCCTTGCAGCGCCGAAGCCGCGTTCGATCTGTCGGCCGACCCGGTGCGCTTCCCGCCGCTGTTTCGCGGCTACGGGCCGATCCCCTCGATCCGCGCCATCACCCTGCTGTCGCCGCTGGCCGTGGGTTGCACGCGGCGCGTGGCCAACAGCGACGGCTCCATGCTCACCGAGCGCGTCACCGCACTCGACCGCCCCGGCGTGCATGCCTACACCCTGAGCGGCTTTCGCCCTCCGTTCTCCTGGCTGGTGCGGCTGGGCGAAGCGCGCTGGACGTTCACGGCTCACGCGCGCGGGTGCACCGTGGAATGGCGCTACACCTTCACCCCGCGCACACCGCTGTCGCGTCCTTTCGTCGTCCTGCTGCTGCGTTGCTGCATGCAGCCGGCCATGCAGCGCTGCCTGCAGGCCATGGGCGAGGCGGCCTCCAGGCCAGCCGACACGGTGGCATCCTGATCGCGTCGGCATCCCGGCAGCAGCCTCCGAACCCAGCCCGATGGACAGCCTCATCCTCCTCGCCCTCGCCCCGGTCTTCCTCGGCTTCATCGCCTGGGAAGCCTGGCATTTCAGGCGCTTGGGCCGCAGCAGCTACACCTGGGCCGACACGGCCTCCAACGCCACCCTGGCGCTGATGCACCAGGCCTCGGACGCGGTGGCCTGGCTGCTCACCTTCGGCCTGTTCGTCGCGCTCTGGCGGCATCGGCTGTTCAACATGCCTGCCACCTGGTGGAGCGTGGTCTTGCTCGTGGTTGCCCAGGATTTTTGCTATTACTGGTTCCACCGCACCAGCCACCGCGTGCGCTGGCTGTGGGCCTCGCATGTCACCCACCATTCGTCGGAGCGGCTCAACCTGTCCACCGCATTCCGCCAGAGCCTCACCTACCCGATCTCGGGCATGTGGCTGTTCTGGCTGCCGCTGGCCTGGATCGGCTTCGCCCCTGCGCACATCGTCGCCGTGGTCGCCGTCAATCTGGCGTTCCAGTTCTTCGTCCACACCGAGGCGGTGGGCAAGCTCGGCTGGCTGGAGCAGGTGTTCAACACGCCTTCGCACCACCGCGTGCACCACGCTCGCAACCCGCAATACCTGGACCGTAACTATGCGGGCGTATTCATCGTGTGGGACAAGCTGTTCGGCAGCTTCACGCCGGAAGATCCGGCCCATCCCTGCGTCTACGGCATCGTCCACCCGATTCGCAGCCACAACCCCATCACCCTCACCTTTCACGCATGGATCGCCATGCTGCGCGACGCCGCGCGCGCACGCGGCCTGCGCCAGCGGCTGGTGCAACTGTTCGGCCCACCCGACCGGGCCCTGGCGGCTCAGGGAGCGGAGCCTGTGCCGCGAGCCAACAGCATCGGCACGACGCTTCAGCCGCCGCCCTAGCCCCGGGCGATGGCATGGCATGGCGCGGCTTGCAGCCACAGCGCTCACGCCTCGGTGCCGAGGTCGGGAATGCGGTTGAAGGCGATGCGCATGGGCGCGCTGTCGCGGGCGCGATGGGCGCTGCCGCAATAAACGGTGTGCTTGCCGTAGCGCAGGTTCAGCGCATCCACCGCCTGCCACAGGCCGTTGCGGCGGCTGTCGTCATCGAACAGGCCGGCACTGCTTTGCGCCAACGGCAGCAAATCGTGCAGCACCATGCCGACCTTGAACGGCGGCGGCAGTTGCGGCGGCAAACCCGCCCAGAGCGCGGCCAGGGTGTGCAGCAGGGTCTGGGTGTCCTGCGTGTGCGCCATGCGCGCGGCCTGTTCCCAGCGCTGCGACGCCTGGCCACGCACGGCGCAGCGCAGGCCCACGCTCATGGCGCCTGCCACCAGGCCTTCGCGGCGCAGGCGCATGGCGGCTTTTTGCGTCAGGCGGTCGAGCACGGCGCAGGCATCGTCAAGGTTGCGCTGCTCGGGCGGCAGCACGTGGCTGTGGCCCAGGGTACGGCGCGGGCCGGCCAGGCGCCGCACCGGAAGGCCGTGGAGCTGGTCGTGGAAGTCGTCGCCGCCGACGCCGCCCCAGATGGTGTGGAGTTGCTCGCGCCGCGCGCGCCACAACTGCGCCACCGTGGTCAGCCCATGCGCGTGCAGCCGCGCCAGCATGCCGCGGTTGATGCCGGTGAGGTCGTCGAGCTTCATGCGCAGCAGCGGGCCGGGCAGATCGGTGTCGTCCAGCACCACCAGACCGTCGGGCTTTTGCAGGTTCGACGCCTGCTTCGCCAGGAACACATTGGGCGCGATACCCACCGACACGCGCAGGCATTCGCCCAGCGCTTCGCGCAACCCGGCCTTGATGCGCAGGGCCAGCGCGGTGGCGCGCTCGCGGCTGCTCCAGCCCATGGGCAGGCCACAGGCCATCTCGTCGATGGACAGCACCTGCTCCACCGGCGCGATCCAATCCACCGCGGCGATGGCACGGTGATGAAACTCCACATACAGCGGATGGCGCGCCTCGACGAAAACGATGCCGGGGCAGAGCTTGCGCGCCTCGGCCACCTGGGTTCCGGTCCTGACGCCGAAAGCCTTGGCCTCGTAGCTGGCGGCAATGCAGCAGGTGGTCTCGGCCATCATGGGCACGATGCCGACCGGCCGGCCGCGCAAAGCGGGTTGCACCTGCTGCTCGACCGAGGCGAAATAGGAGTTGAAATCGACCAGCAGACAACGCAACATGAGCACCGCTCCTCATCTTCCACCGCCATGCAGAGGCAGCCGGAAGCCCGGGCATCATAACTGTTTTTTTATACAGCTTATGAGGGCCGGCCAATGCCCCCTCGGCTTGCCCATGCGGAAGCGGTACGCAGGCCGCGCCCCGAGCCTCGGCGGCAGCCGGCAACGCTGGGGCACGCAGTCTCCCGGCGGCAACGGCCATAGCCTGCAAAACCGTCAGCACTGTTTTGCCCGCATGCGCGACGTGCGTCGGGATAGACCCTGATGCACCGCAACATAAGCTGCGCTATTGTTTGCGACAATCCAAAAACAATCTGTTCACAAGCCTGTCGCCATGAATGCCCCTATCCCCCAGAACCTTGCCGCCCGCGCCCAGCGCCAGGCCGAGGTCGTGGCTGCGCTGTCGGACGTGCTGCCTGCATCCTGTCTGCTGTGGCAGCGCGAGGATGTAACCCCTTACGAATGCGACGGCCTGGCCGCCTACCGCCAGCAGCCGCTGGTGGTGGCGCTGCCCGAGACCGAGGCCCAGGTGGCCGCGGTGCTGCGCGTGTGCCATCACCTGAAGGTTCCGGTGGTGGCGCGTGGCGCCGGCACCGGGCTGTCGGGCGGTGCGCTGCCGCATGTGGATGGGGTGCTGTTGGCGCTCTCGCGCTTCAACCACATCAAGTCCATCGACAAGCTGGCGCGCACCGCCACGGTGGAATGCGGCGTGCGCAACCTGGCGATTTCCGAGGCCGCCGCACCCCACGGCCTGTACTACGCGCCCGACCCCTCCAGCCAGATTGCCTGCACCATTGGCGGCAACGTGGCGGAAAACTCCGGCGGCGTGCATTGCCTGAAATACGGCCTCACCGTGCACAACGTGCTGCAAGTGCGCGGCTACACCGTGGAGGGCGAGCCCATCACGGTGGGCAATCTGGCCGGCGACTGCGCGGGGCCGGATCTGCTGGCCGTGATCATCGGCAGCGAGGGCATGCTGATGGTCGTCACCGAAGTGACCGTCAGGCTCATTCCGAAGCCGGTGCTGGCGCGCTGCATCATGGCCAGCTTCGACGATCTGCGCAAGGCTGGCGACGCCGTCGCCAGCCTGATTGCCGATGGCATCATCCCGGCCGGGCTGGAGATGATGGACAAGCCCATGACGGCGGCGGTCGAGTCCTTCGTCCACGCCGGCTACGACCTGAACGCCGAGGCCATCCTGCTGTGCGAGTCCGACGGCACGCCGGAAGAGGTGGAAGAGGAAATCGGCCGCATGCTCGCGGTGCTGCAAGGCTGCGGCGCCACGGCCCTGACCATCAGCCGCGACGAGGCCGAGCGCCTGCGCTTGTGGAGCGGACGCAAGAACGCCTTCCCCGCCTCGGGTCGCATCTCCCCCGACTACTACTGCATGGACGGCACCATCCCGCGCAAACGCGTGGCCGACATGCTGCTGGCCATCCAGGACATGGAGCGCGAGTTCAGCCTGCGCTGCGTCAATGTGTTCCATGCCGGCGACGGCAATCTGCACCCGCTGATCCTGTTCGACGCCAATCAGACCGGCGAACTGGAACGCGCCGAGGCCTTCGGCGCGAAAATCCTCGAGGCCTGCGTCGAGATGGGCGGCTCCATCACCGGCGAGCACGGCGTGGGACTGGAGAAGATCAACTCCATGTGCGTGCAGTTCAGCCCCGAGGAACTCGAACAGTTCCTGGCCCTGCGCCGCGCCTTCGACCCCGCCGAGCACCTCAACCCGGGCAAGAACATTCCCAGCCACGCGCGTTGCGCCGAGTACGGCAAGATGCACGTGCGCGGCGGGCGCGTGGCGTTTCCGGAGTTGCCACGCTTTTGAGCCGCACACGCACCTTGCCTGGCGCGCCGCGTCTCCACGAACAGCCGTGGCCGGACGAAGTCCGTGATGGCACCAGCACAGCGCGCGGCACGGCTCATGCGTCCCACACCCTTGAAGCATGCGGCGAAGGGCGTCCGGAACCTTCGCACAGCGCCGCGCGACACCACCTCCTTTTGCAACCCTCTCCACGTTGTGGTGAGGACGTCAACCTCAGGACTCGATCCACTTTTTCATCGACTGAACCCGTGAACCCATCCGACACACTCGCCGCCCTGCAAGAGCAGGTGCGGCAGGCAGCAACCCAGCACACCCAGCTTGCCGTGCGCGGTGGCGGCAGCAAATCCTGGCTCCATCCCGCCACGCGCCAGGCGCGCGCCGGCGCCACGCTGGATCTGACAGCCTACGCCGGCATCGTCAGCTACGAGCCCACCGAACTCGTCGTCACCGCCCGTGCCGGCACACCCCTGGCCGAGCTGGAAGCCCTGCTGGCGACCCAAGGCCAATGCCTGCCGTTCGAGCCACCGCATTTCGCCCACACCGGCGCCCGCGCCACCATCGGCGGCATGGTGGCGGCGGGTCTTGCCGGCCCATCACGCCAGGGCGCCGGCGCGGTGCGCGACTATGTGCTGGGCGCGGTGCTGCTGAGCGGCCGCGCCGAGGTGCTGCATTTCGGCGGCCAGGTGATGAAGAACGTCGCCGGTTTCGACGTCTCACGCCTGCTGGTGGGATCGATGGGTTCGCTCGGCGCCATTCTGGAAGTCTCGCTCAAGGTGCTGCCGCGCGCCTCGGCTGACGCCACCCTGGTGTTCGAGATGAGCAAGGAGCGCGCGATCGAGCAGGTCAACATCTGGAGCGGACAGCCGCTGCCCATTGCCGCCAGCACCTGGTGCAGCGGCGGCGAAGGCTCCGCTCACCTGTTCCACCTGCGTCTGCGCGGCGCCAAGGCCGCAGTGGCCGCAGCCTGTTCCCGTCTGGGCGGGGAGCGCATCGACGACGCTGCGGCAGCCGAGTTGTGGCACGGCCTGCGCGAGCAAACCCTGCCCTGGTTTGCCACCACCTGGGCGCAACCCGGAGCCGCCGGCGACCCCCTGTGGCGCCTGGCGGTGCCGCCCACCACACCGCCCATGCGCCTGCAGGGCGATCTGCTCATCGAATGGGGCGGCGCCCAGCGCTGGCTCAAAACCGCACTGCCCGCTGCCGTGATGCGCGAAGCCGCCGCACGGGCCGGAGGCCATGCCACGCGCTTTCGCGGCGGTGACCCGGAGACGCCGGTGTTCACCCCGCCAGCGCCGCCGCTGGACCGTATCCACCGCGAGATCAAACGCGCCTTCGATCCTCACGGCCTTTTTCCGACGGTGATGGCCAGCTGAACCCAACGCCGGCGACATCCCGCCCTTCGCGTCTCGACGCCGCCTCCTCGCACCCCCTTCGCCACCTTCATGGAAACCCGCCTCTCCCCCGAATTCTCCGGAACGCCCGACGGCCAGTTGGCCGAGAGCATCCTGCGCGCCTGTGTGCATTGTGGTTTTTGTACCGCCACCTGCCCCACCTACCAGCTGCTCGGCGACGAACTGGATGGCCCGCGCGGACGCATCTACCTCATCAAGCAGGTGCTCGAAGGCGCCGCACCCACGCGCAGCACCCAGCAGCACCTGGACCGCTGCCTCACCTGCCGCAATTGCGAAACCACCTGCCCCTCCGGCGTGGCCTACGGCCAGTTGGTGGACATTGGCCGCCGCGTGGTGGATGCCAAGGTGCAGCGCCCGATGGCCGAGCGCGCCAAGCGCTGGGCGCTGAAAGAGGGCCTCACCTCGCCGCTGTTCGGCACAGCGATGAAGCTCGGCCAGGCACTCAAGCCGCTGGTGCCGAAATCGCTGAGCGAGAAAGTGCCGCCGGCGACGCCGGCCAGCCCCTGGCCGACGCGTGAACATGCGCGCAAGGTGTTGATGCTGGCCGGCTGCGTGCAACCGGCCATGGCGCCGAACATCAACGCTGCCACCGCCCGCGTGCTCGACGCCCTGGGCGTGCAGACACTGGTGGCCGACGATGCGGGCTGCTGCGGCGCCATCCGCCAGCACCTGAGCGACCACGACGGCGCACAGACCGATATGCGCCGCAATATCGACGCCTGGTGGCCGTTGGTGCTGCGCGGCATGGTCGAGGCCATTGTTGTCAACGCCTCCGGCTGCGGCGTGCTGGTGAAGGACTACGGCCGCGAGCTGCAGCACGATCCCGCCTATGCCGACAAGGCCGCGCGCGTCGCCGCGCTCGCGCGCGACCCGATCGAATTCCTCGCCACGCACGGCGAACACCTCGCCGCCAAGCTCCGGCGCAAGCCGGCTGAAAACCTGGCCTGGCACCCACCCTGCACCTTGCAGCATGGCCAGCGCCTTGGCGGGCAGGTGGAAGCGCTGCTGCGCGCCCTGGGTTTCAGCGTCAGTTTGCCCGCCGAGAGCCACCTGTGTTGCGGCTCGGCCGGCACCTACTCCGTGCTGCAGGCGGATTTGTCGAAGCAGTTGCGCGAGCGCAAGCTCAAGCACCTGGCCCATGTGGCACCGCAGCGCATCCTCAGCGCCAACATCGGCTGTATCCAGCACTTGCAGGCCGGCACCACCATGCCGGTGCAGCACTGGCTGGAGTTCCTGGACGAAGCCTTGCGAAACTGAGGCCGCGGGTTAAACGGGGTCAG
>JAJZDV010000005.1:23543-52621 GCA_021846025.1 Pseudomonadota bacterium
CCAGGATGGCCAGGATGGGCCGACGCAGGGTTGTCCAGCGCGATCTCGATGTCCGCCCGCAGCGCATCCGGCTGGGTCTGCGGCGCGTAGCGGCGGATCACCTGGCCATCGCGGCCAACCAGGAATTTGGTGAAATTCCATTTGATGACCTCGGTGCCGAGCACGCCGCTGGCCTGGTCCTTGAGCCAGCGCCACAACGGGTGGGTATGCGCGCCGTTGACGTCGATCTTGTCGAACAGCGGGAATTCGACGCCGTAGTTGATGCTGCAAAACTGGGCGATCTGCTCCGGCGTGCCAGGCTCCTGCGCGCCGAACTGGTTGCAGGGAAAAGCCAGGACCTCGAAACCCCGGTCGTGATAGGCGTGGTGCAGCGCCTGCAGCCCGGCGTATTGCGGCGTGAAACCGCAGGCGCTGGCGGTGTTGACGATGAGCAGCACCTGGCCGCGCCATTGCGCCAGCGCCTGCGTCTGGCCGCGGTTGTCGGCGGCGCTGAAGTCGAACACGCTGGGGGGCGCAGGTTTCGTCGTGGTCTCGGTATCGGCGGCGCTCATAGTGGAGTCTCCCGTGGCGAGTGCGGCTGCGGCGGCAGCGCCGGTTGGCGCCAGGCCGCGAGCAGGATGGCCAGCAAAATGAGGCTACCACCGATCATCGCCTGCAGACGGAGTCGTTCGGCCCCCAGCAGCACCGCGCTGCCGCTGGCGAAGACGATCTCCACCGTCATCACCACCGCCGTGAGGCTCGACGGCAGGCGCTCCGCGCCATATTGCAGGCCGAGGTTGGCGGCGAGAAAGGCCAGTGCCAGCAGGGCCACGGCCAACAGCAGCGGCAGCGTCGGCGCCGGCAGGCCGCTGGTCACGCCGGATGCCGCCAGCGCCGACGCCAGGCCACCGGCCACCAACATGCCGCCGGCAAACATCGCCAAGCCGCGCGCTTCCGGCGGCGTATGCGCGTACTTGCGCAGCAGCACATTGTTGAGGGCGAAGGCCATGCCGCCCACCACGCCCAGCCAGTCGGCCGGATGCCGCGGCAGCGGCAAGCCACCGCCCGGTGGCCACAACACCGCCATCGCCCCGACCAGGGCCAGTACCAGGCGCAACCCCACCAGCGGCGTGAGCCGCTCGTGCAGCAGCCAGCGCGCCAGCAGCGTCGCCCACACCGGCATGAGGTAGAACAGCAGC
Source organism: Pseudomonadota bacterium (assembly GCA_021846025.1). GTDB lineage: Bacteria > Pseudomonadota > Gammaproteobacteria > Burkholderiales > Burkholderiaceae_C > Thiomonas_A. The sequence continues at coordinate 24,722 of JAJZDV010000005.1, forward strand.
ACCACCCGCACCACATCTCCTTCGGTCACGGCCCAGTTGAACGCCGCGTTGGTCGCACCCGAGGACACCAGGATCAGCCACAGCGCGGGGTTGCGCAGCAACGCCCCCAAAGCCCGAGGCCGCGCCAGCACGATGGCCAGCGTGCTCAGCCCATAGATCGCCGCCGTGGCCCACAAGGGGTTGAGTCCCTGCGCATGGAGCTGGCGAAACGGCCACCATGACACGCCCCAGACAAAGGCGTTGAGCATCAGGCCACCGATGGCGGCAAGGGTTGGGCGGGAGGTGTGCATGCAAAGATGTGAAATCCGCTCGGTGAACGGCACCAACGAACCGGGCGATCGGTGGGTGGCGAACCTCTTGCTGCGTCATCCTGCGACACGGCCCGGGAGGTTCGCGCACCGCCCTCAAGCTTAGGTGAAAGGTGTCACAGGACCGCATTGTCATCGACCTGTGCGTGCATCGCGGCGCGGAAACCGATGCAACGCCAACTCACCTCCCGTTGAGTTCCGCGATGCCCTGCTGCAGCGTCGCGGCGGACAGTTCGCCAATAACCAGACGCTGAACCTTGCCATCCGCAGCAATGAACAGGGTGGTGGGCAGGCCGGGGGACCGGTAGTCGGACAGCAGGCGGCTGCCGGGGTCGAGCAGCACCTCGGGGGGTGCGAGTTTGTCGTGGTGCAGGAAGTCGGTGACGCGCTGCGCGGATTCACCCTCGTTCACCAGCACGATGCGCACCTTGCGCTCCCGCAGCGCGGCCTGCACCAGGGCAGGCAGTTCGCGTCTGCAGGGCGGGCACCAGGTGGCCCAGAGGTTGAGCACCAGCGGCTTGCCTTCCAGGCTGCGCAGCGCGACCTCGCCGCCGGGGCGTGCCAGGGCGGGAGTGGCAGCCAGGGTTGCGTTCACTTCCTCGCCAAGGCGTAAACGCTGCAGACTGAGTTGCGGCAGCGGTGGCCGGGCTGGCTGCACGGCCTGCAACAAGGCACCGGCTGCCAGGACAGCGGCCGCCCCGGTTGCCGCACTCACCGGCAGGCTGCGACGTAGCGCGGGCCGGCGCCAGGCCCAGAACGCCACACCAAGCACGGCAGCGACCCAGCCCGCCACTGGCGCGAAACCGCGATCGCGGATATCCAGCATGGACAACATCGTGGGGTAATTCGCCAGATGCCGGGCGACGAAGACCGCGCGCGCCGCCACCAGTGCCAGCACCAACAGGGGCAGCAAGACCGGTTCCGCACGGCCCTGGCCGTTGCGCTGCGCGGCACCAGCCACGAACGCCGCGATGGCATAGCCGAACGCCAGGATGAGCGGCCCCCAGGGCAGCACCAGGGGTCCGATGCGCAGCGCGTCCATCAGGTGACAGCCGTTGGGCCAGGCCGTGCGGACGGGGTGCTCAAGGCGTGGACTCGTGGCGCGGCTCGCCGATGATCTGGGTCCAGTCGCGCTCGCGCATGTTGCGTTTGTTCCATTGCATCACCAGCCACATGATGCCGACCACGAACGTGCCGAACAGGCCGATGATCCACTGGATATGCAGATTGAGTTTGATGAGCAGCGCATACACCGACAGCATGACGAGCACGCTGACGTTTTCGTTGAAGTTCTGCACCGCGATGGAATGCCCGGCCGACAGCAGTACGTAGCCGCGGTGCTGCAGCAACGCGTTCATCGGCACCACGAAGTAACCGGCCATGGCGCCGATGGCGATCATGAACATGCCGGCCAGTACCAGATAGAGCGGCAGATGCAGGTTGCCGATGCTGATCTGCAAATCGGGGACCAGGCTGCGGCTGTAGAGCGACAGCACCATGCACACCATGCCCATGCCCATGCCCATGGGCAACACGGTCAGGCTCCTTTTCAGCGGCACGCGGGTGGCGGCCAGCATGGCGCCTGCCGCCACACCGAAGGCCACGGTGGCTTGCAGCGTCGCGGCTTTGCTCAGGTCCAGCCCCAGGGCGTACTCGGCCCACTTGATGACGATGAATTGCAGCGTGGCTCCAGCCCCCCAGAACAGCGTGGTCACGGCCATGGAAATCTGCCCCAGCTTGTCGGTCCACAACACCTTGGTGCAGTGGATGAACTCGACCAGTTGCTTCGCCGGATTGGCAGTCTGGTGCGGGTAGCGTGCGCCGGTATCGGGAATTTTCAGATTGCACAGCGCGGCGATGAGGTAGACAAAGACGATGACTCCCAAAGCCGCCTCGGCCGGGGTGTTGATGCCCAGGTGCGCGAGGCCCGGCAGACCCAGCAGATAACGGCTGGCCATCTGGCTCACCAGAAAGCCGCCGAACACGGTACCGAGAATGATGGAGCCCACCGTGGTGCCCTCGATCCAGCCATTGGCCGCCACCAGTTGTTGCGGTGGCAGCAACTCGGTGAGGATGCCGTACTTGGCCGGGGAGTAGGCGGCAGCGCCCAGCCCGACCACGCCATAAGCCAGCAACGGATGGACACTGGCGAGCATGAGCATGAGTCCGACGACCTTCACCAGATTGGTGATGAACATGACCCTGCCCTTCATCATCGAGTCGGCGAAGGCGCCGACGAAGGGCGCCAGCACCACGTAGGACACGGTGAAAAAAAACTTCAGCAGTGGTGTCATCCAGCCCGGGGCCTGCAGTTGCAGCAGCAGGGCGATGGAGGCGATGAGCAACGCGTTGTCGGCCAGCGACGAAAAGAACTGCGCGGCCATGATCCAGTAGAAGCCTTTTTTCATTGTCTCGATCGCAGTTGCATCACGGGTGTCGCCGGTCACGCAGGCGGCCCTGCTTGTCTCCCCCAGCCCGTTGATCGCCGCAGCACCGAATGGTGCATTCGAGAAAACGCAGTGCCCCGAAATGGTCTCGATCCCGACGGCGCGGCTGTGCTGAAGTGACAGGTCTGGGGGCGGTTTATAGCACAGCGGTCGAGCCAGGATTTCCGCCCAACTACACTGCGCCTGAACCTTCTGCACGCCTGCTGGCGACCCTCTGCACGAACGTGTCACAAGGACGGCAACGCCCTGCACCTCCATGCCACGCCCCATTCAAGCCATCATCCATCCCGAGGCCCTGTCCCATAATCTGGCGCGTGCGCGGCTGGCTGCGCCGCAAGCGAAGGTGTGGGCGGTGGTGAAGGCCAATGCCTACGGGCATGGCATCGAGCGTGCCTTCGCAGCCTTGCGCGCCGCCGACGGTTTTGCCTTGCTCGACCTCGCCGAGGCCGAGGCCCTGCGCGCCCTGGGCTGGGGCGGTCCCATCCTGCTGCTGGAGGGCTGCTTCGGCGCCGATGACCTGCAGCTTTGCGAACGCCTCAACCTTTGGCATGTGGTGCACGACGCGGCCCAGCTTAACTGGCTGGCGGCGCGGCGCAAACCCCGCGCGCACCGCGTGTACCTCAAGATGAACACGGGCATGAACCGGCTGGGCTTCACCTCCGCGCAGTACCGCGCCGCGTGGGATCGGCTGCAGCAATGTCCGGCCGTGGGCGAGATCACCCACATGACCCATTTCGCCACCGCCGAAGGCCCGCAAGGAACGACCGATGCTTTCGACTTGTTCCAGCGCTGCATGGGCGACCTGCCCGGTGAGCGAAGCCTGTGCAATTCGGCTGCGCTGTTGCGCCACGGGCATCACCCGGCGGAGGAGGTCCTCCATCTGGCTGGGCATGCCCCCCGCAACGCAAACCCCGCACGGGCCACCGCGAACGAAGCGCCCCAAGCCGCCATTCTGGGCGACTGGGTGCGCCCCGGCATCATGCTCTATGGCGGCTCGGCCACCGGCCTGGCGGCCGATGCGAAGGCCTGGGATCTGCACCCGGCCATGAGCCTCGTCACCCGCATCGTCGGCGTGCAGCAGATCGCCGCCGGCGCCAGCGTGGGCTACGGCGGCGTCTTCACCTCGCAGCAACCGATGCGTATCGGCGTGGCCGCCGTGGGCTACGCCGACGGTTATCCGCGCCATGCGCCCACCGGCACCCCCATCGTGGTGGATGGCATCCGCACCCGCATCGTCGGTCGCGTATCGATGGACATGGTCACCGTGGACCTCGATCCCGTGCGCGCCGCCGGCCGGGCTGCCGATGTCGGCAGCCCGGTGCTGTGCTGGGGGCGCCACAACGGCGTCGAGTTGCCCATCGACGATGTCGCCACCGCCGCCGCAACCCTGGGCTACGAATTGATGTGCGCCCTGGCCTCGCGCGTTCCCGTGCACGTGGAGTGATGGCCATGGTCACACCGCACCATGGCTAGGCCTCAGACCGTCTACGTCTGCTCCGAATGCGGCGGCAAGAGCGCCAAGTGGCAAGGCCGCTGCCCGCATTGCGAGGCCTGGAACACGCTGGTGGAAACGGTGGAGAGCGCGGCATCCGGCCCCCGTCCCGGCGCACGTCACGGTGCGGCGGCGGCACAGTTCGCCGGGCGCGGCGGGCTGGCTGCGCCCAGCGGACCGATCCTGCTCACCGAGGTGCAGGCCGAGCGCCATCGCCACCAGCCCAGCGGCATCGACGAACTCGACCGCGTGCTCGGCGGCGGCCTCGTGCCCGGCGGCGTGCTGCTGCTGGGCGGCGACCCGGGCATCGGCAAGTCGACGCTGCTGCTGCAAGTCCTGGCCGGACTGGCTGCAGATTTGCCGATGCTCTACATCAGCGGCGAGGAATCCGCGGCGCAAATCGCACTGCGGGCGCAGCGCCTGGGGCTGAAAGACGCCCCGCTGCGGCTGATGGCCGAGACGCAGCTGGAGGTCATGCTCGACACCCTGGCGAATGCACGCCCCGCCGTGGCGGTGATCGACTCCATCCAGACCGTCTACACCGAAGCCCTCTCCTCTGCCCCCGGCTCCGTCTCGCAGGTGCGCGAATGCGCGGCGCAGCTCACCCGCGCCGCCAAGACCAGCGGCATCACCCTGGTGCTCGTCGGCCACGTCACCAAGGAAGGTGCGCTCGCCGGGCCGCGCGTGCTGGAGCACATGGTCGACACCGTGCTGTATTTCGAGGGCGACACGCAGTCACGCTTCCGGCTCATCCGCGCCATCAAGAACCGCTTCGGCGCGGTGAACGAACTGGGCGTGTTTGCCATGACGGAGCATGGTCTCAAAGGCGTGTCCAACCCCTCGGCCATCTTTCTCTCCACCCACGCCGAACCCGTGCCCGGCACCTGCGTGCTCGCCACGCTGGAAGGCACGCGCCCGCTGCTGGTGGAAGTGCAGGCGCTGGTGGACAGCGCCGCCGCGCCCAGCCCGAGGCGCCTGTCCGTCGGCCTGGACGCCGCGCGCCTGGCCATGCTGCTGGCCGTGCTGCACCGCCACGCCGGCGTCGCCAGCGGCGATCAGGACGTGTTTGTCAACGCCGTGGGCGGCGTGCGCATCACCGAGCCCGCCGCCGACCTCGCCGTGCTGCTCGCCATCCAGAGCTCGCTGCGCAACCGCGCCCTGCCCCGCGGCCTGCTCGCCTTCGGCGAAGTGGGCCTGGCCGGCGAAATCCGCCCCGCCCCCCGCGGCCAGGAACGCCTGCGCGAAGCCGCCAAGCTCGGCTTCTCCATCGCCATCATCCCGGCAGCGAATGCACCCAAGGGCGCAGGCCGACAGTTCGAGGGGCTGGAACTGCACCCGGTGTCGCGCATCGATGAGGCGCTGGAGGTGGTGCGGGGGTTGCAGGCGTAACGGCGCGGGCACTCCGAAACACGTCCTGTTCCGCCCGCAGTGCCCCGATCCCGCCCGCGTTGCCTCAACGGCAGCCTGTCGCCATCGCGCCCGGCCCTGAAGCGGGAGCGTGGGCGGGCTGAGGCGCGTAGCCGTAACCCGGCTGAGCGGGGTCTTGGACACAGCCAGCCAGAGCGGCGAAGACCGGCAGCGTGATGGCCAGGGCCATGACGGACGCGCCGTGCAGTTCGCCTCCCTGCGTGTTGCTTGCCGGGTTCTACGGGCCAGCCCGCATTGATTTTGCGGACAACTGAGGCACACGGATGCTGCGAGTTGTGACGCCGCCGTTGAATCTGCCTACACTGCGGCAACCGCGGCACATGCCACCAAGCCCGCACGGCGCATGGCGGGCTTTCATCCACCCAGCCGGTGCGACCACTGGCGCACACGATCGGCCAACACCCAGGAGATTCGGATGCAAGACGCCCTAGGAGCCCTGTTGATTGCCATTGGCCGCGTGTTGATGGCCGCTGTGTTCATCCACGCCGGTCTGTCGAAAATCGACGGCTACGCCCAGACTGCCGGCTTCATGCAGTCGCACGGGGTGCCTGGCGGGCTCTTGCCGCTGGTCATCCTGCTGGAACTGGGCGGCGGCATCGCCCTGGCGCTCGGCCTGTTCACCCGTTTCATGGCGGCGGCGCTGGCGTTGTTTTCGATCGCGGCCATCCTGATCTTCGTGCTGCCGCCGGCCGGGCCCATGGGGGTGATCGTGATGTACGCCGAAATCGCCATGGTCGGCGGGCTGATTCATTATGCGGTGCGCGGCGGTGGCGGGCTGAGCATCGACCAGCTGCGGCAAGCCAAAAAAAGGCGGCGTTCAAGCGGCTTCGGCAACTGAGGGCAGGCCCCGTGCGGGCCCCCGGGGCGCCTGCGTTTCGCATGCCGCTCGCGCGGACCGATCTCAACCGGGCTTGCGCCTGCAGCCATCGGGCCGGCTCCGTGACCAGCGGCTGCCGTCGTGTCAGGCCCCCGCCAGGGCCCAATCACCCGGTTCGCTCGCAGCCAGGGTTTCGGCATGTTGCGGCGTGTGTGGCAGCAGGTGAGCCGGCTCGCCGTCGCCACCGGTCTTCACCAGCAGAATCTGCCGGTGAAAACGCACCACCCCGGGCCGGTGCGCCACACTCACCAATGTGGTTTGCGGCAACTCGCGCTGCAGCAACTCGTACATGGCAGCTTCGGTGGGTGGATCGAGTGCGCTGGTGGCTTCATCCAGGAACAGCCAGTCGGGCGCGGCCAGCAAAGCGCGGGCAATCGCCAGGCGCTGTTGCTCGCCGGGTGAGAGGCGCTGCATCCAGGTGTCGGTTTGATCGATGGACGCGAACAGATACGGCACGCGCGCCTGGGTCAGCACCACCTGCAAGCGGGCGTCGTCAAACGGCTCGGCCGGCATGGGATACGTGAGCGCCTGGCGCAGCGTGCCGATCGGCAAATACGGCTTTTGTGGCAGAAACAGGCTGCGCCCCACCGGCAGGCGGTAATGCGTGCCTTCGGCATACGGCCAGATGCCGGCGAGCCAGCGCACCAGGGTGCTCTTGCCCAGGCCGGAAGGGCCGACGAACAGGGTGTGCTGCATGGGCTGGATGCACTGGCCGTCCGCCTGGAGCAAAGCCCGGCCGTCGGGCGTGGCGACGCGCAGATCACCGAGTTCGATGGCCAGCGCTGCGCCACCGCTGCTGCCGCCACGGCCAGGGCCTTGCGGCAGCAGCACGCCGGGCGCCGGCGCTGCGGGCAACTGCCCATCCATCAGGTCTGCAATCGGCACATGGCGCACCGCCTCGACCGACTGCACGAAGGTGTAGAGCCGCTCGACCGTGGCGCGCCAGTCGACGATGCGGCCATACGCGTCGATGAACCACGACAAGGCGCCCTGCACCTGGCCGAAGGCACTGGCGGTCTGCGTCAGACCACCAAGCTGGATCTGCCCGGCAAAGTAACGCGGAGCGGCCACCAGAATGGGGAAGATGATGGCGAGCTGGCCGTAGAACGAGCTGTACCAGGTGAACAATTTCTGCCGCTTCATGATGCCCCACCAGTTGCTCCACACATTGGCGAAGCGGCTGTTGTGGCCCTCCATCTCGCGGTCCTCCCCGCGGTAGAGGGCGATGCCCTCGTTGTGCTCGCGCGTGCGGGCCAGGCCGAAGCGGAAGTCGGCCTCGTAGCGCTGCTGGTTGAAGTTCAGTTTGATCAGCGGCTTGCCCACCTTGTGCGCGAAATAGCTGCCGATCCCGGCGTAGGCGATGGCGACCCACACCATGTAGCCGGGGATGCTGTGACCCAGCAGGGTGAAAGCGCCGGACAACGTCCACAAGATGGTGAGGAAGGACAACAGCGTGACCAGGGACGAGATGAAACCGAAGAACAGGCTGAGCGAATCGTTGACGAAACTGCGAATGTCATCGGCAATCCGCTGGTCGGGGTTGTCGGAGTTGCCCTGGCGCAACGACATGCGGTAGTGCGCGCCACCCACCAGCCAGTCTTTCAGGAACACCTCGGTGACCCAGCGCCGCCAGCGAATCTGCAGCATCTGCAGGAAATACTGCGAGTACACCGCCAGCACGATGTACAGCAACGCGTAGCCGCTGAAGACAAACAACAGGTGCTTGAAGTCCGGAAAATTCTTGGCCTGGAGCGAGTTGTAGAACGCCGCGTTCCAGAAGTTGAGCCGCACATTCACCCAGACGAGGGCCAGGTTCATCGTCAGGATGACGAGCAGCAGCGCCCAGCCCTTTTTCTTGTCGTCGGAGACCCAGTAGGGCCGGGCGAGCTGGATGAAATCGCGGAACGCGAAACGGTAGGGCTTGGGCTGGGTGTCGGACATGGTGGCCATGGCGGCAAGAAAGGAAGGGCAGCGGAACAGCGGCGAACGTCCCGGCGCGTCGCGCGGGCACAAAAATCGCCCACAGCATAGCCACAGGCGCTGAAGCCTGTCTGAACCCGGGTCCGCGCCGGGGCTGCTCACGCGCCAGCCCGAACACCGACCGGGCGTTGCCCTGCAGGGCGGCGGCAGACTCCTAGAATGATCCGTCCGACCCGACTATCCCTGGAGACTTTGCATCATGGCCCTGCCTACATCCATGTCCGACCGCGACGGCAAAATCTGGATGGACGGCCAGCTCGTCGAATGGCGTGACGCCAAGATTCACGTGCTGACCCACACCCTGCATTACGGCTGCGGCGCCTTCGAGGGCGTGCGCGCCTACAAGACCGACAAGGGCACGGCCATCTTCCGCCTGCGCGACCACACCGAGCGCCTGTTCAACAGCGCGAAGATCTTGCGCATGGAAATTCCCTTCACCCTCGAGCAGGCGATGCAGGCACAACTCGACGTGGTGCGGCTCAACGGCTTCGACTCCTGCTACATCCGCCCCCTGACCTGGATCGGTGACAAGAAGCTGGGGGTCTCGCCGCGCGGCAACACCGTTCACCTGATGGTCGCGGCCTGGCCCTGGGGCGCGTACCTCGGCGAAGACGGCCTCAAGCGCGGCATCCGCGTCAAGACCAGCAGCTTCACCCGCCACCACGTGAACATCACCATGTGCAACGCCAAGGCGGTGAGCAACTACACCAACTCCATCATGGCGAACATGGAAGTAACCGCCGATGGCTACGACGAGGCGCTTCTGCTCGACCCGCAGGGGTTCGTGAGCGAAGGCGCGGGCGAGAACATTTTCGTGGTGCGCGAAGGCGTGCTCTACACCCCGGACCTGTCGTCCGGCGCCCTCAACGGCATCACCCGCAAGACGGTGTTCGCCATTTGCGACGACCTGGGTCTGACGGTGAAGGAAAAGCGCATCACCCGCGACGAGGTGTACATCTGCGACGAAGCCTTCTTCACCGGGACCGCTGCGGAAGTCACGCCGATTCGCGAACTCGACGGCATCAGCCTCGGCCCTGGTCACCGCGGCCCGATCACCGAGCGTATCCAGAACGCCTTCTTCGACATCGTCGGCGGCCGCAACCCGAAATACGCGGGCTGGCTGTCGGCAGTTTGAGCCGGTATCCAACCTTCAACCACCGAGGTCTTTCCCATGAGCGCCATTCCCAAGCCCGACATGCCCGTGGTCGAACTCAAGGCCAAGGATCTGCCCGCCTACTGCCCCAACCCGAACATGCCCATCTGGAGCAGCCACCCGCGGGTGTTCATCGACATCAACCACGGCGAAGCCGCATGCCCCTACTGCGGCACACGCTACCGTCTGGCCGAAGGCGAAGTGGCGCACGGGCATTGAGGCGGCGCCCCGCATGACCCGCGTCCTGCTGATCGCCCCGCAGTGGATCGGCGATGCGGTGATGGCGCAGCCCCTGGTGGCCCTGCTCGCGGCGCGCGGCGAACAGGTCACCGCGCTGGGCCTGCCCGGAGTTGCACCGGTGCTGCGTGCCATGCCGGGTGTGGTCGAGGTGATCGAAGCACCCTTCGCACATGGCAAGCTTGACCTCGCCGCCCGCCAGCGCCTCGCCGCGCGGTTGCGCGCGCAAGGCTATGGGCGCGCCTACATCCTCGGCAACAACCTCAAGTCGCGGCTGGTGCCATGGCTGGCGCGCATTCCGCAGCGCATCGGTTATCGGGGCGAAGCGCACGGGCTGCTGCTGACCCGCGCCATGCATGCGCCAGGACTTGCCCATGCGTGCGGCGCCGCGCGTCCGGACGAAGCACTTGCCGCCGCGTCCATGGCAGACCGCCGTTCTCGCGCAGCCGCATCCGGCGAGCGGGCCGAAGCCCGATCAGCCCGGGCTTCGCGCAGCGACATGCGGCTCCACTATGCGGCACTTGCCGCCTGGGCTCAGCCTGGCGCCGCTGCAGCCATGATGGCCTCTGAAGCAAACGCCGGACCGTTGCCTGATGGTCTTGACCCCCACGGGAGATGGGTCGGCGTGCCGGCGCCGGGGCGTTCGGATACGGCCATGAACCCCGCACCGACGCTGGAACCCCGGCTGCACATCGCAGCCAACATGGCTGCAGCCACCCGGCAGCAATTCGGCCTGCCCGAACGCTGGATCGCGCTCTGCCCCGGGGCCGAATTCGGCCCCGCCAAACAATGGCCGGTGGAGCACTACGCAGCACTGGCGCGGCTGGCGCAGCAGCAGGGTTACACCGTTGCCGTGCTTGGCGCGCCGCGTGATGCGGCGATGGGTGAGGCCATCGCCACGCAGGCAGCAACCAGCGTCAATCTCTGCGGCAAGACCCGTGTGGAGCAAGTCATCGCCTTGCTCGCCAGCAGCCAGGGCACGGTCAGCAACGACTCCGGCCTGATGCATGTCGCCGCCGCGCTGGGCGGCGCCACCGTCGGCCTCTACGGCTCGACCGACCCCCGCCATACCCCGCCCGCTGCACACCGCAGCGCCACCATCTGGCTGCAACTCGACTGCAGCCCCTGCTTTCAGCGCACCTGCCCGCTGGGGCACCTGAACTGCCTGCGCGGCATCACGCCCGAGCAGGCCTGGGCGAGGTTACGTGGGTTGATGCGGGCGCCGTAGATCTTCATCGCGGACCTTCGCTTGGACAGGAGCGTTGGTGATTCGATGCCACTTGCCACGCACATCGTGCTGGCATGCCATGAACAAGAACGAAGGGCGAGTGCCGCAGCCGTGGCACTCGCCCTTCGTTCTTGTTGGTCGACCTCACGCGGATCTTGGCTCCGCTGGCGCGAGAACGTACAACCTCAAGACAACACGAAACCCGTGCCTCGCGCGTGATGTCTCACGGCAACAGGTTCGGCGTCGCCTCAGCGCCCGCCGTCGCGTCGGGGAGCGCCCGACGGGCCACGCCGGCCAGCATCGCGGCGCGGCGCGCCGGACCCTGCGCCAGCACCATCACGACGACCGCTGCCATGGGCGTGGCCGGCGGCATCGCCACGGCCATGGCCATGACCATGGCCCGCGGTTGCACCGCGCGATGCGCCTTCGCCGCGGCGCTGGCCACCACCACCGCCGGCTGGCTTGCCACCGCCACCCATCGTGGTGCGGCCGATGCGAATGGGCTGCGCACGCTCTTTGGGATCGGGCTCGAAGCCGGTGATGAGCTTGCGGTCGATTGGCTTGCCGATGAGATGCTCGATGTCGCGCAGGAAGCGCAGCTCGTCGACGCACACCAGCGAGATGGCCTGACCATCGGCGCCGGCGCGGCCGGTACGGCCGATGCGGTGCACATAGTCCTCGGGCACGTTGGGCAACTCGTAGTTCACCACCATGGGCAACTGGTCGATGTCGATGCCGCGCGCGGCGATGTCGGTGGCCACCAGCACCTGCAACTTGCCGCTCTTGAACGAGGCCAGCGCGCGGGTGCGCGCGCCCTGGCTCTTGTTGCCGTGAATGGCGTCGGCGCCGATGCCATCGGTGTTGAGCTGTTCGGCCAGGCGGTTGGCGCCATGCTTGGTGCGCATGAACACCAGCACCTGGTACCAGTTGCTTTCGCGGATGAGGTGGGAGAGCAGTTCGCGTTTGCGCTCGCGGCCCACCGGGTGCACGGTCTGCTGCACCGTGGCAGCGGTGGCGTTGCGGCGCGCCACTTCGATCACCGCCGGCTTGTTCAGCAGCCCGTTCGCCAGGGTCTTGATCTCGTCCGAGAACGTGGCCGAGAACAGCAGGTTCTGGCGCTGCTTGGGCAGCAGGGCGAGCACACGCTTGATGTCGTGGATGAAACCCATGTCGAGCATGCGGTCGGCCTCGTCCAGCACCAGGGTGTCGATGCCGGAGAGATTCAGCGAGCGTTGGCCATGGTGGTCGAGCATGCGGCCGGGCGTGGCCACGACGATGTCGACCCCGCGCTTGAGCGCGTCGAGCTGCGGCTGCATGCCCACGCCGCCGTACATCACCATGCTGCGCAGCTTGAGGTTCTTGCCGTAGTCGCGCACGCTTTCGGCCACTTGCGCGGCGAGTTCACGCGTGGGCACCAGCACCAGGACGCGGGGAATGACGCGACCCTGCGGGTCACGCGCCTGTTCGGTCTGGCTCAGGCGGTGCAGGATGGGCAGGGTGAAGGCGGCCGTCTTGCCGGTGCCGGTTTGCGCAGCAGCCAGCAAGTCGCCGCCCTGGAGGACCGCGGGAATGGCCTGGGCCTGAATCGGCGTGGGCGTGGTGTAGCCCTGCTCGAGCACGGCGCGCAGGATGGGCTCGGCAAGTCCGAGTTGATCAAAGTTCATGGAAGCTTTCGAAGCCGCATGGCGCAAGCCTGGTGCGGCAAGTGTCTTGCAACCGCTCAACCGGGAAGCTGAACACCAGCTTGTTGCAAGGCGGAGCCGGAGTGTTCCGGCAGGATGTCAGATTGACAGGGTGGGCAGAACTGGGCAGCACACCGCAGACGCGCACTATAGCAGCGAAGGTCAAGGGCCGCATCACGCATGACGCTTCGGCACAACGGTGATGCGGCACAACCATCAGGGGCTGCAGCGACCTGAGCAACCTCGGCCTGCTTATGCTGTGGGTTCGATCGAGCGATTCCAGTCCATCCATCCCATTGCACGGCGCCACATCATGTCCATCTCCATCCTCACCACATTGCAACAACTCGGCATCACCCTGCCCCAGATCGCCACCCCAGCTGCGGCTTATCTGCCTTTCGTGCAGACCGGCAATCTGCTGTTTCTCTCGGGGCACATCAGCAAGCAAAACGGCGCGGTCTGGGCCGGTCAGCTCGGGCGGGAACTCACCACGGCGCAGGGGCGCGAGGCAGCGCGGCTCGTGGCCATCGACTTGATGGGCACGCTGCAGGCGGCCACGGGCGATCTCGGGCGCATACGCCGCATCGTCAAGCTCATGGGCCTGGTGAACTCGTTGCCCACCTTCACCGAGCAGCATCTGGTGATCAACGGCGCCTCGGAACTGTTGGGCGAGGTCTTCGGCGCCAAAGGCCAGCATGCGCGCAGCGCCTTCGGCGTGGCGCAGATTCCCATGGGCGCGGCGGTGGAAATCGAGCTGGTTGCCGAAGTGGATTGAGGCGCGAGCCCTCTCGCCGGATGCGTCGACCGGCGGCGTTTCATGCCGCCGGGTGGATTGGACGATCCTGCCTGACCAGGGGCCGCGTACGACGGTGGTTCACACCGCCCGCAGCCCTGCAGGCTTGAAGCCCGGCCCGGCAACCGCTTTGCCCTTGCGGGCGCGCTTGCCGGCATAGTCCTGTTGCGCCCGCGCCGGCAGGGTCTGGGTCTTGGGCGCACCACCACGACCCGTTCCGAAAATGTCCAACGCGGCCCCGGGCAGCAAGGCAACGGCAGCCAAGACGGTTTCCTTCGCGTCCAGCGCCATCAGCGTGACACCGCGCCCGCCGCGTGGCAGGTGGCGCAATTCGTCCACGCCGAAGATCAACAGCCGCCCGCTGCTTCCGAGCACGGCGATGCGCTCGGCCGCCACCACAAGGCCCGCTTCGCCATGGGCCATGCGCAGGGGTTGCGGCGGCAACAGGGATTCACCGGCGCCGATGGCGAGGAAGGTTTTGCCGGCTTTCTGCCGGCTGTTCAGGCTTTCGGCCGGGGCGATGAGGCCGTAGCCGGCACTGCTGGCAAGCAGCAGCGGCGTGTCGGCCGCGCCGGCCCAATAGTGCGCGGGAGCGGTTCCCGAGGCCAGGTCGATGAAGCTGGTGACGGGTTGGCCGTCGCCCCGGCCGCCGGGTAATTGCGGGATGCCGATGCTGTAGGCGCGGCCATCGCTGCCCAGCACCCAGAGGGTGCCGGTGCTGCGGCACTCAAACGTGGCGAGCAAGGCATCGCCCGGTTTGAACCCGAGGTTGGCGAGCTCCAGACCGTGGCCTTTTTGCGTGCGCAGCCAGCCCATTTGCGAGACGATGGCCGTGACGGGTTCGTCGGGCACACGCACGTCCAGCGTGGCTCGGCTCTCGGCCTGAATCAAGGTGCGGCGGGCATCGCCAAACAGTCGGGCATCCGCCTCGATTTCCTTGATGACCTTGCGTGTCAGCGCCCGGTCGTCGGCCAGCAGGGTGCGCAACTCGCCCTGTTCCAGCGTGAGTCTGTCGATCTCCTGCTCGATCTTGATGGCCTCGAGCCGCGCGAGCTGGCGCAGGCGGATGTCGAGAATGTCGTCGGCCTGGCGCTCGCTCAAGTCGAAGCGCTGCATCAGGGCGGACTTGGGCTCGTCGCTGTCGCGGATGATGCGAATGACCTCGTCGATGTTCAGCAGGACGACCCGGCGGCCTTCAAGAATATGCAGGCGCTCCTGCACCTGCTCCAGGCGGTGGCCGCTGCGCCGGCGCACCGTGGCCTGACGGAATGCCGTCCATTCGCGCAGGATGTCGAGCAGGCTTTTTTGGCGCGGCTTGCCGTCCGCTCCCACCACCACCAGATTGAGCGGCACGCTCTGCTCCAGGCTGGTGGTGGAGAGCAGCACGCTGACCAGTTCGTCCACCGGCACGCGCGAGCTTTTCGGCTCGAACACCAGACGCACGGCAGCGTCGCGTCCGGACTCGTCACGCACGCCATCGAGCACGGTCAGCACGGTCTGCCGGAGCTGCTGCTGCTCCGTGCTGACGGCCTTCTTGCCGGCCTTGGGCTTGGGGTCGGTGAGCTCCTCGATCTCCTGCAGCACACGCTGCGCGCTGGCGCCGGGCGGCAGCTCGGTGACGATGAGTTGCCATTGCCCGCGCGCCAGTTCTTCCACACTCCAGCGCGCGCGCACCTTGAGGCTGCCGCGTCCGCTGGCATAGGCGTCGCGGATGTCTTGCGGGCTGCTGATGATCTGCCCGGCGGTGGCGAAGTCCGGCCCCGGCACGATGCCGAGCAGTTCGTCCAGCGTGAGGCCGGGCTTGCGCAGCACGGCCACGCAGGCCGCCGCCACCTCGCGCAGGTTATGGGCCGGAATTTCGGTGGCCAGGCCCACGGCAATGCCGCTGGCGCCGTTGAGCAGCACGAAGGGCAGGCGCGCCGGCAGCAGGCGGGGTTCGAGGGTCGAGCCGTCGTAGTTGGCGATGAAGTCCACCGTGCCCATGTCGATTTCGTCGAGCAGCAGCCGGGCGATGGGCGTGAGCCGCGCCTCGGTGTAGCGCATGGCGGCGGCGCCGTCGCCGTCGCGGCTGCCGAAATTGCCCTGGCCGTCGATCAGCGGGTAGCGCTGGGCGAAGTCCTGCGCCAGGCGCACCAGGGCGTCGTAGGCGGCCTGGTCGCTGTGCGGGTGGAACTTGCCGAGCACGTCACCCACCACGCGCGCGGACTTCACCGGCTTGGCGCCGGAGGCCAGGCCCATGCGGTCCATCGCGTAGAGCAGGCGGCGTTGCACGGGCTTCAAACCGTCGCAGACGTCCGGCAGGGCGCGGCCCTTGACCACGGAGATGGCGTAGTCGAGATAGGCCTGACGCGCATAGTCGGCAAGCGAAGGGTTGTCGGCGTCGGCCACGTCGAAGGCTGCGGGCGGGCTCGAGAACAGGTCGGGCGTGGAGTCGGCAGGTGTGATCATGAGGGGGTGATGAGAACAGCAGGCATGGGGACGCGAGGGGGGCGCTGCGCAACACACCAGGCGCCTCGACGATCGAGCAGCGGGTGCCAAGCACGCTGGCGTGCGACGCCCGCCCTCAACACCCTAGACATCCACCTCGATCTGATCGCCATAGGCCTCCATCAGATTGCGCCGGGCCTGGGCTTCGCCCTTGCCCATGAGTTGCACGAACAGTTCGGTGGTGGCGGTCTCGCCTGACCGGCCGAGGTGCACCGGCATGAGGCGGCGGGTGTCGGGGTTGAGGGTTGTTTCCCAAAGCTGCTCGGCGCTCATCTCGCCCAGTCCCTTGAAGCGCGACACGCTCCAGGCGCTTTCGCGCACGCCGTCCTTGCGCAGGCGGTCGAGGATGGCGGTGAGTTCGCCTTCGTCGAGCGCATACAGCTTGGTGGCCGGCTTTTTGCCACGCGCCGGGGCGTCCACGCGGAACAGCGGCGGCCGCGCCACGTGCACGTGGCCACGGGCGACGAGCTGCGGGAAGTGGCGGAAGAACAGCGTCAGCAGCAGCACCTGGATGTGCGAGCCGTCGACGTCGGCATCGCTCAGGATGCAGACCTTGCCGTAGCGCAGCTGAGCGAAGTCGACAGCGTCGTTCGGCCCGTGCGGATCGAGCCCGATGGCCACGGCGATGTCGTGAATTTCCTGGTTGGCGAACAGCCGATCGCGCTCCACTTCCCAGGCGTTGAGAACCTTGCCACGCAGTGGCAGTACCGCCTGGAATTCCTTGTCGCGCCCCATCTTGGCCGAGCCTCCGGCCGAGTCGCCTTCGACCAGGAACACCTCGTTGCGTGCCACATCGCGACTTTCGCAATCGGTCAGTTTGCCGGGCAGCACGGCCATGCCCGAACCTTTGCGCTTTTCCACTTTCTGCGCCGCACGCTGGCGGCTTTGCGCCTGGGCGATCACCAGTTCCGCCAGCGCCTTGCCTTGCTCGACATGCTGGCTCATCCACAGCTCCAGCGCGGGGCGCACGAATCCGGACACCAGGCGCACCGCATCGCGGCTGTTCAGGCGCTCTTTCATCTGGCCCTGGAACTGCGGGTCCAGCACCTTGGCCGAGAGCACGAAAGAGGCTCGCGAGAACACGTCCTCCGGCAGCAGCTTCAAGCCCTTGGGGCACAGCGCATGCAGTTCGATGAATCCTTTGACGGCCTGGAACAGACCTTCGCGCAAGCCCGACTCGTGCGTGCCGCCGGCAGGCGTGGGGATGAGGTTGACATAGGACTCGCGCAGCCCATTGCCTTCGCTGCTGAACACGACACACCAGGCTGCGCCCTCCCCCGCCGCGAAGCCCTCGTTCTGGCTGCCGGCCTGGCCTTCGCCTTCGAATTCGACCAACACCGGCGCGTCGCCCAGAGCCTCGTGCAGATAGCCGCGCAAGCCTTGATCAAAACGCCAGGTCTGCGTCTCGCCAGTCTTCTCCTGCAGCAGACTGACCTCCAGGCCCGGCAGCAGCACGGCCTTGCTGCGCAGCAGGTGCTGCAGTTCGGCCTGCGGCAACTGCACGCCGTCGAAATACCTGGCGTCGGGCCATGTCCGCACACGGGTGCCGGTCTTCCATTCACCGCGCGTCAGCGGCCGTGTCTGCAGGGGCTCGGCCGGGGCGCCATGCGCAAAGGCCAGCGTAGCCGCCTGGCCGTCGCGGTGAACTTCCACTTCGAGACGGGTGGCCAGGGCATTGGTCACGCTCACGCCCACACCGTGAAGGCCGCCGGAGAAGCGGTAGGCTGCACCCGCGTCGAGTTTGTCGAACTTGCCACCGGCATGCAGCCGGGTGAAGACCAGTTCCACCACCGGCACACCCTCGTCGGGATGCAGGCCGATGGGAATGCCGCGGCCGTCGTCCTGCACGCTGGTGCTGCCGTCCGCATGCTGCGTCAGGATGATGTGGCGGGCATGGCCGGCGAGCGCTTCATCGGCGCTGTTGTCGATGACCTCCTGGATGACATGCAGCGGGTTGACCGTGGAGGTGTACATGCCCGGGCGCTGCTGCACCGGCTCCAGGCCCTTGAGCACGCGGATGGAGGCTTCGCTGTAGGACGGAGGGGTTCGGGTTGCCATGAGGATGGTGGATCAGACAAAGACATTGTGGACTCACGTCAGGAGAGGGTCCGGCTGCCGCTTCCAGTTGCGCCGGCGCGAAAACTTATCCCCACGAGATGGGGATAGAGCCCCTGGCCGGAAGCCGAAAACCTTGATTTCATGCGGCTCGACTCGGGTCTGCCCAAAAATTCAGCAACGCGGCGGCTGGCTGAAAAGATGTTGACAAGACTTGACAAGTTCGGGCCGAGCCAGTCTCGACGTGTTCGAGTGCGGGAATTCTAAGAGCCGCGCCCGACGGCCCGCCCGACCCGGGTGAGGCGAAGATCGGTTGGCGGCCAAGCCGGGCCGGGTCGATTCTGCTTGAATGTCGCGACTCCCTTCACACGCGCCACACATCCATGACTCTGCCCTTGCACCCTCCTGGCCTCGACGCAGCCGACGCACGGCACGCGCAACTCGCGCCTTCGCCCTGGGTGCTGCGCTTTGCACCACTCATCGCACCCGCCGCCCCGGTGCTCGACGTGGCCTGCGGCAGTGGTCGCCACGTGCGCCTGCTGGTCGAGCGCGGCCACGCGGTGCACGCCGTGGATCGCGATGCCCGGGCCGTGGCGCCGCTGCAGGCCATCGCCCAGGTCCGTGTGGCGGATCTGGAAGCGGGTGACTGGCCCTACGCCACGCAGACCTTCGGCGGCGTGATCGTCACCCACTATCTCTGGCGAGCGCTCTTGCCACGAATCGTGGCGGCGGTGGCTCCGGGCGGGGTGCTCATTTACGAAACGTTCGCACTCGGCAATGCCAGCGTCGGCAAGCCCGGCAACCCGGACTTTTTGCTGCGCCCCGGCGAGTTGCTCGACCTGGTGCGCCCCGCCCTGCGTGTGGTGGCCTATGAGGACGGTTATGTGGAGGCGCCCAGACCCGCCTTCGTCCAGCGGGTGTGCGCGGTGCGCGAGCCCATGCCCACGCACCATGCCGAGGCAGGCACTGCGGCACTGCCCGCCAAGTACAATCTGCAGGCTTGATCCCAGCGTGGCATGAACCCCGCATGAACCCAATCACCGGCAGTATCGTGGCCCTGGTCACCCCCATGGGTGATGACGGCAGCGTCGATGTCGACGCCCTGCGCAAGCTCATCGACTGGCACATCGCCGAAGGCACCGATTGCATCGGCGTCGTCGGCACCACCGGCGAATCGCCCACGGTGAGCGTGAGCGAGCAGCGCGACATCATTCGCGTGGCGGTCGAACACGCCGCAGGACGTGTCCCCATCATGGCCGGGGCCGGGGCCAATTCCACGGCCGAGGCCATTGAGCTGACGCGTTTTTGCAAGGATGTCGGCGCCGACTGCACGCTGCAGGTCGTCCCCTACTACAACAAGCCGACGCAGGAAGGCATCTACCGCCACTTCCGTGCCATCGCCGAAGCCGTCGACATCCCCATCGTGCTGTACAACGTGCCCGGCCGCACCGTCGCCGACATGCTGGCCGAGACCGTGCTGCGCCTGGCCGAGGTGCCGAACATCGTCGGCATCAAGGAGGCCACCGGCAACATCGACCGCGCGCTGCAAATCCTGCGCCAGCGCCCCCGGGGATTTGCCGTGTACTCCGGCGACGATCCCACCGCCGTGGCGCTCATGCTGCTGGGAGGCCAGGGCAACGTCAGCGTGACGGCCAACGTCGCCCCGAGACTGATGCACGCGTTGTGCATGGCTGCCGTCGCCGGCCATGCCAGCGAAGCGGTGCAACTGCACTTCAAGCTCATGGAACTGAACCGTCTGTTGTTCATCGAACCCAACCCCATTCCCGTGAAGTGGGCGCTCGCCGCCATGGGAAAAATCGGAGGCCGTTTGCGCCTGCCGCTCACGCCGCTGTCCAGCCATCAAGATGCCCTTCGCGCCGCCTTGGCCGACCTGGGCATCCCCGTCCACCACTGAAACGTCCACCATGCGCCGCACCCCCGTCCTGCATTTGTCCGCTCTCGCCCTGGCCCTCGCCTCGTTAGGTGGTTGCTCTTCGCTCAACACCGTCGTCACGGGCAAGAGCGTCGATTACGAAAGCGCCAAAGCCGGCCCCGACCTCGTGGTGCCACCGGACCTGACGCAACTGGCGCGCGAGCAGCGCTACACCATGTCCGAGGGCGGCACCAAGACTGGGCCGGTGAGCGCACTGGCCTACCAGAACGTCACCACACAGCAAGCGCAAGTTGTGCAGAGCAAGTCCGTGCTGCCACAGTACCCGGGCATGCGCATCGAGCAAGCCAGCGGCCAGCGCTGGCTGGTGGTGGATACGCCGCCTGACCAACTTTGGGATACCGTGAAGGAGTTTTGGCAGCAAAACGGCTTTTACCTCACCAAAGCCGATGCGACCACCGGCGAGATGGAGACCGACTGGGCTGAGAACCGCGCCAAGTTGCCGCAAGACTTCATTCGCAAGTACCTCGGCAAGGTGTTCGACAGCATGTACGACACCGGCGAGCGCGACCGCTTCCGCACGGTGTTCGAGCGCACACCGGATGGCAAGGGTACGGAGATTTTCATCACCCATCAGACCATGGTCGAGGTCTACACCAACCCGGACAAGACGCAGACCACCTGGCAGCCTGGAACGCCCGACCCGACACTGGACACCGTGTTTCTGCGCAAACTCATGGTTCGCCTGGGCATGAACGAAACCCAGGCCAAGGCCGCCGTGGCCGATGCGGCAACGCCCCCAGCCGCCGTGCGTGCCAGCCTGATCGACAGCGGGCGCGCCCTGCAGGTGCAGGACAGCTTCGACGAAGCCTGGCGCAAGGTCGGGTTGGCGATCAACACGGCCGGTTTCACCGTGACCGACCGCAACCGCACCGCTGGCGCCTATGACATCCGTTATGTCAATCCGGCGGAGGCATTGAAGGCCGAGGAGAACAAGGGCGGTTTCTTCAGCAAGCTCTTCGGCGGCGACAAGACCGTCGTCAAACCCGAGGACTTCCGCATCCTGGTGCAGCCTGCGGGCTCGGTCTCACAGGTCAGCGTGCAGGCGGTGAAGTCCAGCGCCGGCAGCCAGCAGTCCGCGCAGAACATTCTCAAAGTGTTGCAGCAACAGTTGCAGTAATCGGCCCCCCGACCCGGGCGCCGTTCACGGCATCCGGCGCGCGATCCATGGCATGCGGTATCGCCGCCCCTGCGTCACGGCCGGGACACGATCAAGTCTGGTAGCTGCGTAAACGGAGCGACATGTTCTGCAGCGCCGCAATGCCGCTTTGCTCGGCCCGCTGGCACCAGTCCTGCAAATGCAGGCGGACTTGCTCAGCCGAAGCCGAGGAATGCTCCCAAACGGTCTTGAGGTCTTCGCGCATGTGCAGCAGCTTGTCGATCACCGGGCTGTTCTGTGCGGCGGCGTCGACCACGGCGAGCGATTTCGCATCCAGGGTCTCGCGCTCGCGCGTGATGAGTTTGCGCGCGGCGCGCAATGCTGCCCATTGCCCGCGCGAACCTGCGCCCTGCGAGCGGATACCGGCCTGGGCACGCAGCAGTTCAGCATGCATCGCGCGCTTGATCTCGCGGGCGTAGCGCGCCATGAGGTCGTAGCGATTGGTGATGACGGTCTGCACCAGCGCCAGATCCACATGCGGGCGCAGCGCGCCGATCTTGGCGTGCGGTGGCAGCTTGCGCGCCTCGGCCAGACCGAACCAGGAGAGCAGACGGATGTAGGCCCAGCCAATGTCGAGCTCCCACCACTTGAGCGAGAGTTTGGCCGACGTCGGATAGGTGTGATGGTTGTTGTGCAGTTCCTCACCCCCGATGAGAATGCCCCAGGGGAAGACATTGCGGCTGTTGTCGCGGCTGGCGTAGTTGCGATAACCCCACCAGTGGCCGAGACCGTTGATGACGCCCGCTGCCCAGATCGGAATCCACAGCATCTGCACCGCCCAGATGGTGCCGCCGATGGCGCCGAACATGAGGACATTGGCGATGAGGGTGATGCCCACACCCTGCCAGGCAAAGCGCGAATAGACCTTGCGCTCCAGCCAGTCGTCGGGCGTGCCGTGGCCGAATTTGGCGAGGGTTTCCTGATTTTTCGATTCGACCCGGTACAACTCCGAGCCGCGCAACATGACCGTGGAAATGCCGCGCGTGACAGGACTGTGCGGATCGTCCACGGTTTCGCATCGGGCGTGGTGTTTGCGGTGGATGGCCACCCATTCCTTGGTCACCATTCCGGTGGTGAGCCAGAGCCACAGGCGGAAAAAATGCATCACCGCCGGGTGCAGATCCAAGGCACGGTGGGCCTGCGAGCGGTGCAGGAACACCGTGACGGCGACGATGGTGATGTGGGTCACCACCAGGGTGTAGAGCACGAGTTGCCATGCGTCTGCATGCAACACGCCATGTCCCGCCCAATTCAAGACATCATTCAACATGGTTCTTGCAATCCGTAAGACTTCAAACGTGAGGGTGGACTCACCAAGCGACGACCCGAACGCGCGGAAGGAATTCGCGCGCCGTTGTCCAGTGACCCTATTTTAAGTCCCGGACTGACCTGCCGCGAAACAAGGACATGCACCCGAAGCCGGAGTGCCGGGGCGTGGGAACGCGCTGCCATGCCGGCATGGCTGGCAGCACCGGTGGCAGGGTTCAGTCGCGTTGCATCACCGCGGCAAAAAAGCCATCGGTACCGTGACGGTGGGGGAACAATTCCAGCATCGGGTTGCCCGCCCCGGGGTTGAAGTTCACTTGCTGATGCGACAGGACTTCGGTGGCGTCATGGAGCGTGAAGTCGCTGCGCTCGGACAGGAATCGCGTCACGATGTCCCTGTTCTCGGCTGCCAGAAGGCTGCAGGTGGCATAGACCAGACGCCCGCCGGGTTTGAGCAGCGTTGCCGCCGATTTCAAGATGGAGGCCTGCTGCACCGCCAACTTGGGGACGTCGGTTTCGTGCAGACGCCATTTCAGGTCGGGGTTGCGGCGCAGGGTCCCGGTGCCGGTGCAAGGAGCGTCCACCAGCACGCGATCGAGCTTCCCGGCCAGGCGCTGGATGCGGTCGTCACGCTCATGGGCGATGACCACCGGGTAGACGTTCGACAAGCCACTTCGCGCCAGGCGCGGGCGCAGTTTGTCGAGGCGGTGCTCGGCCACGTCGAAGGCATAGAGCCGGCCGGAGTTGCGCATCATCGCGCCCAATGCCAGGGTCTTGCCACCGGCGCCGGCACAAAAGTCGGCCACCATCTCGCCGCGCCGGGGTGCGAGCAGCAAAGCCAGCAACTGGCTGCCTTCGTCCTGCACTTCAATGGCGCCTTCGGTGAACAGGCTCGAGCGGTTGAGCGCCGGCTTGCCCTGCACGCGCAAGCCCCAGGGCGAATAACGCATGACGTCGCAGGCAAGCCCCAGGCTGCGCAATTCGGCCAGAGCCGCCTCGCGTGTGGACTTGAGCAGGTTGACGCGCAAATCCAGCGGAGCCGGCTGCAACAGGCTTTGGGCCAGGGCCTTGAATTCATCGCCCTCCAGATCGCCACGGTCCAGCAGCGCCCGGGCCATCCAGTCGGGTTGGCTGAAGCGCAATTCGGGCGGCAGGGTGGACAGGTCGAGCTTGAGCATCTCCTCGCGCCAAGCCAGTAACTCGGCGGCAAAGGCTTCGTCGAGCTGGCCATGGGCGTCGCCCTGCCAGCCGAGCACGAGCAGATGCAAATCCTGCGCGCCGCCTGCGCCTTGCGCCAGGTGACGGTAGAGGCGCAGATTGCGCACGATCTGGTAGCAGCTCTCAGCCAGGACATGCCGATCACGCAGGCCAAGCTGGGGATGGGCGCGGAAATAGCGCGAGATGACGACATCGGCCGGCAACTCGAAGCGCAACACCACGCGCAACAACTCGCGCGCGGTACTGACCAGCGCACGCGGCTTCACACTGTTTCCTGACGGGTTGGGATGCAAGGCACTGGCAGAACCCGCACATGCTGGCCCTCGACCTGCAGGCGCCCTTCCACCAGAGCTCGCACCGCGGCGGGATACATGCGGTGCTCCTGGTCCAGCACGCGCGCAGCCAGGGATTCTTCGGTGTCGTCGTCCAGCACAGGCACCGCGGTCTGGGCAACGATGGGGCCGTGGTCCACCTCGGGCGTGACCAGGTGCACCGTGGCACCATGCCACCTCACCCCGGCATCGAGCGCGCGCCGGTGTGTTCCCAGGCCCGGGAACGCGGGCAAAAGCGAGGGGTGGACGTTGATCAGGCGGTCGGCATAGCGACGCACAAAACCCGGCGTGAGCACGCGCATGAAACCGGCCAGGGCAACCGCCTTCGGCGCACAGGTGTCGATGCACGCGGCCAGCGCGGCCTCGAACGCCTCGCGGCTCGAGGCCTGGCGGTGATCGATCACGTGTGTGGCAACGCCCAGCTCGCGAGCGAAGCCCAGTCCAGTGGCATCCGGCCGGTCGCTGATGACGGCGGCCACCCGCGCCGGCCAGGCTTCGGCCCTGCAGGCGCGCACGATGGCTTGCATATTGGTGCCGCGGCCGGAGATGAGAATGACAATGGAGGCTGGAGGTGCTTGCATGGGCGGCAGTGTAGTCGTGGGCTTGCGCACCAATGGCGCCACGCGCCCAGCGGCGCTGCCGGAACACGGCGAGCGCGCTGGTGCAACCCGCCGTGCGTTGATGTCCCTGCGCCCTGGCTGCGGCCGCGGCCGAGCAGCCGACCGGCTTGCTCACCAACAAGTGCTGACAGGCAGGGTGCCGCTGACGGTTTTCACGCCGAGCGCGTTGACCGAAAAATTGCCGCAGCCATCGTTCTGCTGGTCGCCTTGAGCCGTGGCTGTCGCCGTGAACGACGGCGGGTTGGTGGTGTTGTTCACCGTGACGCTGAGCTGGAAGTAGTTGGTCGCTGCGTCCGGAACGGCTGCCGGCAGCGCGCCATAACCCAGGTTCGCGGCCGTGGCCGAGTAAGCGTTGTTGGTGGTGTAAAACCGTTCTTCACGACTGGCCAGGTCCAGCACCGCCGTCTTGGCCGCGGTGCGGCGCGACTTGCGCACCGAGTCCTGGTAGACCGGCAGTGCAATGGCGCTCAGGATGGCGACCACCACCACCACGATCATGAGTTCCATGAGGGTGAAGCCCCGCTGGGTTTGACGAGCGTTCATCATGCCTCCTGGGCTCCGTTCAGCGCAGTTCCGTCCAGGTCAGGCGCTGGCCGGTGCCGTTGGGCGCCGGGTTGATCTGCTGCACATTGGGATTGCCACTGTTGTCCTGGTTGATCATGTAAGGCTTGCCTTGGTAGGTGACGAAACTCGGGGAGCCCACCGCGTTCAGGTACATGCCACTGACGGTCTGGCCGCCGATGGTGACGAAGTTGCCGATGCTGTTGGCGAAAACGGAATTGGGCAAGGCGCCGCCATTGAGCGGATTGATCGCCATGGTCCATCCACCGGGCGGCGCCGGGGCGTAACAACTCAAGCCTTGCGAATTGGGCGAGGGAATGGTGCTGTTGACGATGAAGGTGCCGAACGCGAACGTCGGGTTGTAGATGATGCTTTCGCCGGAACCGGGCAAGTCGAGATAAAAACCCAGCTGGTTGTTGTTGCTGGGGCAGGTCGACGAATTCTTCCAGCACACGGGGTTGGTGGTCAGGGTCCGGTATCCGGTTCCCGTGCCGGCAAACGCCTGGCCGGTGGGGTCATAAGCGCCCTGCACCGTTTGTTGCTGCATGACGCTGCGGTCCATGCTCTGGGTGCCGCTCAAGGATGCGTACTGTGCCTGGGACTGCGCGTTCCAGCCCGTCATGCCCCAATCCCAGACACCGTAGATGCTCTGCACGCCGGTGGGCGAATTGTTCGGCAGCTGATCGGCGGTTTCAATATTCTTGCCGGTGCCGAACATCACTTCGATGCGCGGTTGCCCCACGCGTGAAGGCACCGAGAGCACTTGCACTTGCGTGGTGATGGGCTGCGCCGTGGACGAGGCGTTCCTGGCAGAGAACAGCGCCTTTGCCGCCGTGCCGCCGAACGTCGAGACAGCCCATCCGCCCGAAGCGGTGCAGCCGGTGGTGGTCACGCCCGGGGGGTTGCAGCCGCTCACGTCGAATCGCCAGAGGTTGCCGAACAGGTCGCCGGCATACAGGTAATCGATGACGTGGTCGCCGTCCAGATCGGCCGAGGTGACGTAGTTGATGCCGTTGGCACGGTGCTGGCCGGTCGGGTCGGAATTCGGACCTGCGCCCGTGTCCAGTTCGTAAATGGCCCCGGTCTGGCCGCTCGGGTTGGTGCCCGAGGCACCGTTCTTCACGGTGGCGATGAAAATGGCCGCGGTCCCGGTGCTGCTGTTGTAGCCGTTGCCGAAAATCACCGCCCAGTCGCCGTTGTGCATGCGGCGGACGATGGGCGTGCCGTAGCTGTAGCCCAGATCGTTCTTGCAATTGGCATTGTTGGCGCAGGTGAGGTTGCTCAGGTTGAGCTCCTTCACCACGAGCGTCGACGCATTGCTCGGGTTGAAGCCCGCGGGATTCGTGATGTCGAGGGCATAGACACCCTGCCCGCCACCGCCCAGCCCTCCCACCAGCCAGGTGTGCCAGGCGCCGTTGTAATAGAGATCGCCGGTGCCGGGCGTGGCATCGACGAAATAGCGGTGCGTGTATCCCGGAGCGGTGAAGTTGAAGTTGCTGTTGATCGGCGTGCCCGTGGGGTTGCTCGCGATCTGGCTGAGCACGGTGCTCGGCATATAGGCGATCAATTCCTTGCCGTTATTCGTGGCGGTGTTGAACGCCCCGGTCGAGGTGTAGTTGCCTGCCGCGAAACCGTGGACGAAGCCATCGTTGCTGCCGGCGTAGACGACATGCTGCCGGGGCTGGTTGGTCGAGACAAAGCTGCCGTAGCTGTTGCCTGTTGCGTTTTCAGCCGGTGTCAGGCTGGTGTACAGCGCGTCCCCCCAGGATGTCGGGTAACTCAGACTCGGCGGCCCGACCCAGACCGGGCTGGAGCCGACGATGTCGCCAAGCACGCTGGTGCGGGTGCGAAATGGGCCGCCCTGGCTTTGCTCCTTGCTGCGGTCTCCACGCAGAAAATTCACCACGTCGGCGCCAGTGAGCGACGTTCCGCTCAACACCGGATCATTGTTCAGAACCGTCTGCTGCGCACTGCTCAAGCTGCCGTAGGCGAAGGCAACGCCTTGGCTGCCGTTCCAGGTCAACATCGCACGGCTGGTCGGGGTTTGTGCTCCTGAGGACAGATAGCTCGCTGCCGGCGTCGGCGGCGACAGGCAGGGAGACCCGTTCAGTTCGCATGCTGCATCCCAGTTGGGGGTCGAGCTGGCGGCAAGCCTGTTGCTGCTGTTGGCTCCGAGCGGGTAGGCGAACAACTGCCCCCACCAGTTCGCCGGGTGGTACTGGCCGAGGTAGATCTGGGTGGAGGTTTGAACCACGGCCCCCTTCACCGCGTTCACCCCGATGGAGTTGAGGGTCTGCGGCACCTGGGCAAGGTTCAGACTGGTCGTGGCCGGGTTGGTGTTGATGGTGGACACCAGACTCGTGCTGTTGTTGCTCGCGTAGGCATCGGTGAATTCCGTCGTGCTGATGCTGGCCACATTGCTGAGCGCACTGGTGGTGCCCGCCGGAACCTGCCCCTGGATGGTGAAGGTGGCATTGCCCACGAGGGCGAGCTTGATGCCGCTCACGCTGAAGCTGCTGCCGGCAATCGTGCCGGCGCTTGCCGCAGCCGGACAACTGGAGCCTGCGCTCGCGGTGCAGGACCAGGTCACATTGGTCAGGGCACTGGGCAGGACGTTCGTGAGCGT
>JAJZDV010000124.1 GCA_021846025.1 Pseudomonadota bacterium
GGCAAGATCCTGAGGCCGCTAAGCCGAGAGACTAATCTGATGGTGCGCGGCCAGAGCAGTCATGCGCCGCCTTCGACGGTGCCACGGCGTCAGACCGGCTGTGGTGGGTCGGCTCCGGCGGGAAATTGGGGACCGCTGGGGGCCGCTTTGACGACCAAAGCGCCGCCATTGGCGCCATCCTTCGACCTCCACGCATGCCTGCCACCGCGCGTTGTGTGACTGGTCATCGGCCAGTGCCGCCCGTCGCGTTGAAGCCCGGGATGTCCGCTCTGGAGCGAAAGCGCTCCAACCGCGGGCGCAATTTTTCTTAGACGCCTGGGGCGACGTCCCGGATACGATAGGTACAAGGCGCATTTGCAATCAACGTGCTTCGCGATTGGTCGCTCGGAGCTGCGTGACAACGAAGAGCGTCGGCTCCCATAGCGGAATGCCGGAGACTGCATTGACCAGCAACGGCAATCGTTCACCTGATTCGAGCCGCAGGTCTTCGACGCGATACCCAATAGCCATGTTTACACCTTATAAGGTGTGTCTGATAAGACAAAAATTTATCAGATGTCTCAAAGCGGTGTAAACAATAAAAAAAGTCCCGCAGCAACTATGCTGCGGGACTTTTTGTTGGCAATCTAAGAAAATTCCAGTCTAGAACGGAATGTCGTCGTCCATGTCGTCGAAATTCCCGGCCGGTTTGCTGCTGGCCGGAGTCGGAGCGCGACTGGGTGCGGCACGGCTTGGAGTCGCTTCGCGGCTGCGGCTGTAACTGCCGTCCTCATCGCTGCCGCCGCCTGCGGCCCCCTCACGGCCACCGAGCAGTTGCATTTCGGTGGCGACGATATCGGTGGTGTAGCGCTCGATGCCGTCCTTGTCGGTGTACTTGCCGTATTTCAGGCGGCCTTCGACGTACACCGGGCGGCCTTTTTTCAGGTACTCCCCGGCAATCTCGGCCAGACGGTCGTAGAACACCACGCGGTGCCATTCGGTTTCCTCCTTTTTCTCGCCGGCCTTGTCCTTCCATTGCCGCGTGGTGGCAATGGCGACGTTGCACACCGCTGCGCCCGAGGGGGCGTAGCGTATTTCGGGATCACGGCCGAGGTTGCCGATGAGGATGACTTTGTTGACGGAGGCCATAGCGAATCCTGATGCTGGGTGAGTTGCCCGCGCCGCGGGGTTTTGCCGACGGCGCACAGCCGCCGGGATGTCAGAAAGCAAGGATAGCGCCAAGCTGCACCGTTCGACCCAGGCGCCAGCGCGGCACGCTTGATGCCGGCCAATTGTGCGAGACAGCGCAGCCGCGCCGGCCTGCAGCCGGGGTCAATCAGCCCGCCTCGGCGGGCTCGAGCATTCTGCGGCGCGGAGCCGGCGGAGTGATCGTCAGGGACACCACCAGCCACACCAGGGCCAGCAGCGCGGCCGCCAGGAACACCGCCTCGCGGTTGACGTTTTGCGCCAGCAGACCCGCGGTGCCGCCGCCGGCGAACAGCCCGAGCGACTGCCCGGTGTTGTAGAACCCCATGGCCAGTCCCTTGCGGCCGGGCGGCGCGGTGCGCGACACCAGCGAGGGCAGCAGCGCCTCCATCACATTGAAGGCAAGGAAAAAAAAGAACAGCCCGGCGATCAAGCCCAGCGGGTGCCTGTAGCCAAAGGCCAAGCCCACCATGGTCAGCACCAGAAGCGCCACGGCGCCGACGAACACGGCTTTCATGTAGCCATATTTCTCGGCCCAGATGATGCCGGGGATGGCCAGGGCGAAGGACACGAGGGTGACCGGCAGGTAGACCATCCAGTGGTGCGGCAACGCAATCCCGGCGTACTTCACCAGGGCGACCGGCACCACCACGAACATGCTGACCTGCAGAAAATTGACCACGAAGATGGAGAAGTTCAGCTTGATGAGCGCGGGGGTGAGCACCGCGCGCGCGCCATGGCCCTGCAACTCCTCGGCGTTGCGCACCATGGGGGCGCTGGGCACGACCCAGATGACCACGGCAATCGCCAGCACGGCCAGAATGCCGGTGAGATTGAACATGCCTGGGACCGAAATGGCGTGGTAGATGGGCGGACCGAAGATGAGCGAGACGATGAAGGACAGGCCGATGGTCATGCCGACCATGGCCATGGCCTTGGTGCGGTGCTGCTCGCGGGTGGAGTCGGCGATCATGGCCGAGATGGCGGCGGAAATGGCGCCGGCGCCCTGAATGGCGCGGCCGACGATGATGAGGTGCAGATCGTTGCTGTGTCCGGCGACGAAGGAGCCGGCGGCGAAAATGAGGAGCCCGAAGACCATCACCGGCTTGCGCCCGAAATGGTCGCTGGCCATGCCGAAGGGAATCTGCATCAGCGCCTGCGTCAGGCCGTACACCCCGAGGGCGAGTCCGACCAGCAGCTTGTCGTGGCCTTGCGGCAGGGTCTGTGCATACACCGCGAACACCGGAAGGATGAAAAACAACCCCAGCATGCGCAGGCCGTAGATGGAAGCCAGGCTGAGGCTGGCGCGGCGCTCGAGCGCGGTCATGCCCCAAGGCCGTGGCGGCACGGAAGGGGCTTGGTCGTGGTTGGTGGTGGCGGACATGGAGTTGTTGGAGGTGAGGCGACGAGGCCGCAAGGAGAACGGCCAGCCCCTCCAGCGCGCGTTCGAGCGCGGCTGCGGGCTCGAACGCGCGTGGCCGAAAGGGGTGCAGGCAGGATTTTCGCCCACCCAGCGCCGGCGAGTCGCCCATGTGGTCGGGAAACTCCTTGGTTTTACAGCTCGTTGCATGTCTTGCATGCCGACAGCGGCCCCAGGCCACGCCCGAGCCGAGGCCGCGGCGGCGGCACATCCCGGCAGCCCGGCCGCATGGGTGCGCGGGTAGGGCTTGCGCGCCTATAGTTGCATGTTGTCCTGCTTCGACTCCATGACCGCCCAAGACCGCCTCGCCCTCATCGCCCCGCCGTCCACCACGCCGCAGCACGGCGTGCCGGCTGCGGCAGAAACGGCGCCCTCGACACCACCGCCGGAGGTGCCCTGCATTCGCGTGCGCGGGGCGCGCACCCACAACCTGAAAAACATCTCGCTCGACATTCCGCGCAACCAGCTCGTGGTCATCACCGGACTGTCGGGTTCGGGCAAGTCGTCGCTGGCGTTCGACACGCTCTATGCCGAGGGCCAGCGGCGCTACGTGGAAAGCCTTTCGGCTTATGCGCGACAGTTCCTGCAGCGCATGGACAAGCCTGACGTGGACGTGATCGAAGGCCTGGCGCCGGCCATCTCCATCGAGCAAAAGTCCGCCAGCCACAACCCCCGCTCCACCGTGGGAACCGTCACCGAGATTTACGACTACGTGCGTCTGCTGTGGGCGCGCGTCGGCACGCCGCATTGCCCCAACCATCCCGAGCAGGCGTTGCAGGCGCAGACCGTGTCGCAAATGGTGGATGCCCTGACGGCGCGCCCGCCAGGGCAGAAACTGGCATTGCTGGCCCCGGTGGTGGACGGCCGCAAGGGTGGCCATGCCGAGTTGCTGGCGGCGCTGCGGGCGCAGGGCTACGTGCGCTTTCGCCTCGACGGCGTCGTCGTCGAAGCCGACCAGCTGCCACCGCTGGACGATGGCAGCCGGCACGACATGGACGTGGTGGTGGACCGTTTGAAGACCGGCGGCGACATTCGCCAGCGCCTGGCCGAAAGCCTCGAAGCCGCGCTGCGCCTGAGCGACGGTCGCGCCATTGCGCTCGACCTGGACAGCGGCGCGGAACAGAGCTTCAACAGCCGCTTCGCCTGCCCCATTTGCGCCACCGCCCTGCCCGAACTGGAGCCACGGCTGTTTTCCTTCAACAACCCGGTGGGCGCCTGCCCGCGTTGCGACGGCCTCGGACAACTCGACGTGTTCGACGCTGCGCTGGTGGTGGCCCATCCCGAGCTGAGCCTGGCCAGCGGCGCCATTCGCGGCTGGGACCGGCGCAACCGCTTCTACCACGAGCAGTTGCAGGCACTGGCGGCACACGACCGCTTCAATCTCGACACCGCGTTCGAGCAACTGCCGGACGCGGCGCGCCAGCGCCTGCTGCATGGCACGGGCAGCGAAGCCATCACGTTCACCAGCCTGGACCCCAAGGGCAAGGCGGTGAGCCGCAGGCATCCGTTCGAAGGCGTCCTGCCGAACCTGGAGCGGCGCTGGCGCGAGACCGACACGGTGGCCGTGCGCGAGGAACTGTCGCGCCTGCGCAGCGTGCATGTCTGCCCCGAGTGCGGCGGCAGCCGGCTCAAGCGCGAGGCGCGTCTGGTGCGCGTGGGCGCCCTGGCACTGCCGGAGCTGGGGCGCATGACGCTCAAGCAGGCGCAGCTCTGGTTCGATGCGCTGGCGCTGGAGGGTGCCAGGGCCGAGATCGCCGCGCGCATCGTGCGCGAAATCGCCACCCGGCTGCGGTTTCTCAACGATGTCGGCCTGAGCTATCTGACGCTGGAGCGCAGTGCCGACACGCTCTCGGGCGGCGAGGCGCAGCGTATCCGCCTGGCATCGCAGATCGGCTCCGGCCTCACCGGGGTGATGTATGTGCTCGACGAGCCCAGCATCGGACTGCACCAGCGCGACAACGACCGGCTCATCGCCATGCTCAAACGCCTGCGCGACCTCGGCAACAGCGTGCTGGTGGTGGAGCACGACGAAGACATGATCCGCTGCGCCGACCACGTCATCGACATGGGCCCGGGCGCCGGCGCGCATGGCGGCGTGGTGGTGTCCCAGGGTACCGCCGCGCACATCACGCACGACCCCTGTTCGCTCACCGGCGCCTATCTGTCCGGGCGCAAGCGCATCGCCCCCGGCGGCAGCCGCTGCCCGCCGGGCGAGCACTGGCTGGAGCTGAGCGGGGCTCGCGGCAACAATCTGCACGACGTCACCGCGCGCATTCCGCTGGGCCTGTTCACGGCGGTGGCCGGCGTGTCCGGATCGGGCAAATCCACTCTGGTGAACGACACGCTGTACGCCGCCTGCGCCGCCGCGCTGAATGGTGCCCACACCGAGCCCGCGCCGTTCGTCGCGCTGCACGGACTGGAGCGGCTGGACAAGGTCATCGCCGTCGATCAATCGCCGCTGGGCCGCACGCCCCGCAGCAACCCGGCCACCTACACCGGCCTGTTCACGCCGCTGCGCGAGCTGTTCGCCCAAACCAATGTGTCGCGCGAGCGCGGCTACGACGCCGGGCGCTTCTCCTTCAACGTCAAAGGCGGGCGCTGCGAGGCCTGCCAGGGCGACGGCCTGGTGAAGGTGGAGATGCATTTCCTGCCCGACCTGTACGTGCCGTGCGACGTCTGCCACGGCAAGCGCTACAACCGCGAAACCCTGGACGTGACCTGGCATGGACTGAACATCGCCCAGGTGCTGGACCTCACCGTGGACCAGGGACTGGAGCATTTCAGCGCGCTGCCGGCCATCGCCCGCAAGCTGCAGACCCTGCAGGAAGTGGGCCTGGGCTACATCCGTCTGGGGCAGAGCGCCACCACCTTGTCGGGCGGCGAAGCCCAGCGCGTCAAGCTGGCGCTGGAACTCTCCAAACGCGACACCGGCCGCACGCTCTACATCCTCGACGAACCCACCACCGGCCTGCACTTCGCCGATATCGACCTGCTGCTCAAGGTACTGCTGCGTCTGCGCGATGCCGGCAACACCATCGTCGTCATCGAGCACAACCTGGACGTGATCGCCAGTGCCGACTGGGTGCTCGACCTCGGCCCCGAGGGCGGCTCGGGCGGTGGCCGCATCGTCGCCGCGGGCACCCCGGCGGAGCTTGCGGACAACAGCGAATCGCTCACCGGGCGCTATCTCGGGCGTCTGTTGCGCCAGCAAGCCGCCGCCTGAACGGCCGCTCAAGCCTCGGCGCTGACCGACAATCCGAGCATGGACGCGAGCACTCTGGGCGACACTCTCCACGCCGAATTCGGCGGCAGTTGGTCGGCGCAGGCCATGCATGCCAGCGGTTTTTGCGGCACCTGGAGAGCGCAGGACGCAGACGGCATGCGCCTGTTCGTGAAGACCGCGCCGGCAGCGCAGGCCGCCATGCTGCGTGCCGAAGGCGAAGGGCTGCTCGCGCTCAAGGCCAGCCGCGCCATCGCCGTGCCCACGGTGGCGGCCTTCAACCTCAGCCATGAGCACGGCTTGCTGGCGCTTGACTGGCTCGACTTCGCCTCCCCCGACTCCGGCTTCGGCCAACGTCTGGGGGAGCGTCTCTCGGGCCTGCATGCGGCCACCCAGCCGCGCTTCGGCTGGGGTCGGGACAACTTCATCGGCGCCAGCGCGCAGCGCAACGACTGGAGCGCGGGCGCAACCCTCACCGACTGGAT
Source organism: Pseudomonadota bacterium (assembly GCA_021846025.1). Classification (GTDB taxonomy): domain Bacteria; phylum Pseudomonadota; class Gammaproteobacteria; order Burkholderiales; family Burkholderiaceae_C; genus Thiomonas_A. The sequence goes on from JAJZDV010000124.1 coordinate 6,311, forward strand.
CGCCTTCTGGCGCGACAAGCGCCTGCTGCCGATGCGCCAAGGCCTGGCGCGCAAAGGCGTGGGTCAGGTGCTGCTGGAGGAGGTGGACGCGGTGAGCGACGGCCTGCACACCTACTTTGCCGACGGCCACCAACCCCGTCCCAGCCTGATCCACGGTGACTTGTGGAGCGGCAACTGGGCGATGCTGACCAATGGCGAGCCGGTGATCTACGACCCCGCGGTGTCGGTGTCGGACGCCGAGGCCGAACTGGCGATGATGGACCTGTTCGGCAGTCCGCCAGCCGGGTTCTGGTCCGCTTACCAGTCCGGCTTTGCGCTGCATGAGGGCTACATCCGGCGTCGCGGGCTGTACCAGCTCTACCACCTGCTCAATCACGCCCTGCTGTTCGGCGGCGCCTATGCCCAGCAAGCGCTGCGCTGTGCCCGCGCCCTGCGCTCCGCCATGTTCTGAGCGGCAGCCGTTGCCCGACGCAGCAAACCATGGGTCTATGCGAAGTGACATCTGCACACAATCGCCCGGCCCGCGAAAATTCCGCCCGGATCACCCGCATGGTGCGGGCCACAACCTGACGGAGATTCTTCTCATGGGCAAGATCATCGAACTCGACACGACCGACGGACAACACCTGAACGCTTACCTGGCCGAGCCCAGCAGCCCCTCGAAGGGCGGCATCGTCGTCGTGCAGGAAATTTTTGGCGTCAATGCGCACATTCGCAGCGTCGCCGACCGCTACGCCCAGGCCGGCTACACCGCCATCGCCCCGGCGGTGTTCGATTCCGCGGAAAAGGGGGTGGAACTGGGCTACGACCAGGCCGGCATGCAAAAGGGCCTGGATCTGGTGGGCAAAGTCGGTTTCGACAAAGCCCTGGCCAGCGTCCAGGCCGCCGCCAAGGCCGTGGCCGGTGCGGGCAAGGTCGGCGTCGTCGGCTACTGCTGGGGCGGCTCCATCGCCTACCTCGCGGCCATCCGCCTGGGCCTGCCGGCCGTGAGCTATTACGGTGGCCGCAACGTGCAACTCGTCGGCGAACAGGCCACGGCACCGCTGCTGTTCCACTACGGCTTGAAAGATGCGCACATCAGCGAAGCCGACCGCGAGAAGGTGCGGGCCGCCAACCCCACCGCCGGGTTCCATGTGTACGACGCCGACCACGGCTTCAACTGCGACGCCCGCGCCAGCTTCGACGCCCCCAGCGCCCAGTTGGCGCTGCAGCGCAGCCTGGCGTTCTTTGCACGGCATTTAGGGTGAGTCAGAATCCGCGTTTTCCAGCTTCGCGACAAGAGAGGTGGCCCCGCTTGTTTGAACACGATCCGGGGTGAGATAAGTGGATCGGCTGCGGGTTGAAGTCCATGCTGCAGCGGTTGTCCACGGCGGCGGGCGGGCGTCGCATGCGACGAACGGCCGACCG
>JAJZDV010000125.1 GCA_021846025.1 Pseudomonadota bacterium
CCACCGTCGGTCACACCGCGCACCGACCGCCTGCGGCTGCGCCAGCCGTCACGGCTCGAGGCGTTCGCGCAAGCTCCGGATGGTGGATGGCTCTGCGCGCACCCGGAAAATGGCACCGTCTTCGTCGGCGTGTTCGCCCAGGACCTCGCACTGCGCGTAGATGTCACGGCGCAACGGCTGCGCCGACCAGGGCAGGCGCAGTTCGGCTTCGACCAGATCCTTCTGGAAAAACGCCACGATCCGGCGGTGCAAGCGCGCCACGTCCTCGGGGCGGCGCGCGCTCATCACCACGCAGTTGGGGTCATGCGCGCGCAGTTCCGCCTCGCAAGCGGCCTGCGCCGTGGCATCGCCGACATGGTCGATCTTGTTGAACACCCGAATGCGCGGCACCTCGTGCGCGCCGATCTCGGCCAGAACCTCGTCGGTGACCTGGAGTTGGCGCTTGAAGCCGGGGTCGCTGGCGTCGATGACGTGCAGCAACAGGGCGGCGTCGAGGGCTTCGTCCAGGGTGGACTTGAACGAGCTCACCAGGCCGTGGGGCAAGTTCTTGATGAAGCCCACGGTGTCGCTCACCAGCACCCGCGGCACGCTCTCGGGGTGAAGGGTGCGCACGGTGGTGTCGAGGGTGGCGAACAGCTTGTTGGCGATGAGCACGTCGCTGCCGGTCAGCGCCCGCATCAGTGTGGATTTGCCGGCGTTGGTGTAGCCCACCAGTGCCACGCTGGCCAAGCCCTGGCCCTGCTGGCGGCGGGCGCGCTGGGTCTGGCGCTCCACGTCCATGGCGTCGATGTCGAGCTGCAGTTCGGCAATGCGGTCGCGCACCTTGCGACGGTCGAGTTCGGTGTGTGACTCTCCGGCGCCACGGCCACCGGTGCCGCTGCGTTGGCGCCCTTGCGGCCCGGCGAGCTTGGCCGCCTCGCGCAGGCGCGGCGCCATGTAGCCGAGGCGCGCGATTTCCACCTGGGCGCGGGCAGCGCTGGAGCGGGCGTTGCGATGAAAAATTTCGAGGATGACCATGGTGCGGTCCATCACCGCGCAGCCCACAGCTTTTTCCAGATTGCGGGCCTGCGATGGCGAGATTTCGTGATCGATCAGCAGCACCTCGATGCCGTCGGCCTGCGGGTTGGTGGCATGGCCCGGAGCGGTGTCGCGCGCGGTGTCGGCGTGGCGCGTGACGTAGGCGCCGATCTCCTCGCGCTTGCCCGCGCCAAGGTAGGCGGTGGTGTCGAAGCTGGCGCGTTTTTGCACGAAGCTCTGCACCACCTTGTAACCCAGGGTCTTGGCCAGATCGCGCAGTTCGGCCAGTGAAGATTCAAACTCGGCGTCGCTGACGTGGGGCAACTGAACCGCGGCAACGATGGCGTCCAGGGGTTTGTCGAAGTTTTCGGGCTGCATGCGGCTGAATGTTCTCGGGAACGAGGGGGCCCCTCGGGTTCTCCTGCCGCGCTCGGGGGCGAAGGGCAAATCGAGGCGCAGGTCGGATCGTAGTGGCCATCGCGGGCCCGGCGGACCGAGCGTCCCGAAGACGTCGTCCGGCCAGATCCGGCAGCGAACCCTTGCACCTTCAGCCAGAATGCATGCTGCAGCATTCCCCTCTGGGGGACTCACGACAACCCAACCGAGATTCAACCATGCCCGCCATCCGCATCGATCTGTTCGAGGGGCGCAGCCCTGAAGTCAAAAAGCAACTCGTCGAGACCATCACTCAGGCTGTGGTGGACACGCTGAAGTGTTCGCCCGAGGCGGTGGACATCATCCTGAACGAGGTGGCCCGGGCGCACTGGGCCACGGGCGGCAAGCTCTGGAGCGAGCGTTGACCCTGCCTGCGCGTTGACCCGTCCCGCGCGCGCGTGTGGCGTGCCGCCACGGACGCGGCGCGCGAATCCAGTTCCCCGAAGCGGTGATCTGCAGGGCGCAATCCCTGGCGCATTGGCGCGAGCGGCGCGCCGCGGGGCCATGCCGTCGCAGCGCGCGCCAAGGGCCTGCCCCTGCCATCGAACCTGACCTTGAAAGGCCGAAAAAACACCAGCCCGACCCGCATTACCCACGCGCAGGTTGGCAATCTTTCGCCTTCCGTCGTCTTTTTCGATGCGGCGTTTCTGCCTAAAGTCCTGCTGTACGACACGAGCCGCTTGCGTCTCGGGTCATCCGCACCATTGTGCGCCGTGCAGTTTCAGGAGACGATTCATGCCCAAAATGTCCGCTGCGGAAGCCGCCGTCTGCATCCTCGAAAAGGAAGGCATTCACCAGGCCTTCGGCGTGCCCGGTGCCGCCATCAACCCGTTCTACAACGCGCTGCGCAAGCGCGGCTCCATCGCCCATGTGCTGGCGCGGCATGTGGAGGCCGCCTCGCACATGGCCGAGGGCTACACCCGTGCCGCGCCCGGCAATATCGGCGTGTGCATCGGCACGTCGGGGCCTGCCGGCACCGACATGATCACCGGCCTGTACTCGGCCAGCGCCGACTCCATTCCCATTCTGTGCATCACCGGCCAGGCGCCGCGCGCGCGGCTGTACAAGGAAGACTTCCAGGCGGTGGATATCGAGTCCATCGCCAAGCCGGTGACGAAGATGTCGGTCACGGTGCGCGAGCCGGCGCAGATCCCCGGCGTGTTCCAGCAAGCTTTCCACCTGATGCGCTCCGGCCGCCCCGGCCCGGTGCTGATCGACCTGCCGTTCGACGTGCAAATGGCGCAGATCGAGTTCGACCCCGACCTGTACGAGCCCCTGCCGGTGCACAAGCCGCGGGCCACCAGGGCGCAGATCGAGCGGGCGCTCGACATGCTGGAGGCCGCCGAGCGGCCGCTGATCGTCGCCGGTGGTGGCGTGATCAACGCCGACGCCGCCGAACTGCTGGTGGAGTTCGCCGAACTCACCGGTGTGCCGGTGGTGCCCACGCTCATGGCCTGGGGCGCGATTGCCGACGACCATCCGCTGATGGCCGGCATGGTCGGGCTGCAGACCAGCCACCGCTACGGCAACGCCACCATGCTGGCGTCGGACTTCGTCCTGGGCATCGGCAACCGCTGGGCCAACCGCCACACCGGCTCGGTCGAGGTCTACACCAAGGGGCGCAAGTTCGTGCATGTGGACATCGAGCCGACCCAGATCGGCCGCGTGTTCATGCCCGATCTGGGCATTGCGTCGGACGCCCGCGTGGCGCTGGAGTTGTTCGTGCAGGTCGCGCGCGAGCGCCAGGCGGCGCGGCGCCTGAAAGACCGCAGCGCCTGGGCCGCCGACTGCCTCGCACGCAAGCAGACCATGCTGCGCAAGAGCGATTTCGACAACGTGCCGATCAAGCCGCAGCGGGTGTACCGGGAGATGGTCGAGGCTTTCGGCGACAACGTGCGTTACGTGACCACCATCGGTCTGTCGCAAATCGCCGCGGCCCAGTTCCTCAAGGTCAGCAAGCCGCGCAACTGGATCAACGCGGGGCAGGCCGGCCCCTTGGGCTGGACGCTGCCCGCCGCCCTGGGCGTGCGCGCGGCCGACCCGAAAAGCGAAATCGTCGCGCTCTCCGGTGACTACGATTTTCAGTTCCTGATCGAGGAGCTGGCGGTGGGCGCGCAGTTCAAGCTGCCCTACATCCACATCGTCGTCAACAATGCCTACCTCGGCCTCATCCGCCAGTCGCAGCGCAATTTCGAGATGGACTACTGCGTGCAGTTGTCGTTCGAGAACATCAACGCGCCCGAACTCGACGGCTACGGCGTGGACCATGTGAAGGTGGCCGAGGGCCTGGGCTGCAAGGCCGTGCGCGTGCGCGATCCGGGCAAAATCCAGGGCGCCATCGCCCAGGCGCGAGCCTGGATGGCCGAGTTCTCGGTGCCGGTGGTGGTGGAGGTGATTCTGGAGCGCGTGACCAATATCGCCATGGGCACCGAAATCGACAACGTCACCGAATTCGAGCCTATCCTCGACCTCCAACCCGTGGAGGCCTGACGTCATGCCCAAGTTTGCTGCCAATCTCAGCATGCTCTACACCGAGCAACCGTTTCTCGACCGTTTCGCCGCAGCGGCGCAGGGCGGTTTCAAGGCCGTGGAGTTCCTCTTCCCCTACGCCCACACGGCCGAGCATGTCCGCAACGAGGCCCTGCAGGCCGGTGTGCAGATCGTGCTGCACAACCTGCCGGCGGGCGATTGGGACGCGGGCGAGCGCGGCATCGCCTGTCTGCCCGACCGCGTGAGCGAGTTCCGCGAAGGCGTGGGCCGTGCAATCGACTACGCGAAGGCGCTGGGCGTGCCGCAGCTCAACTGCCTGGCGGGCAAGGCGCCCGCCGGCGCCGTGCCGCAGCGCTTGCACGACACGTTCGTGAGCAATCTGCAATTTGCCGCGCGGGAGTTGGCCGCACAGGGCATCAAACTGCTGATCGAGCCGATCAACACCGACGACATTCCCGGTTTTTTCCTCAGCCGCTCGGCGCAGGCCCTCGCCATCATGGACGAGGTCGGCAGCCCCAACCTCCATTTGCAGTACGACATCTATCACATGCAGCGCATGGAGGGTGAGCTGGCCGCGACGATGGAGCGGCTGCTGCCGCGCATCGCCCACATCCAACTGGCCGACAACCCGGGCCGCCATGAACCCGGAACCGGCGAGATCAACTACCGCTTCCTGTTCCAGCACCTCGACCGCATCGGCTACAGCGGCTGGATCGGCTGCGAATACAAGCCCAGGACCACCACGACGGCGGGACTCGGCTGGGTGAGCGCGCTGTAGACCCTTTCCCCGCCCTGGCCCTCCCTGCATGCCGCAGGGGAGAGGGCCCCTCCACCACACCGTGGGGGAGGTTGGGAGGGGGAAGCATTCAACACACACCAAGACGGAGATCGACATGGCAACACTCGGATTCATCGGCCTGGGCATCATGGGCGCGCCCATGGCGGGGCATCTGCTCGCGGCAGGCCATACCCTGTTCGTCAACACCCACGGCAAGGTGCCGCAGGCCCTGCTGGAGGCCGGGGCCAAGCCCTGCGCCAACAACACCGAGGTGGCGCGGCAGGCCGACATCGTCTTCATCATGGTGCCCGACACGCCCGACGTGCAGAAGGTGCTGTTCGCCGATGACGGCGTCGCCAAGGGCCTGAGCGCCGGCAAGATCGTGGTCGACATGAGTTCCATCGCGCCGATGGAGACCAAGGACTTCGCCCGGCAGATCAACGCGCTGGGCTGCGAGTATCTCGACGCGCCCGTGTCGGGCGGCGAAGTCGGGGCCAAGGCGGCCAGTCTCACCATCATGGTCGGCGGCAAGCAGGCCACGTTCGACGCCGTCGAGCCGCTGTTCAAGCTCATGGGCAAGAACATCACCCTGGTGGGCGGCAACGGCGACGGCCAGACCTGCAAGGTGGCGAATCAGATCATCGTCGCGCTCAACATCCAGGCCGTGGCCGAAGCGCTGCTGTTCGCCAGCAAGGCGGGAGCCGATCCAGCCCGCGTGCGCCAGGCGCTCATGGGTGGTTTCGCCGCCTCGCGCATTCTGGAGGTGCATGGCGAGCGCATGGTCAAGCGCACCTTCCAGCCGGGCTTTCGCATCAACCTGCACCAGAAGGATCTGAACCTCGCGCTGTCGGGCGCCAAACAACTCGGCGTGGCGCTGCCCAACACCGCCGTGGCGCAGCAACTGTTCTCGACCTGTGCCGCCAACGGCATGGACGGGCTGGATCACTCCGCCCTGTGCCGCGCGGTGGAACTCATGAGTCACCACACCATCGCACCGGATGCCTGAGCGGCTCGTCCCATGAACCTCCCCAGCCCGGCGACCGCTCCCATCGCGTTTCTGCGCGCGTTGTTCGATGTGGCCGTGGCGCGCGCCCAGCCGCGCGAGGTCATGGCCGCCTTCCTGCCGCCGCCGCCCAGGGGTCGCACCCTGGTCGTGGGCGCGGGCAAGGCGAGCGGCGCCATGGCCGAGGCGCTGGACGCGCTGTGGCCCGAGGCTGCGCCCCTCTCCGGTCTGGTGGCCACGCGCTATGGCTATGTGCCACCGGGTTTGCGCGCCAGGCCGGGGCGCATCGAGGTGGTGGAGACGGCTCATCCGGTACCGGACGCTGCGGGCGAGCAAGTCGCACGCCGCATGCTGGAACTGACGCGGGATCTGAGCGCCGACGACCTCGTCATCGGCCTGATCTCCGGCGGCGGCTCGGCGCTGCTGCCCATGCCCGCTGCCGGACTCACGCTCGCCGACAAGCAGCGCATCAACCGCGAGTTGCTCATGAGCGGCGCCACCATCGGCGAGATGAACTGCGTGCGCAAGCACCTCTCGGCCATCAAGGGCGGGCGTCTGGCGGCCGCCTGCGCCCCGGCGCAAGTGCTCACGCTGCTGATTTCCGACGTGCCGGGCGATGACCCCGCGACCATCGCCAGCGGCCCGACCGTGCCCGACCCCACCACCTGCCGGGAGGCGCTGGCCATCATTGCGCGCTACGGCATCGGCGTGCCCGCTGCAGCGCGCGCCGGGCTGGAAAGCGGCGCGCTCGAAACCCCCAAGCCCGGCGACATCGCCTTCGCCCGCAACCGTGTCGAACTCATCGCCACGCCGCAGGACATGCTGCAAGCCGTGGCCGGCGTCTGCGCCCGGGCCGGCATCGCCGCGCACATCCTGGCCGACGACATGGAAGGCGAATCGCACGACATCGCGCTGGCGCATGCCGCCATCGCCCGCCAGGCGGCGCGCCACGGCCAGCCCTTCAGCAAGCCCTGCGTCATTCTGTCGGGTGGCGAAACCACCGTCACCGTGGCGAAGGGCACGACCCCCGGCAAGGGCGGGCGCGGCACCGAATTCCTGCTGGCGCTGGCCATCGCGCTGCAAGGCGAGCCGGGCGTGTGGGCGCTGGCGGGCGACACCGACGGCATCGACGGCAGCGAGGACAACGCCGGCGCCTGGATCACCCCCGACACCCTGCTGCGCGCCGCCGCTGCCGGCTTGAAACCACGCGCCATGCTCGACGGCCACGATGCCTACAGCCTGTTCGCCGCCACCGGCGACCTGCTCGTCCCCGGCCCGACCTGCACCAACGTCAACGACTTCCGCGCGGTGCTGGTGCTGCCGTGAGGGGAGTGGGCGCCCTGCACGCGCTGCCGGGCGTCATCCGATCGGTCCCACGAAAAGCCGGCGCACCAGCAACGTGGCCAGTGCCAGCATGGTCAGGCCGACCACGCAGTCGAGCACCTGCCAGGCGCGCGGCCGGGCGAACCACGGCGCCAGCCAGCGCGCGCCAAACCCCAGCAGGTTGAACCAGATCAGGCTGGCCAGGCTGGCTCCGGCAACGAACCAGCCCCGCAGAGCCTCCGGCTGCTGGGTACCGATGCTGCCGACCAGCAGCACCGTGTCCAGATAGACATGGGGGTTGAGCAGCGTGAAGGCTGCAGCCTGGGCGACGGCGGCCCCCTTGCCGAGGCCCGATCCACCGGCCGTCGTCGTCAAGGCGTGGGCATGCCGTGCACGGCCCAGCGCCTGCAAGCCGTAAACCGTGAGAAAGGCGGCCCCGGCGAGGGCCAGCGCATGCGCCAGGCCGGGGCGTGCGCCCAGCGCTTGCGCCATGCCCAGGACGCCAGCGGTCATCAGCACGGCGTCGGCTGCTGCGCAGAACAGGACAATGGTCCCCACATGCTCGCGGCGCAACCCCTGGCGCAGCACGAAGGCATTCTGCGCACCAATGGCCACGATGAGTCCCAGGCTCAGGGCAAGGCCCTGGATGAACGCTGCAAAGGCGGG
>JAJZDV010000126.1 GCA_021846025.1 Pseudomonadota bacterium
GATCATGCTGTGGCCCCAGGTGCGGCGGCCGTTGTCGTGGCGTCCGCCCTGGGCGCTGGCGACGACGTAGGCCAGGTTTTCGATGGCGCGGGCGCGCAGCAGCACCTCCCAGTGCTTCTCGCCGGTGGTGTGGGTGAACGCGGAGGGAACGAGGAAGACATCGCAAGGACGGACGGCTCCCGCCGGCGCTGAAAGCTGGCGGTACAACTCGGGAAAGCGCAGGTCGTAGCAGATGGACAGGCCGACGCGCAGGCCGTCGCAGTCGAAGGCGACGGGTTCGCTGCCGGGGGCGATGCTGTCGGCTTCGGCGTAGCGCTCGGCGCCGCGCTCGAACGCGAACAGATGCATCTTGTCGTAGCGCGCCACTTGCTGGCCCTGCGGATCGAACACCAGGGTGGTGTTGAGCACGCGCCCGGGGTCGGGGCAGGCCAGGGGCATGGAGCCGCCGGCCAGCCACAGGCCATGGCGCCGCGCGGCGTCCTGCAAAAAGTGCTGAATGGGGCCGCTGCCGGGCTGCTCGCGCAGGCGCACCTTGTCGGTCTCGTGGGCGCCCATGAGGCAGAAGTATTCGGGCAGCACGGCGAGTTGCGCGCCGCGCCGCGCGGCCTCCTGGATGAGGGCGTCGGCGCGCTGGAGGTTGGTGTCGACCCGGGTGGACGAGACCATCTGGATGGAGGCGATCTGCATGGTGTGTTCCTTGCTCGAAGCTGCGTTGGACGTTTGAAGTGTGCCCTGAACGGGGTTGGTCGCGTCAGGGGGACGCTGCGCGCGCCGCCGCGCTGGTGGCTGCAGGCGGGGGGCTTGGTGCGGCGGGCATGTCCTTGTCGCCGTCGACCTCGCGCACATCGGGCTTGGCCCAGGTGCCGGTGATGCGGTAGCCGTAGGTGAAGGCTTTCATCAGCGGCTTGCGCGCAATCAGCTGGGCAACGAAGGTGCCCAGGCCGATGGCGGGGTTGATCAAGGCATAGGCCAGCGAGGCCGAACCGGCGTTGATCTCGGGAACGACGATCACATACAGATTCTGGGTCTCCAGCGGGAGGTTGGCGCTGCCGTCGATGAACACGGTGGCGGCCACGCCGCTCATCTTGAAGTCGTGGGTGGTGGCGATGCCGTCCTGCACCTGCACGTCGGCGCCCACCTTGTCGAAGACGAAACCGGACTCGAACACGTCGCTGAAGTTGAACAGCAGCCGGCGCGGCAGGCTTTGCAGGCTGAGCACGCCCAGCAGCTTGGCGATGCCGGGGTCGGCCTTGAGGAACTGGCCCTTGCCGAGATCGAGACTGAACTGGCCTGACAAGGTTGGGTAATCGGGCGAGAGGGGCGACCCGATCCACGTCACCGTGCCCTGCATGGTGCCCTTGCCGCCCTTGAGCAGGCCGGGCTTGCCCAACCGCGCCAGCAAGGCGCCAGCATCCTGAATGCTCAGCTTGAAGCCGATGGAAGTGCGCCGCGGCGCCAGGCTGCCTGCTGCCGACGTCGCTCCGGTCGCGGCCCAATCGCCAACGCCGGTGAGTGTGGCGTCGGGCGAATCGAGCGCAAAGCGGTCGAGACGCCATTCCTTCACGCCGGCCTGGTCGCGGTTGGTGGCCTGCACTTCCAGCCGGCTGAAGGCGTGGCCGTGAAGATCGACGTTGTCGGCCACGACATTCAGCGCCGGCATGTTGCGCGGCTGGCGCTCCAGCATGCGCTCGACGTCCGGATCGTCGTTCTTCGGCAGGCTCAAATGCGTGAGTCGGGCCGTGATGCTGCCGGGGGCGTCGCCCTGGCCCATCTGCCAGGCCACCGCGCCCGCCATCTGCCGGCTGGCGAGATTGGCCTGCCACAGCGAGCCGCTGCGCGTGGCGCCCAGCACCACGTTGTCGAACACACGGCCCGACACGGTCAGACGGTCCACCCGCAGGGCCAGGGTTTGCGGCAGATAGGCCGACACATCGGCACTCGAGACCTGGCCGCTGAACGCCGCTTGCGCGCTGCCCGAGGTGGACAGGGCCCGCTGCCAGGCGTCCACATCCAGCAGCGGCAGCACCACGCTGGCCTGGACCCCGCCGGTGGGCTGCACCAGGTCAGCCTGCGGACCGAGGGCGATGCCGCCGCTTTGCAGGACCGCGCCCTGGGGCGTGATGTTGCGCAGGAATCGCGCTCGCAGATCGCCACCGAGGTCGATGCGCCAGAGGCTCTGCACCGTGTCCGTGGCTGCCGCAGCACCGGCGGCCGTGTCGGTGCTCTGGCTGAACTGGAGCGTGTCGGTGGCATCGGCCGGCTTGCCCAGCGGGGGCGGCAGGTCGATGGCCATGCCCACGAGGCTGCTTTGCAACTGCACCTGCGGCTGCAGGCCCTGTGCGGTGTGCGCCACCTGGATCTGGGCGCTGTAGCGGGCCTGCCCCTGCAGGTGGCGCAGCAGGTCGGACCATTGCGCCAGCCGCGGCGCCGCCTGCAAGGCCTGCGACGTGACGGTTCCGTTGGCGACGAGAGCCAGCGCCTGGCCATGGCCCTGGCCTCCGCTCAACTGCAGCGGTCCGCCGAGAAAGCCCTGTGCCGTGAGCTGCAGCTTGAAGCCGCTGTCGGTGAAGTTCACAAGTCCCTGAACGCCTTCGAAGGGCGGCAGGCTGGGCAGGTAGTCCACCCGATCGCCCAGCAACTGGAGCTGGCCGTTCACGCTGGAGTGTTTCAGGTCGTGCAAGGGCAATTGCAACGTCAGATCGAGTTGCACGGGGCCGCTGGCCTGCACCTGGCTGAGGGCATGGCCGAGCATGGCGTCGAGCGGGCTCTCGCGCACATACCGCAGCGCATCGGCGGCCTGGGCCTGCACCTGGCCGCTGGCACGGAGCACCGGCTTGGCAAAGTCGGGCAGGCTCAAGTTCACCTGCTTCAGGTTGGCGCCGTAGACCCTGGCCGAGGCACCCTTGGCCACCAGGCTGTGGCCGGTGAATTCGAGCAGGCCGTTGATGTGGCTGAACACAGGCCACTGGGCATTGGCGCGCACCGTGCCGGCCTGCGCCTGCTCGCCCTTGGGAAGGATCTGCAGGGGCGCGGCGTTGAACTCGCCGTTGTCGATGCGTGCCTTGACGCTGAAGCTGCCCGCGCTGCCCGGCTCGTTGAAGGGAAAGTCGGCCAGAGGGCCGTGCACCGTGAAGCGCACATCGCGCGAACTGCCGCCGGCAATGGCCGTGCGCAGGAAGTCGCGCGTCGCCTCGGGAATGCCCAGCGGCAGGTAAGCGGGCACGGCCCGGGCGTCGGCGCGGGTGAGTTGCGCGTTCAGGTCGAGCACGCCGGGGCCATGCGCCTGGGTGGTGTAGCGAAAGCTGGCGCTGCCGGCGGCGTCCGGCGTCGCCAGTTGCAGGCGAGCGGTCTGCACGGTCCATCGCCCGTCGGGCTGTCGGCTCCAGCTCAGCCGGGTGCTGAGTTGCTGCACGCTGAATCGCGGAGCCTCGAAAACGGTGGGCAGGGCCATGCTGCCTTGCAGGCGCAGATCGGCCTGGCCGCCGTTCTGGTCAGCCTGGACGCTGCCGCTCAGGCCCTCGACGCCGGGCAAGGCGCGCGGCAGACCACTGGCCTGGGCTGCAACCGCGCCCACGGTGGCGTCGTGCGTGCTCCCCACGTCGGCAGGCTCGCCCTGCGCCGTGCCGGTTGCCGGCGCCTGTGCCGGGCTGTTCCAGCCCAGCCCGCTGAAGCTGGCTTGCACGGTGTAGAACGCCGGCATGGCGCTGGCCGGGGCGCCGGCGAGGTCTTGCCAGTTGAGCTTGAGCCGATCGATGCGCCCGCGCGGCTGCAGTTGCTCCAGACGCGCATGCCATGCGGCGGGCAATGGCAGGTGCTGCGCCAAGGTCGACAGGGTTGCGAGTTCCAACGCTCCCGTGGTGAGACTGCCGCTGGCACCCTCGCCGGCCGGATGCTGCAGCCGCAGGCTGGCATTCACCGCAGGAAATCGCTGGCCTTGCGCCGTGGTGAACTGCAATCCGCTGACACCGAGTTGCAGCCCGCCTGCCAGCGGCGTGCCGCTGATGCGCCCGCGCACTGCCGACAACGCCAGCGGCGGCAGCGCCGGATCGAGCTGCGCCTGGGCGTTGCGCAGGGCCACGTCGGCCGTGACCGGCCCCAGGTTGAAGTGCTCGCCGATCTCAACCCAGGCGCGCAGCGCCCCGGTGCCGCCTTGCACCTGCAACGGCAATGGCAGGTAGCGCGCCAACCGGCTGAGATCGACGCGTGGCAAGTTGGCCCAGAGGGTGCCATGCCAGCGCGCCAGGTCGCCGCTGTGGCGCAGGAAAAAAGGCTGGCGAAAATCGGCTTTCAGATCGAAAGGCGCCGCGAGCCCCGACGGCGGCGCGGCGGTGAGCGCGGCGCGGTGGTGCAGCAGGCCGTTGCTCAGCTCCAGATTGACGTCACGCAGCACCAGCGGTGGGGCACCACGGACCTGATCGGTCCAGGTGATCTGGCTGTGCTGGATCAGGATCTGGTCCTGCTTGAACAACCAGTCGGCGAAGCGCTGGCCAGCGCCGCTGCCCGAGGCGCTCAGGTTGAAACGGATGCCGCCGACGTCAAGGTGGTTCGCATCCGGCCGCGTGATGCTGAGCTGCGCGCCGCGAATGACCAACTGATCAAAACTCAACTGCAGCCGCGGCAGACTTTTCCACGAGGGCAGCGCCTCCACCGAGGCGAACTGCAAGGCAGGCCGGCCTTCGGGATTGTCGATCACCAGGTTGCGAAGCGACAGAGTCGGGAGCAGCCCGGTCCATCGGCTCTGCACCGCCCCGATGTGCACCGGCAGGCCGAGCGCACGGCTGCCGGCCTGTTCCATCCACGGAATGAATTCCTGCGCGTTGGGCAGCACCGCGTAGCGCAGGGTCAGCAAGCCGACGGCCAGCAACAGATAGCTGATGACCACCAGGGCGATGGCGGCTTCCAGCAGGCGGGTGGCCAGTTTGAGGGAAATGTGCAGGGCGGACACGGGCCGTTCTCGATTCGGGTGGCGTCGCCATCGTGACGTGGATTGCGCACCACGATGGTCCATGGTAATGAAGCGCCCGCCCGGGCTGCGGGCAATGGTTTGACGCCGCGTTGCCGCCTCGGGTTGCAGTTGCACAACATCGCTGCGTCGGCGCAAGACCCAACTGCAGCAATGGGCGCGAGGCTGCAATATGCTGCGGCCCATCAAGCTATTTGCTTGGCTTGGGCCGAGTGGCCCAAACCGTTCATGCAACTCGACGCGTTCTCCCGTTTTCACCGCCGCCACGCCACCCGCCTGGACGATGTGCTTGCCTTGTGGCCGGCCGGCTTGCCGAACCGGGCCGAGATCGACGCTGCCATTGACGCCTTCGGGCGGCAACAACCCCTGGCCACCACGCTGCGTCGCGTCCGCAACGCACTGATGTTGCGCCTCATCGAACAGGACGTGCTGCACGAAGCGGCGCTTGCCGCGGTGTGCCGCTGCATCAGCGACATGGCCGAGAGCGCCATCGCCCAGGCGCTGCGGCACGCCAGCACCGAGCTCGAGCCCCGTCACGGCACACCCCGCACCCCCGACGGCGCCGTGGCGCAGTGCCTGGTCGTGGGCATGGGCAAACTGGGCGGGGCCGAACTCAATGTCTCGTCGGACATCGATCTGGTGTTCGTCTACGACCTCGACGGCGAGTCCGACGGTCCGGCGCCGTTGTCGAATTTCGACTATTTCGCGCAACTCGTGCGCCGTGTCGTGCCACTGCTCTCCGAGCCGACGGCCGACGGCTTCGTGTTCCGTGTCGACACCCGGCTGCGGCCCAATGGCGACAGCGGCCCGCCGGTGGTCAGCCTGGCCATGCTGGAGGAGTATTTCCAGGTGCAGGGGCGCGAATGGGAACGCTTCGCCTGGCTCAAGAGTCGCGTGGTCTCGCCGGTTGCGAGCAGCCAGGCGCAGGTCGCCTCGCATGCGCTCGAAGCCGTGGTCGAGCCCTTCGTCTGGCGTCGCTACCTCGACTTCGCCATGCTCGAAGCGCTGCGCAGCCTGCATCGGCAGATTCGCCTCGAGGCGACCAAGCGCGCCACCACACGCCCCGACAAGGCCAATGACGTCAAGCTGGGGCGCGGCGGCATCCGCGAAATCGAATTCATCGTGCAACTGTTGCAGGTGGTGCGCGGCGGCAGGCAGCCGCAGATTCGCTGCCGCAACACCCTGCAGGCGCTGCCACTGCTGGTGGAGGCCGGACTGCTGCCGGCTGACACCGGCCTGCGCCTTGCCGAGTGCTACACCTTCCTGCGCCGGCTGGAGCATCGCATCCAGTACCTGGACGACGCCCAGACCCACAGCCTGCCGACCGACGACACCGACCTCGATCATCTCGCTCAGGCCATGGGCCCAGCCTTGCTGGCGACGCATCCGCAGGTCGCACGCCCGACCTGCGGACTGCTGCGCGAACTCGACACGGTGCGCGAATTCGTCGCCGGCGAGTTCGACGCCCTGCTGCATGCCGGGCCGCGCTGCGTCGGCTGCAAGAAGCCGGCCGACTCGCTCGATGCGCTGCGCCACAGCCTGGCCAAATCGGGCATTGCCGGCGAGGCCAGCCATGCGCGGCTGAAGGCGCTGGAACATGCGCCGCGTTACACGGCGCTGACCGATGTCGGACGCACGCGCATGCTGCGGGTGATCGAACGCGGCATCGCCATCGCCGCCAGCAGCCGGGACCCGGATCTGACGCTGGCGCGCCTGCTGGACGTGCTGGAGGCCATCGGCCGGCGCGAAACCTACCTCGCGTTCTTCGCCGAGCAGCCGCAGGCGCTGACCCGCCTCATCAGTGCGCTCGACGCCTCGAGCTGGGCGGCCGATTACATCAAGCGCAACCCGCTGGTGGTGGACGAACTGCTCGATGCGCCGCGCGAGCGCTTCAAGGCGGAGGATTGCATCGCCGACTTCGAGCAGCAGCGCAATCGCCTGCTCAAGCGCACAGCCTGGGACACGGGCGAAGGGCTGGACATCATCCGCCGCGGTTTTCACACCGAGCTCTTCCGCATCCTGGTGCGCGATCTCTCCGGCGAACTCACGGTCGAGCAGGTGGCCGACGATCTCTCCGCCCTGGCCGATGCGAGCATCGGCCAGGCCATCCGCTGGTGCTGGAACGACCTGCCCCAGCGCCACCGCGAGCAACCCGCTTTTGCCGTCATCGCCTACGGCAAGCTCGGCGGCAAGGAACTGGGCTACGGCAGCGACCTCGACCTCGTGTTTCTGTTCGACGACCCCCACCCCGACGCGCCGGAACGCTACGGCGCCTTCGCCCGCAAGCTGGTGTGGTGGCTAACTGCCACGACCGCCGCCGGCCAGCTGTTCGAGATCGACACCCGGTTGCGCCCCAACGGCAACGCCGGCCTGCTGGTGACCACGCTCGAGGCCTTTGCTGCCTACCAGCTCGGCCGTGGCAGCAACACCGCCTGGACCTGGGAGCATCAAGCCCTGACGCGTGCGCGCTGTTGCGCCGGTGATGCCGCCATCGGTGCGCGTTTCGAGTCCATCCGCGAGCAGGTGCTGCGCATGCGGCGTGACGCCGCGGCCCTGCGTCACGAGATCATCGCCATGCGCCGCAAGGTGGCCGATGGCCATCCCAACCACACGGCGCTGTTCGACCTCAAGCACGACGAAGGCGGCATGGTCGATGTCGAGTTCGCCG
>JAJZDV010000127.1 GCA_021846025.1 Pseudomonadota bacterium
GTTCACGGGACTGGCCGTGCCAGGCGGACGGCGTGATGCAGGGCCACCCGGCTCGATCAGGGTTCAGCAGCGCCTCAGACCCCCGTGCGCCGGAACACCTTGTCGGCGCGGGCCTGGTCGGTGGGGCGGATGACGATCTGGTCGACGTTCACATGCGCCGGGCGGGTGGCGGCCCAGGCCACGGCGTCGGCCACGTCGGCGGCCGAGAGGGGACGGGTGTTGGCGTACACCTGGGCGGCGCGGGCGGCGTCGCCGTCGAAGCGCACCAGCGAGAAGTCGGTCTCCACCAGGCCGGGGTCGACCTCGGTGACGCGCATCGGCTGGCCCAGCCATTCCAACCGCAGGGTGTCGCTGATGGCGCGCACCGCGTGCTTGGCCGCGGCGTAGCCGGCGCCGCCGACGTAGGTCTCGAACCCGGTGACGGAGCCGATGTTGATGACATGGCCGTCGCCGCTGGCCAGCAGCCGGCCATGCAGGGCGCGCGTCATGCGCGCCAGGCCCAGCACATTGCTCTGGAACATGGTCAGCCACTGGTCCTCGTCGAACGTGGCCACCGGCCCCAGGCCGATGGCGCCACCGGCGTTGTTCACCAGCACATGCACGTGCCTGGGCAGCGCGGCGGCGAAGGCCTCCACGCTGGCCTTGTCGGTCACATCCAGCGGCAGGGCGTGGCCTTGGATGTCGGCAGCAATGGCGTGCAGCCGGTCGAGCCGGCGGGCGCCGAGATAGACGGTGTAACCGGCGGCGGCAAGCGCCCGCGCGGTGGCTTCACCGATGCCGGACGAGGAACCTGTGACGATGGCGATCTTGGGGTTGGTCATGGTGTGCGTGGGGATATCGTGAGACATTGCGGTGAAGAGTTGCGGTGAGGCCCCGGGATGTCGCCATGCCGGAGTGCGCAGTGGCGGCAAAGCGGCGGCAGAGCGGCGGCGATACGACGGCGATACGACGGCGATACGACGGCGATACGACGGCGATGCGGCGGCAGAGCGCGCAGATGCTGGTCCGCTGCAGCAAGGTCGTGACTGCGGCAGCGGCGCGATGCAGCCACACGGCTGTGCCATGCTAGGGGGATTTTCCGCGCGGTGCGGCCGTCCCGTCCGAGTCCCGGCCCGTTCGAGGGCGATAGCCGCCGTCGGTTGAGCGATGCCGGCGGACCGACGCCAGATTCCGGGCGGGGTCACGGGGGATAATTCGTCATGCACACCATCCTGATCGACACCGCGCCCGTC
This sequence comes from Pseudomonadota bacterium, assembly GCA_021846025.1. GTDB lineage: Bacteria > Pseudomonadota > Gammaproteobacteria > Burkholderiales > Burkholderiaceae_C > Thiomonas_A. The sequence goes on from JAJZDV010000127.1 coordinate 1,233, forward strand.
GCCGGCGCTGCCTGGCAGCAGGCGCTGGCCGCCACCCCCATGCCACGCCTCAGCCGCAGCTTGCGGCTGGCCGAAATGAGCCTGCAGGAAACCCTGCGCGAAGACGCCGAAGCCGCCTGGTTGTCCCCCGCTGAACGCTGGTTGCTGGCCACGCTGGGCCATCCTGGCGCCGGCGCGCGCCCGGCACCGGAGGCAGCCGCGGCGTCCAACGCCGCCTTCCCTGCCGTCTCCAGCGCCGCATCCAGCATCGCTTCAGGGGTCGAGCGCATCCCGGCACAGACGGGGGCACCGACTCAGGCTGCGCCGGCCCTGTCCGAGCAGGCGCCCTGGGGCGCCCTGGCGGCGCTGGCGACAGGGCAGGCGCTTCGGGGTTTGCCCTGGGGGCTGGCCTTGCCCGCCCACCTGGAACTGGGACGCGAGAGCCTGAGCCTTGCCGACCCCGCGGCGCTGCATCTGACCGTGGAAGAGGCCCAGGCCTTGCTGGACGCCGTGCGGCGGCTGCTGATCGACGCGGGTTGGCATGCCGATGCCAGCAACCCGGACTGCTGGTTGGTGGCCCACCCCAGCCTGGCCGAGGTGGTGACTGCCGATCCTGCCCGCGCCATTGCCCGCAACGTGGCAACGTGGATGCCGGCCGGCACCCCGGCGCGGCCCTGGCGCCAGTTGCTCACGGAAATTCAGATGGTGTGGCAATACCACCCGGTGAACGAGGCGCGCCAGCGTGCCGGCCAGCCCGAAGCCAACACCCTGTGGCTGCATGGCTGTGGCGCGCTGCCGCGCGACCTGCGCAACCCTTTCGTGCTGCCGCATCAGGCTGCCCAGCGCGTCACGGCCTGGTGGCCGGCGGCACATGCCGGCCTGTCCAAGCTGCCCGCCAGCCGGCACCCTCACCCGCTGCAGGTGCTGCAGCCGCAGGCCACGCGCGAGATGCATGACCAGGCGCTGGGCGCGGCCATTGCGGCGCTCGACCAGACGGCTGCCGAGGCCATCGATCAGGCTCTGCGCGACCATGCCGGCGCCCTGGTGGTGCTGGCCGGCGACCGCAGCTGGATCCGGTTCGAGCTGCACCAGTCGCGCCGCTGGCAGTTTTGGCGCCGTGCCGATGCGCAGGTGCTGCTGGGCCTGGTGTAGACCTTGGCCGCCGGGATGAAATTCATGCCACGGGACGCGCCGCCGCGCGTCGTCCATACCTTGCAGCGCGCCGGCGTTCATCCCCTGTTGGCGCAGTTGCTCGCGGCGCGCGGGGTGCTCGATCCGGCCGAGGTCGAGCCCGACATGTCGGCGCTGCTGCCGCCCCGGCTCTTGCTGGGGGCCGAGCAGGCGGCTGGCGTGCTGGCCGACGCCATCGCCCGCGGCGAGCGCCTGTGCATCGTCGCCGACTACGACTGCGACGGCGCCACCGCCTGCGCCGTGGGCCTTCGGGGCCTGACGATGCTGGGCGCGCGGGTGGGCTATGTGGTCCCCAACCGCTTCACCACCGGCTACGGGCTGTCGCCCGCGGTGGCCGACCTGGTGGCGCAGCAGCAGGGCGGGCGACCGGACTGGATCGTGACCGTGGACAACGGCATTGCCAGCGTCGAAGGCGTGGCGCGTGCCCGGCAGCTCGGCATGCGGGTGCTGGTCACCGACCACCATCTGCCCGGCGAGCGCCTGCCCGATGCGGCCGTCATCGTCAATCCCAACCAGCCGGGTTGCAGCTTTCCGAGCAAGAACCTGGCCGGCGTGGGCGTGATGTTTTACGTGCTGCTGGCGCTGCGTGCCGAACTGCGCGCACGCGGCGTGTTGACACCGGCCACGCAGCCCCGGCTGGATGGTTTGCTCGATCTGGTGGCGCTGGGCACGGTGGCCGACGTGGTGAAGCTCGACGCCAACAACCGTCTGCTGGTGGCGCATGGTCTCAAGCGCATGCGCGAGAGCCGCATGCAGCCCGGTGTGCGCGCGTTGTTCGCGGCTGCCGCGCGCGACCCGGCGCAGGCCAGCAGCTTCGACCTGGGCTTCGCCCTCGGTCCCCGCATCAACGCCGCGGGACGGCTGGCCGACATGACCGTGGGCATCGAGTGCCTGATCACCGACGATGGCCAACGCGCCATGCATCTGGCGCAGACGCTCGATGCCATCAATCGCGAGCGTCGGGGCATCGAAGCCGGCATGCGCGAGCAGGCGCAGGACGCCCTGGAACGGCTGCAGGGCCAGGGTGGCGCCGCCGCGAACGCCTCCATCAGCCTGTTCTCGCCGGACTGGCATGAGGGCGTGGTGGGCATCGTCGCCGGGCGGCTGAAAGAGTTGCACCACCGTCCCACCTTCGTCTTCGCGCCGGGCGCAGACGGCCAGTTGCGCGGTTCGGGGCGCTCCATCCCCGGCTTTCATCTGCGCGACGCACTCGACCTCGTGTCCAAACGTGAACCCGGGCTGCTGGTGCGTTTCGGCGGACACGCCGCCGCTTCGGGTTGCACCCTTGCCGCCGATGGTTTCGAGCGCTTCGCCGCGGCCTTCGAAGCCGTTGCCAGCGCGTGGCTGTCCCCCGCGCTGCTGGCGCGCAAGCTGGAGGTGGACGGGGACCTGGGCGCCGAGTGGTTCACCCCGGAGGTGGCGCAATTGCTGCAGGCCCAGGTGTGGGGCCAGGGCTTCGCTGCGCCCGTGTTCGCCAGCCGGGTGGAGGTGCTGCAGCAAGGCCAGCTCGGCGAGCGCCACCTGAAGGCCCGCGTGCGCCTGCTCGATGCTCCGGCCGGATCCGGCGCCACGCGCGAACTCATCGCCTGGAACCGCAGCGATTTTCTTCCAGCCCGGGCCTGCGTTGCCTGGCGCCTGGACTCCAATGCCTGGCAAGGGCGCACCCAGGCCCGCATGGTGCTGGAGGCGGTGGAGGATTCGGACTGAATTTGTCTTTCGGCAGCGTGGATTCCCGACAAAAGAAGCGACGTCACCACGATTGCCGGTATGCTCCAAAACCATGCAAAAACCCGAATCTGACGCCGACCTGACGGGCCAAAGCCGGGCATCCACATCGCCGAGCGACGCGACGTTGGAGGCGCTTGCCCACGCCAATGTGGCGACGGAGCTGGATTTGCTGCTGCTGTCGGCGGACCAGGAATCGGTCCTCTATCCCGAACTGCTGGAATTCTTGCTGCACCGCGCCGGGCTGGACGCGGTGTGGCTGGGGCATCGCGGCCCCGAGGGTGCGTTGGTGTTCGACGCGATCGACGGCGCCGGCATGGAAGCCTACCTGGCTGGCATTGCCATCGGGCTCGATGGTGAAGTGCACGAGCAGGGGCCCGTGGCGCTGGCCTGGAACACCGGCATGCCGCAAATCGTGACCGACTGGGTGACCGACCCGCGCACCGCGGTGTGGCGCGAAGCCGGCGCGCAAGCCGGCTGGCGAGGAGGCGCGGTCTTGCCGGTGCAGGGCACCGACGGCCGGCGCGATCTGCTGGCGATGTACAGCAGCCAGCCGGGTTTTTTCGACCGGATCCATAACCAGCGCCTGGTCTGGCATCTGCACGCCGTGCTGGGGCTGAAACTCGGACGCATGCGGTTGATGCGCCAGTTGCGCGAGCAGGGGCAGTCGCTGCAGATGCTCAAGGCCGCGATCGAGGCCAGTGATTTCGGCGTGTGCGTGGCGGACGCCCAAACGCCCGACTATCCGCTGGTGTATGTGAACCCGGGTTTCGAGCGCATTTCCGGCTACACCGCAGCCCAGGCGCTGGGGCGTAATCCCCGGTTTTTGCAGGGGGGCGAGAACCGGCAGCCCGGCTTGGAGGCGTTGCGCGCGGCGCTGCGCGAGGGGCGCAGCTGCAGTGTGGAATTGCGCAATGTCCGGGCCGATGGCCGCATGTTCTGGAACGAGATGAGCCTGGCTCCGGTGCGTGACGAGACCGGCACGATCACGCACATCGTCGGTCTGGTCAACGACGTGAGCACCCGCCACGCGCTGGAGGCCGAGAACGCCAGCACGCAGGGCCTGTACCGCGCCCTGCTCGCCGAGGAGGAGCTGGTGCTGAGCGCGACGGATCTGCCCGAGATGTTGCAACAGGCTTGCGAGCGCCTGAGCGCGAGCGACCTGTTCGGCGCAGCCCTGGTGGGGCGCGCCGGACCCCAGGGCGACATCGATCTGCTGGCCCAGGCCGGCCGCATCAAGATCAGCGAGACCTGGTATCGCCCCAAGGTGGAAGGCGAGCAGGCAGGCCAGAGCCTGGCGGCACGGGTCTGGAACGGCAAGCACCTGCAGTTCAGCAACGATTACCTGAATGATCCCGCTTTCCCGCTGTACCGCGAGGAGATGCATGCCGTCGGCGTGCGCTCGGTCGCCATTGCCCCGATTCTGCGTGGCGGGCATCGCTGGGCCCTGCTCGGCGTCGTCTCCGATCGGGTGGGCGTGTTTACCCCGCCGGTGGTGGAGTTGCTCGAGCGTGTCGCCGTGCTCATTGGCCATGGGCTCGACGCCTTCGACCTGCGCCGCCGGCTGCAGCAGGAACACCGGCATATTTCCTGGCTGGCCGAGCACGATCCGCTCACAGGTCTGCTCAACCGCCGGGGCCTGCGCCTGCGGCTGGAAGAGGCGCTGTCGCAAGTGGACGTGCAGGGCGGATTCGTTGCGGTGGGCATTCTGGACTTTGACGATTTCAAGCAGATCAACGACAACTATGGCCATGCCGCCGGGGATGGCCTGCTGCGCACCGTGGCGGCGCGCCTGATGGAGGCGGTGCGCTCCAGCGACACCGTTGCCCGCCTGGGCGGTGACGAGATCGCGCTGGTGTTGCAGGGCATGGCCACGCGCGACGACCTGGAGCCGATGCTGGGCCGCATCCGTCGCGCGGTGGACCTGCCCGTGGCGCTGCCCGGGGGCGAGCGCGTGGTGCAGGTGCGCGCCAGCCTGGGTTTCACCATCTACCCCGACGACACCAGCGAGCCCGACGACCTGCTGCGCCATGCCGACCAGGCGCTCTACGCCATCAAGCAGCAGTCGCGCAGCGCCAGTGCTCCGTTCTGGCGTGTCTACCAGCCCGCCGTCGATCGCGACCACTTCAACCACCTGCGTCTGGTGCGCGACCGCTTCGCCGAGGGCGGTCTGCGCGTGCACTACCAGCCCGTGGTCGATCTGTCGAGCGGGCGCGTGACCGAGGTGGAAGCGCTGGCGCGGCTGGATGATGGCAGCGGCAAGCTGCTTGCGCCGCTGGATTTCATTCATCAACTCGGGCGCGAGGGCCTCGTCGCCCTGACCGGCCAGGTGCTGCGCCAGGCTGTGACCGACGCCCAGCAATGGCAGCGCGAGTGGGGCCTGGAGCTGAGCATCGCGGTGAACATGGATCCCGCCATGCTGGCCTCGGGCGAGGCGCTGGCCCTGGTCAACGACGTGGTTGCCACCGCGGCTTTTTCGGCCAGGCGCATCGTGCTCGAAATCCTGGAACACAGTGACTTTCTCTCGCTCGCCACGGCGCAGCAAGCGTTGTCGAAGTTGCGCGCGGTGGGCTGCCGCATCGCGCTGGACGACATCGGCAGTGCCTACTCGTCGCTGCTGCGCATGAAGGAGCTGCCGATCGACATCATCAAGCTCGACCAGGGCTTCATTCGCGGCCTGGCGGAACGGCCGCAGGACCTGCGCTTCGTGCAGAGCCTGACGCAGCTCGCGCGTGGCCTGGGGGTGGATTTCGTCGCCGAGGGTGCCGAGACCGAAGACATCGTCGAGGCCCTGCGCGCCCTGCGCGTGCCGCAGGCCCAGGGCTACGGCGTTGCCCGGCCCATGCCGGCCGCGCAATTCGGCCCGTGGTTGCAGGTCTGGTCGCTGCGCACGCGGCCCGGGGAGCCAGGCTTGCTCACGCGCATTGCCGACATGCTGGTGGGGCTTGACGTGGACCTGCTGCTGGCGTCGCGGCCATCGGTGCAGACGCTGGACCTGTCCATCAGCCACTCGCAGGAGCAGTGCTCGATCTGCCAGTGGCTGCGGCAAAGCGGCTTGCCGCCCGACAGCCCGCTCGTTCTCGCCCACCAGGAGCTCCACGCCATGTTCCGCGACTGGCTGGAGGCCGGCCGGCATGCCGACAGCAGCATGATCCAGTCGGCCCTCGACCATTTCCTGCGCACCGCGGGCGACTATCTCCGCAGCCTGCGCGCCTGAGGCGCCCCGGCTTCGAGCCGACCCGGCCCGAGGCGCAGCAAAACCCTCAAGCCGGCGGCGTCTCCTGCCGCAGTTCCGGCGGGCGCAAGGCTCCCTGGCTCAGGTGCAGCACGCTGTCGCAGCGCTTGGCCAGTTCCGGGTCGTGGGTCACCAGCACCATGGCG
>JAJZDV010000128.1:0-1601 GCA_021846025.1 Pseudomonadota bacterium
CGGCGACGGCGCGCAGGCGTGCGTGGAAGGCCTCATGATCCTCGATGAGTTTGTGAAAACCCGGCACATGTCCATACTCTGCGGACTGGCTCCAGCACCAGCGCCCGAGTGCGCAACGCTTGCCGGCCATGGCGCGAGCCAGGCTTCGACCGTGTTCGACGACCGCGCGAATGGCTTCGGTGCTGATCGCCTTCTGCCAGGCCAGCGTCGCAGTCCAGGGGAGCAGTCTTGGCCAGTCTCGCAGCCAGACCTCCAGTTCCTGCGCCGGCATGGGCTTGGCTATGGCGTAACCCTGCAATTTGCGGCAGCCCAGCGCCACCAGCGCATGCGCCTGGCGGGGTGTGCGTACACCCTCGGCCACGGCGCTCAGGCCCATCATCTGGGCCGTGCGCAACAAGCCATAGGTGATGCTCAGGTCGGCGCTTTCGTCGAACAGGTTGCTGGTGAAACGGCGGTCGATCTTCACCGCAGAGGCTTCCAGCAACTGCAGATGGGTCAGGCTGGCGCTGCCGGTGCCAAAATCGTCCAGGCTCACCTCGACGCCCATGTTCCGGCATGCGGTGACGACGAAGCGGGCGACGTGGCCGTTGAGTTCGGAGCCATGCTCGGTGAGTTCCAGCACCAGCCACTGCGGCGAGCATTGCGGATGGCGCTCCAGCGCTGCGCGCAGGTCGGTGAGGAACTGCGGCTGCAGGAAATGTTGCGGGCTGATGTTGATGCACACGCGCAGCATGCGCCCAGCCCGACGCCAGCACAACACTTGAGTGAGCGCGGTGTCGAGCACGAAGCGCCCGAGCGGAGCGGCCAGTCGGGGGTCATCGAGCACGGCCTCGAACTCCGCGGCGTCATGCAGGCCATCGTCGTCGCGCAGGCGCAGCAGCGCCTCGACTTCATCGACCCGAGGATCACCAGCGCTCTTGCCGGGCTCAACGGTGAGGATGGGCTGGTAGTGCAGTTCCAGTTGCTGCGCCTGCAGGGCGAGCTTGACCCAACTCAGCAGGCGTTCACGCTGATGAATCTGCCGCTCCATCTCCAGGTCGAAAATGCGGTACTGGCCGCGCCCATGCCGCTTGGCTGCGTACATGGCCAGGTCGGCGCGCCGCAGAAGAGCGTCCGGGCTCACGGCATCGGCCTTGTCGTGCAGCACCAGGCCGAGCGACAGGCCGATCTGCAGGGCCTGGCCCTCGAGCACGAAGGGGGTTTCCATGGTTTGCAGCAGGAGCGCCGCCAGCGTGCGCAACTGGTTCTCGTTCTGGCAAGTGGGCAGCACAACGGCAAATTCGTCACCCCCCAGTCTGGCGAGCAGGTCGCCACGGTGCAGCACGGCACTCAGGCGCTTGCCCACCTCGATCAGCAACGCATCGCCGGCGGCATGGCCCAAACGGTCGTTCACGTCCTTGAAATTGTCCAAGTCCATCAGGCCGACAGCCAGTTTTTCCGTCCTGGTGCTGCGCAGGCGCCGGAGCAGGGTGTCGAGCAAGGCGCGTCGGTTCTTCAGTCCGGTGAGATCGTCCAGCAAGGCCATTTTTCGGAGCAATCGAAATTCCGTTTTCTGCGCCTGGCGCGAGCGCGCTGCGCGGCGATGCTCGCGCGTGAAAATC
>JAJZDV010000128.1:1701-7445 GCA_021846025.1 Pseudomonadota bacterium
GAAACCCAACGCTGGCGGCCGGTGGCGACCGGGATGCCGAGCTTGGCTCCAGCCAGCGCGAAGGCGGCAGTCGCCAGGGCTGCCAACATTGCGACCAGCAGGGCTCCATGGCGTAGCGAGCGGGTCCGCAGGCGCAGCGAACCCGCACCGAGGCCCATGAAGACGATCAGGATCAGCAGCACAATGCCGCCGATCTGTGGCGCCGCGGCGATGCAGGCCAATTGGATCGCCACATTCAGCACCATCCGGGCCATCAGCCTGGCTGACGAGTACGGTGAAGTCGCCGCGGCGGCAGGTTCTTGGCGCAGACTCCAGGTCCAGGACAGCGCCAGATTGGTGCCGAGCCCGGCGCACGCGTAGGTCAGCGCGATGGCCAGCGGCAACACACCTGCCCAGACAAAACCCAGCATCAGCGGCACGGTCAGGCCGTAGCCCATCAAGGTCATGGGCAACAGCAGGTCGCGTTGGCGCGGGGGATCGGCAGGTACGGGAAAGGCAACGGTCATGGTGGCGGGCTGCAGGTCGGTTCCAAGGCGATGCGCACGAACCCAGAATACCCCCCCTGCGCGAATGGCTTGTGCCAAGTAAATCACGCTTTCCGCGATTGAATTGGTCGATTCGGCACAGCAACCACAAACTCGCGCCGAATTGGAAATGCGAAATCCAGCTTCGCCGCATGTTTCGCAACGATCGTCGGCGTGATCGGTTCCCGGCTCAGATGGCGGGCGGGACCTGGCCTTCGATCAGCCGCAGCAGGGCCGGGCCGAAGTTGTCGCGCTTCTTGTCGCCGACGCCGGAGATGCCGCGCAGCGCGTCGAGACTGGCAGGGCGGGCGATGGCGATGGCCTGGAGCGTGGCATCCGGGAACACGACGTAGGCGGGCACGCCGTGTTCCTTGGCTGTGGCGGCGCGCCAGGCGCGCAGGTGCTCGAACAGTGCGGCATCGGCACCGGACAAGGCCTGCATCACGGCGCGCGTCGTGGCCGATCGACCGCCTGCGGTGCCGCTCTTGGCATCACGTCTGCGCTGTGCGCCGGGTTCGCGGCGCTTGAGGTGAATGCGGCGCTGTCCGCGCAGCACCTCACGGCTGGCGTCGGTGAGATGCAGCACGTTGAAGTGCGCGGCGTCCACATCCAGCAGATGCTGCGCAACGAGCTGGCGCAGCAGCAGGCGCCAGTCGGCTTCGGACAGGTCGGCACCGATGCCGAAGGTGGACAAGGCGTGGTGGCCGTGGCGATCGATCTTCTCTCCACGCTTGCCGCGCAGCACGTCGATGATGTGGGTGGCGGCGAAGCTGGTGTTGCTGGCCTGGCGACAGCGGTAGATGGTCGATAGCAGCTTTTGTGCGGCCTCGGTGGCGTCGATGAGTTCGGGCGGGTTGAGGCAGTTGTCGCAATTGCCACAGGGTGTGCTGGCTTCATCGAAGTAGGCCAGCAGGCGCACGCGGCGGCAATCGGCGGCTTCGGCCAGCGCCAGCATCGCGTCGAGCTTGGCCGTCGACAGGCGCTTGTAGGCGTCGTCCGCCTCGGACAGTTCGATCAGGCGGCGCTGCTGCACCACGTCCGACAGGCCGTACGCCATCCATGCCTGCGCCTGCAGGCCGTCACGTCCCGCGCGGCCGGTCTCCTGAAAATAGCCCTCGATGGATTTGGGCATGTCCAGATGCGCGACGAAGCGCACATCGGGTTTGTCGATGCCCATGCCGAAGGCGATCGTCGCGACCATGACGATGCCGTCCTCCTCGAGGAAACGGCGCAAGTGGCGCGCGCGCACCTCGGCCGGCAGCCCGGCGTGATAGGGCAGGGCGGCCATGCCGTGGCCCGCGAGCATCTGCGCCACCTCGTCCACCGTGTTGCGCGACAGGCAATAGACCACGCCGCAGTCGCCCGCGTGTTCGCTGCGGATGAATTGCAGCAACTGCACCCGGCCATCGCGTTTCTCCACCACGCGGTAGCGGATGTTGGGGCGGTCGAAGCTGGAGACGAACTCGGTGCCGTGGTGCAGCAGGCGCTGCACGATTTCGTGCCGTGTGGGCACGTCGGCGGTGGCGGTGAGGGCCACGCGCGGCACCTGCGGCCAGCGCTCGCGCAGCATCGCGAGCTGGCCGTATTCGGGGCGGAAGTCATGGCCCCATTGCGACACGCAATGCGCCTCGTCGATGGCGAACAGGGCAATGCGGCAGCCATCGAGCAGGGACAAGCCGCTTTCGCTCAGCAGCCGCTCCGGTGCCATGTAGAGCAAGTCCAGCTCGCCGCGTCGCGCCTGCTGCTGCACCTCGCGTGCGGTTCGCGCGTCGAGCGTGGAGTTGAGGAAGGCGGCACGAATGCCCAGTTCGCGCAGCGCGGCAACCTGATCCTGCATCAGCGCGATCAGCGGCGAGACGACGACACCCAGACCCTCGCGCAGCAAGGCCGGAATCTGGAAGCACAGCGACTTGCCGCCTCCCGTGGGCATGAGCACCAGTGCATCGCGGCCGCCGAGCAGATGCTCGATGACTGCGCGCTGCTGGCCGCGAAACGCCGGGTAACCCCAGATGTGCTGCAGCAAAGTGTCGGGGCTGGTTGGTGCGTCCGGTGCGTCCTGGCGTGCGTTCATGCCGCAAGCCTAGCAAGGCCGTGGCTAGGGCTCGGTGCGCGCAGGGTTGGTGCGCTGCGCGGCGTGCGTGCCGTTGCACCACGAGCCGTTGCGTGTTGTATCTCGCTTCGCGTCTTACGTTTGCTCACCGGCACAAGCAGCCATTTGGAATACAAATGTCAAGTATCAACAAAGTTCGCGACGTCTGCGAGCCATCCCCTGAAGAACATGCGGGGCCGTTCCCCTGATTGCTCGGTTCCCTTCGGGGGTGGGGCGACGGAAAGTCACGCCCTCGAGGCGTACCCAAACGGAGATCGACATGGCCAGTGTTCCACTCGGCGCGGCAACCCCGCCCAAGACCCAGCGCAGCAAGATCCACAAGGAGGCGGGCCTCTGGAGCCTGCTGTTCGCCAGTCTGACGGCCATCATCGGCTCGGGCTGGTTGTTCGCGCCGATGACGGCGGCGCAGCAGGCGGGGCCGTCGAGCATCTTGTCCTGGGCCATCGGTGGTGTTGCCATCCTGTTGCTCGCCTTCGTCAACGCCGAGCTCACCAGTGCCTTTCCGGGCATGGGCGCGGTCATCACCTTCCCGAAGCTCAGTCACGGCAGTCTCACGGCGGCGGTGATGAGCTGGGTGGTCTTTCTCGGCTACGTGACCGTGGCGCCGGCCGAGGTGCTGGCCGTGGTGACTTACGCCAACAACTACCTGCCCGGCTTCGTCGACGCCAAAACGTCCCTGCTCACCACCGAGGGCATGGTCGCCAGCGTCATTCTGCTGGGGGTGTTCGTGCTGATCAACGCCATGGGCGTGCGCATGTTGCTGCGAGTGGGCAACACCATGATGATCTGGAAGCTGATCGTCCCCGTTCTCGCCATCATCATGCTGCTGGTGTCGTCGTTCCACAGCGGCAACTTCACGTCGCAGGGCTTTGCGCCGATGGGTGTCCAGGGCACGATCTCGACCATCGCCACGTCCGGCATCGTCTTCAGCTACCTCGGCTTTCGTCAGGCGATCGAGCTGTCGGGCGAGGCGAAAAATCCGCAGCGCGATGTGCCCATCGCCATCGTCGGCTCGGTGCTCATCGCCGGCATCATTTTCGTGTTGCTGGAAGTGGCCTTCATCGGCGCGCTGAACCCCACCGACATTGCCAAGGGCTGGGCCAAAGTCACCTTCACCGGAGCTTCCGGTCCCTTCGCCGGCCTGGCCACCATTCTGGGCTTGAGCTGGTTGGCGGCGCTGCTGTATATCGACGCCGTGGTCTCTCCTGCAGGTACCGGCCTCGTCTACGGCGGCACCACGGCGCGCGTGGTCTACGCCACCGGCAAGGATGGCCTGTCGCTGCCCTGGTTCGCCAAGCTCAATGCCAAAGGCGCGCCGTCCGTGGGTTTGTGGGTCACCTTCATCGTCGGCCTGCTGTTCTTCCTGCCGTTTCCGTCGTGGCAAAAAATCGTCACCTTCATTTCATCGGCCTCCGTGCTGGCCTATGGGGTTGGGCCGGTTTGCCTGCTGACCCTGCGCCGTACCCTGCCGCTCGACGTGCATCCGCGCCCCTTCACCCTCAAGGGCGCCTGGCTATGGGCGCCGTTGGCCTTCATTGCCGCCAACCTCATCATCTTCTGGTCCGGCGCGGGTACCGACAACTTCCTCTTCGGCGCGCTGGCGGTGATCTTCGTGCTCTACGTCATCGCCCAGGCCGTCGCCGGTCGCGCCGGCCAGTTGCACTGGAAAAGCGCGTGGTGGCTGTTTCCGTATTTCCTCGGCATGTGGGCCATCACCTACATCGGGCCGACGGCGACCATTGGCGGCAATGGCACCCTCACCTTCAATGAAGGCATGGGCCTGGTGGTGATCCTGAGCTTCATCATCATCGGCCTGGCCGTCACCAGCGGTCTGCCGGAGCCGGAGGAGGCGCGTGCCGCGCTGCTCGTCGGCGAACCTGAACTCACAGGCAGCGACGTGCCGGGTTGATGACCTCAAACGCAGCCGGCGCCGCGGGTTGCACCACACCCTGAACTGGCCCGGATGCCTGCGCATCCGGGCCTTTTGCATGGGGGCTGGGTTTCAAGCGCGGGTGCTTGGGACCAGCATCTGCGCGTCGGCGGCAACCTGGTGCTTCGACGCCACCACCGTCTGTCGCTGCGCGCCCAGTCCCTCCACTTCCAGTTCAACCACATCGCCGGGCCGCAGATAGCGCGGTGGCTGTTTGCCCATGCCCACGCCGGGAGGGGTGCCGGTGGCGATGAGGTCACCGGGGCGCAGGGTCATGAAGTGACTGAGGTAGCTGACGATCTGGGCGACAGAAAAAATCATGTCGCGCGTATGGCCAGTCTGCATGCGCTCACCGTTGACGTCCAGGTGCAGCGCCAGGGCTTGCGGCGCGGGCACTTCGTCGGCGGTGACGAGCCAGGGGCCGACCGGGCCGAAGCTGTCCAGCCCCTTGGATTTGTCCCACTGGCTGCCGCGCTCGAACTGGAACTGACGCTCCGAGACATCGTGCACGGTGCAATAGCCGGCAACGTGCTCCAGCGCCTCGGCCACGCCGACGTAGCGGGCTTCGCGGCCGATGACCACGCCGAGTTCGACCTCCCAGTCCATGCGCGTGGAATGCGGCGGATGCTCGATGGCATCGAACGGCCCGGTGATGCAGGTGGTCCATTTGTTGAACACGATGGGTTCGGTCGGAATGGCCTGCCTGGCTTCGGCCGCATGGTCGCGGTAGTTCAGACCGATGGCGATGAACTTGCCGATGCCCACGAACGGCACCCCCAGCCGGGGCTGGCCGGCCACGCGCGGCAAGGCTTCGACATCCAGCTTGCGCAGGGCGCGCTGGCCCTTGGCGCCATAGACCTCGGGGCCGATGTCTTGCACCACCCCGCGCAGGCTGCGCAGACGGCCTTGCGCGTCGATGAGGCCGGGTTGTTCACGCCCCGAAGGGCCGTATCGCACGAGTTTCATGAGGGTTCCAGATCCAGGACAAATGGGGTTGTGCAGGCGGGTCTGCGCGCACCGAGGGGCCGGCAAACGCAGACCCGCCGCGGCTCGAAGTCTTTTCCAAATGAGGTATGAGCCTGGAGACAGCTGAGATCGTCGGCGCGCGGCGCGTCGATCCGATTTGGATGCAGGTCAGTGTATCGGCGACGTGATCAGGCTCTGGCGGGCACTCGCCTGA
>JAJZDV010000006.1:0-48518 GCA_021846025.1 Pseudomonadota bacterium
TCGCGAAACGGCGCAGATCGCCGCCATCGCCGGCTGCGACCTGCTCACCGTGTCGCCGGCCCTGCTGGACGCGCTGGCCCAATCGACCGCGCCCATGCCGCGGCAACTCGATCCGGACAACGCCGGCGCCCCCGAGGACGACGCGCCACTGCCGCTGACACGCGCGCAGTTCGACGCCGCGCTCGGCGCCGACCCGATGAGCAGTTCCAAGCTCGCCGAGGGCATCGCGCAATTCAGCGCCGATACCGTCACGCTGCTGGACTTGCTGCAGGCCTGAGACTGGCGCACGCGGCCTGCGCGCGCCGCACGCCGCATACGCTCCACACGCATGGCCCGCCTGCTTCTGCCCGGGCCGCTGTCGGCGGGCATGTTCGATCTGCCACGCGACGTCGTGCGCCATGTCCAGGCACTGCGCCTGCGTGCCGGCGAGGATCTCACGCTGTTCGACGGCCTCGGTGGCGAGTGGCAAGGCCGCCTGGTCAGCCCGCCACCTGCGGCGCGCGTCGAACTTCTGCGCCATGTTGCGGTGGAACGTGAGCTGCCCTGGCCGGTGCACCTGGCCGTGGCCATGCCGGCCAACGAACGCATGGACTGGCTGGTCGAAAAAGCCACCGAACTCGGCGCGGCACAGGTGCAACCCCTGATGACCGTGCGGTCGGTGCTGCGACTCGACGGCGAGCGCGCCGCACGACGCCGTGCGCACTGGCAGGCCGTGGCACAGGCAGCCTGTGAGCAATGCGGCCGCAACCGCCTGCCGCACATCGCCATGCCCGCGCGCCTCGACGCTTGGCTGGCCGGTCTGCCCGTAGCCATGGGCGACGGCGCCCAGGCGGCGGGGCGTTGCCTGTTGGCGGCGCCCGGCGAAGGCCAGGCCCTGCCCTTCGCTGCATGGGCCGCACGGTTGACCAGCGGCCAGGCCGTGCTGGCACTGAGTGGCCCCGAAGGCGGGCTGAGCCCGGATGAAATCGTCTGGGCGCAGAGCGCGGGTTTTGTCGCCGTCAGCCTCGGGCCACGGGTTTTGCGCGCCGAAACCGCGCCACTGGCGCTGCTGGCGATGCTGGGGGCACAAGCTCCGCCGCACTGACGGCCGGTGGCGCTTGTGCAGACGGCACGGCAGCGGTCGGCGCCCTCCCGGGCAAGGCCAGATCGGCCTGCACAGCCTGCGATCCCTGCGGCTGCATGCTGCCGAACTCGCGCGCGAGGTAAGCCTCGCCATGCTCCAGCACGAAATAGCGAAAGGCCTCGGCCGAAGGCGAGAGCATCTTGCTCGAGGTGTTGACCACATGCCAGCGCCGCACCAGCGGCAAACCCTCCAGATCGGGCACACCGATCATGCTGGTGCGCAATTCCATGCCGATGCTGTGCAGCGACAGAAAGCTGATGCCCATACCCGACATCACCGCCTGCTTGATGGTCTCGTTGCTCGCCAGTTCCATCTCCGTGCGAACCTCCACGCGGTATTCGCGCAGGTATTCCTCCATCGCCGTGCGCGTTCCCGAGCCGCTTTCGCGAATGATGAAGCCATAGTTGGCCAGCGTGCTGGCCGGGCTCTGTTCACCGAACATCAGTGGATGGTCGGGAGCACAGACGATGCCCAGCGGGTGCGCCGCAAACGGCTCGGCCCGGGTTGCGATTTCGCGTGGCGGCCGACCCATGATGGCCAGGTCCAGGTCGTTGCGCTGCATCTGCGCCACCAACTGTTCGCGATTGCCCACCACCAGCCGCGCCTCGATGTGCGGATGCTCCTCCCGGAACAGCTTGAGCAGGCGCGGCACGAAATACTTCGCCGTGCTGACCATGCCGATGGTCAGTCGCCCCGACTCCAGCCCGCGGAACCGGGCCAGCGCATCCTCCGCGTCCTTGAGGGTTGACAGCATGCGCCGCGCGTACACCAGCAGGTATTCTCCGGTCATGGTGAGGCTGACGGATTTGCCGTTGCGCTCGAACAGCGGCAGGCCCACCTGCAGTTCCAGATCACGGATCTGCATGGAAATGGCCGGTGGCGTCAGGTGCAGATCTTTTGCCGCCTTGCCGAAATTGAGGTGGCGGGCCGCGGCCACGAACACGCGCAACTGGCGCAGGGTGATGTTTTTCATCAGAATTCCTGAATCGAAAATCAAGAAATTGTGAATTTACCTTAAGTCATCGTGGGCTTATATTTGCCGACATGGCTGTTGCACCCCAAACAGCGGTCATCCGAGGTCTTCCGGGCAGCGCTCAAAACACGAAGCTGCGCCCGAACCGTTGTGAACGGGCTTAAAGGGCAACCGATGAGCTTTTACCGCAGTCGCAGTGTTCTGTTCATGCGAGTCTCCGTTAATTTTGACTGCGGGCTTTTTCAAGGGCCCTGAATCCCCGAGCATCTCACGAGGATGCCGCTCAAGGCCTTTGAAAAAACAGTTCGGCGCCGGCCGCCATCCGGGACGCCAGCCGTCGGGCGCAGAACGGCAAGCCGACAAGGCAGCGCCTTGCAACCGGAGCAACGATCCAACCGGGCCGATTGCTCCGGCCCGGACCCGCACCCTGCCCGGCAACTGGCCGGGCCGGGCTTGTCTTGCGGCCTCATGGCTCTGCGGGAAACCGCGGAATCGAACCACGACGGGCCCTGCCACCCCGAGACGAACCTGGAGTCCCACCATGCAGCAAGGTCGCACCACGATATCCAAATTCCTCATCGAGCAGCTCCGCGGCGCTGAAGACCAGGCCGATCTGGCCGCCTTGCTGATCGACGTCACCGCCGCGGTCAAGGCCATTGCCTCGATGACGGCCAAAGGGGCGCTGGGCGGTTTCCTCGGTTCGCTGGGCAGCGAGAACGTGCAGGGCGAGGTGCAGAAGAAACTTGACGTGCTGTCGAACGACGCCATGATCCAGTCTTGCGAATGGGGCGGCCTGGTGGCGGGCATGGCTTCCGAGGAAATGGACGAGCCCTACACCCTGCCCCAGGAGTTCGAGCGCGGCCCCTACATGCTGGTGTTCGATCCGCTCGATGGCTCCTCGAACATCGACGTCAATGTCTCGGTGGGCACGATTTTTTCGGTGCTGCGTCACACCCGGATCGGCGATCCCACCATGGTCGATTACCTCCGCCCAGGGGCGCAGCAGGTGGCTGCCGGCTACGCCATCTACGGCCCCTCGACCATGATGGTCATCACCGTGGGCAAGGGCACGCACGGCTTCACCCTCGACCGCGAGATCGGCAATTTCGTCCTCACCCATCCCAACATCTGGATTCCCGAGGACACCAACGAATACGCCATCAACAGCAGCAACGAGCGCTTCTGGGAGCCTCCGGTGCAGCGCTATGTGGCCGAGTGCAAGGCGGGCCGGACCGGCGACCGCGGCCGCGACTTCAACACCCGCTGGATCGCCTCCATGGTGGCCGATGTGCACCGCATCCTGATGCGCGGCGGCATTTTCATGTACCCCAAGGACGCAAAAGACCCGAACAAGCCCGGACGCCTGCGCTTGATGTACGAGGCCAACCCCATCGGCTTCATCATCGAACAGGCTGGCGGCGCTGCCTCCACCGGACGCGAACGCATCCTGGATGTGCAGCCCAGCGCGCTGCACCAGCGTGTGCCCGTGATGCTGGGTTCCAGGAACGAGATCGAGCGTCTGGAGCGCTACCACCGCGAATACGATTGCGGCGCTGACAAGCCCTTCGCCTCGCCCCTGTTCAAGGACCGCTCGCTGTACAGCAGCGACGACGTGCGGGTCTGATGCGGCTTGCCGCCATCGGCAGACCCCCTTCGCGCCCCTCGCCTCGGACCGGCCCACACCACAGACCACCGCACCTCGCCCGCGCCATCGTGCCGTTCGCGCGGGTTGTCCTCCGGCTTTCCACCAATCGTCCTGTCCCCACCCCAACGCCATGTCCGCCAAACACCCCATCATCGCCATCACGGGCTCGTCGGGAGCCGGCACCACCACGGTGATGCGCAGCTTCCAGCACATTTTCCGCCGTGAAAAGCTCACCGCGCAGATCGTCGAGGGCGACTCCTTCCACAAGTTCAACCGGTTGGCGATGCGCGAGGAGATGAAAAACCGGGAGGCCTCCGGCAACCTCAATTTCAGCCACTTCGGGCCCGACGCCAACCTGTTGAGCGAGCTGGAAGGCTTGTTCAAAAGCTATGGCGCGACCGGCGGCGGCAAGGTGCGAAAATACATCCATGACGCGGCCGAGGCCACCGAGTTCGGGGTCGAACCGGGCCACTTCACCGATTGGAACGGCATCGCCCAAGGCTCCGACCTGATGTTCTACGAAGGCTTGCACGGCGGCTATGCCGGCGGCACCATCGACGTCGCCAAGCAGGTCGATCTGCTGGTCGGCGTGGTGCCCATCATCAACCTGGAGTGGGTGCAAAAGCTGCACCGCGACCAGGTTCAACGCGGTTATTCGCAGGAAGCCGTGATGGACACCATCCTGCGCCGCATGCCGGACTATGTTTACCACATTACGCCCCAGTTCTCACGCACCCATGTGAACTTCCAGCGCGTGCCCACGGTGGACACCTCCAACCCGTTCATCGCCAAAGACATCCCGACCCTGGACGAGAGCATGGTGGTGATTCGCTTCGCCGATCCGCACGGCATCGACTTCCCCTACCTCATCTCCATGCTGCACGACTCCTGGATGACCCGCCCCAACACCCTGGTGGTGCCCGGCGGCAAGATGGGCCTGGCGATGCAGTTGATCTTTACCCCCATGATCCTGCGCCTGATGGACATCAAGCGCCGCGCTGGCTGATACGCCAGCATGCCCAACGTCCCCTTCGCGAGAACGCCCATGAACGCACACAACGAACTCTTCCCCGTCATCGACCCGACCCAGCGCCGCCGCCTGGCCAACGCCATCCGCTTCCTTGCCATCGACGGCGTCGAGGCGGCCACGTGCGGCCACCCTGGCGCCCCCATGGGCATGGCCGACATCGCCGAAGTGCTGTGGCGCAACCACATGCACCACAACCCGGCCAACCCGCACTGGCCCGACCGCGACCGCTTCGTGCTGTCCAACGGTCACGGCTCGATGCTGATCTATGCCTTGCTGCATCTCACCGGCTACGACTTGCCCATCGACGAACTCAAGCGCTTTCGCCGGCTCCACAGCAAGACCCCGGGCCATCCCGAAGTCGGCTACACCCCCGGCGTGGAAACCACCACCGGGCCGCTGGGCCAGGGTCTGGCCAATGCCGTGGGCATGGCCTTGGCCGAGCAGATGCTGGGGCGCAAGTTCAACCAGCCGGGACATGCGATCGTCAACCACCACACCTATGTGTTCCTGGGTGACGGCTGCCTGATGGAGGGCATCAGCCACGAGGTGTGCTCGCTCGCCGGCACGCTCAAGCTGAACAAGCTCATCGCCTATTACGACGACAACGGCATCTCCATCGACGGCCATGTCGAGCACTGGTTCACCGACAACACCGCGCTGCGTTTCCAGGCCTATGGCTGGAACGTCATCGGCCCGATCGACGGCCACGACCCGCTGGCCGTGGAGCGCGCCACGGCCGAGGCCAAGACCTGCGGCGACAAGCCCACCCTCATCATCTGCCGCACCACCATCGGCTGGGGCTCGCCCAACAAGGCGGGCTCGCACGACGCGCACGGCTCCGCCCTCGGCGCCAGCGAGGCCGAAGCCACGCGCCGGGCGCTGGGCTGGGAGCACGGGCCGTTCGAGATTCCGCAGGACATCTACGACGCCTGGAACGCCAAGAGCCACGGCGCCAAGCTGGAGGCCGACTGGAACCAGCGCTTCGCCGCCTACGAGCAAGCCCATCCGTCCCTTGCTGCCGAATACAGGCGCCGCATGGCCGGCGACCTGCCCGCCAACTGGGGCGAGACCGTGAAGGCCCTCTACGCCAGGGCCCGTGCCGTCACCGCGCCCACCGCCACGCGCAAGTCGTCGCAGATCGCGCTCGAAACCCTGGTTCCCGCATTGCCCGGCCTGTTCGGCGGCTCGGCCGACCTCACCGGCTCGAACCTCACCGCGGTGAAAGACTCCAGGCCCTGGGCCCATGCCAAGGGCAACGACGTGGTGAACTACCTGTCGTATGGCGTGCGCGAATTCGGCATGACGGCGATGATGAACGGCATGGCGCTGCACATGGGCTTTCTGCCCTACGGCGGCACCTTCCTGATGTTCTCCGACTATTCCCGCAACGCCGTGCGCATGAGCGCGCTGATGAAGCAGCGCGTGGTGCATGTGTTCTCGCACGACTCCATCGGCCTGGGCGAAGACGGACCCACCCACCAGGCGGTGGAGCAGGCGCCGAGTCTGCGCCTGATTCCGAACCTCGATGTCTGGCGCCCGGGCGACGTGCTCGAAACCGCCGTGGCCTGGAGATGCGCCGTCGAGCGCATGACCGGACCGAGCGCCTTGCTGCTGTCGCGCCAGAATGTGGTGTCGAGCCCGCACCCCGAAGGCGCCGAGGCCCACATCGCGCGTGGCGGTTACGTCCTGGCCGAAGCCTGCGGCAAGCCGCAAGTGGTGCTGATCGGCACCGGCTCGGAGGTGGAAATCGCGCTCAAGGCGCAAAAGCTGCTGGAGGCTGCGGGCGTGGCCGCGCGCGTGGTCTCCATGCCCTGCACCGCGGCCTTCGACCGCCAGGACGAGGCCTACCGCAACACCGTGCTGCCGCTGTTCGTGCCGCGGGTTGCGGTGGAGGCGGCGCAGCCCGATTTCTGGCGCAAGTACGTCGGCCTGTCCGGCGGCGTGGTCGGCATCGCCACCTTCGGCGAATCGGCCCCGGCGCCCGATCTGTACAAGCTCTTCAAGATCACCCCCGAGCACACCGCCGACGTGGCCCAGGCCGTGCTGCGCATGCACGCCGCACGGCACGAGTCGGAAGACGGCAATGTCGTGCGGTCGATGAACTGAGCGGCGGGCACGAGCCATGTTCGATCTGGTGATGTTCGACCTCGACGGCACGCTGGTGCAGACCGCGCCGGAGATCGCCGATGCCGTCAACGACCTGCTGCGCGAGCAATCCCTGCCCGAAGTGACCGAGGATTTGATCGCCGCCTGGATCGGCCATGGCACCCGCGAGCTGATGACCCAGGCCTACGCCCATGCCGCGCAAATCGACATTGGCACCTTGCGCCGCACCGGCACCCTGGATCGGCTGATGCCGCGCTTCACCGTGTTCTACGAACAGCGCTGCGGCACGCGCAGCCGGCTGTATCCGCAAGTGCTGGAGACACTGCGCGCGCTGCGCCGGGTCGAGCTGCGCATGGCGGTGGTCACCAACAAGGAACAGCGTTTCACCAGCACCGTGCTGATGGCGCACCAGATTCGTCCGTTCTTCGACATGGTGATTGCCGGCGACACCCTGGCCAGCAAAAAACCCGACCCGCTGCCGGTGCGCTACTGCCTCGACGCGTTCAAGGTGCCGGCAAGCCGCGCCCTGTTCGTCGGCGATTCGCAGATCGACGTCGATACTGCACGCGCCGCCGGCGTCGCCGTCTGGGCCGTACCCTATGGCTACAACCTCGGCAACCCCATCGCACAAGCCGAGCCGGACCGTGTCATCCCGACCCTTGCCGCCGTGGCGGAAGCCGTGACCCGCAGCGCCATGCAACGCCGCGTGGCCTGAACCAGCGGCACAATGGTCCACGTCTTCTGCGCATTCTCGAGACCCCCCGTTCCTCCTCCCCATCTCTCCCACATCCAGCCTGGAGTATTTCGATGACCATCCGCGTTGCCATCAATGGTTTTGGCCGCATCGGACGCATGGCGTTGCGCGCCGTGACGCAAGAAGCCGAGTTCAGCGAACTTGAAATCGTCGCCATCAACGACCTGCTCGAACCCGATTACCTGGCCTACATGCTGCAGTTCGACTCGGTGCACGGCCGCTTCGACGGCACCATCGCGGTCGATGGCAGCCATCTGGTGGTCAACGGCAAGAAGATCCGCCTCACCGCCGAGCGCGATCCCGCCAACCTGAAGTGGAACGAGGTCAAGGCCGACGTCGTGATCGAGGCCACCGGCTTCTTCCTCACGCTCGACACCTGCCAGAAGCACATCGACGCCGGCGCCAAGAAGGTGGTGCAGTCGGCCCCGTCGAAAGACGCCACGCCCATGTTCGTCTACGGCGTGAACCACGCCAAGTACGCCGGCGAGACCATCGTTTCCGCCGCCTCCTGCACCACCAACTGCCTGGCCCCGGTGGCCAAGGTGCTGAACGACAGCTTCGGCATCAAGCGCGGCCTCATGACCACGGTGCACGCCGCCACCGCGACGCAGAAAACCGTGGACGGCCCGTCGAGCAAGGACTGGCGCGGCGGTCGCGGCATTCTGGAAAACATCATTCCGTCCAGCACCGGCGCGGCCAAGGCCGTGGGCGTGGTGCTGCCCGAACTGAACAAAAAACTCACCGGCATGGCCTTCCGCGTGCCCACCTCCGACGTCTCGGTGGTCGACCTCACCGTCGAGTTGAACCGGGAGGCCAGCTACGCCGACATCTGCAAGGCGATGCAGGCGGCGGCCGACGGCCCGCTCAAGGGCGTGCTCGGCTACACCAGCGAGAAAGTGGTGTCCACCGATTTCCGCGGCTGCTCCATGCCGTCGATTTTCGATGCCGAGGCCGGCATCGCGCTCGATTCCACCTTCGTCAAGGTCGTGGCCTGGTACGACAACGAATACGGCTACACCTGCAACATGCTGCGCTTCGTCAAGCATGTCGCCTCCCACTGACCTGCGGCGGCCTTCACGACTCCCGGGAAGCAGTTCCATGCACATTCTGACCTTTGAAGAAGTCTGCAAACGCGGCCTCGCCCAGGACAAGCGCGTGTTCATTCGCGCCGACCTGAATGTGCCGCTGAACGACCGTGGCGACATCACCGAAGACACCCGCGTGCGCGCGTCCGTGCCCGCCATCCGCATGGCGCTGAACGCCGGCGCCGCCGTGATGGTCACCTCCCACCTGGGGCGCCCGACCGAAGGCGAGTTCAAACCCGGGGACTCGCTCGCCCCGGTGGCCAGGCGCCTGTCCGAACTGCTGGGCCGCCCCGTCCCCCTGGTGCGGAACTGGGTGGACGGCGGCTTCGAGTTGCGCCCCGGCGACGTGGTGCTGTTGGAGAACTGCCGCCTGAACAAGGGCGAGAAGCAGAACGACGACATCCTGGCGCAAACAATGGCCAAACTCGCCGACATCTTCGTGCACGACGCTTTCGGCACGGCGCACCGCGCCGAGGCAACGACCCACGGCATCGCCAAGTACACCGCCATCGCCTGCGCCGGGCCGCTGCTCGCGGCCGAGATCGACGCCATCAACCGTGCGCTGGCCGATCCGGCGCGGCCGCTGCTGGCCATCGTCGCCGGCTCCAAGGTGTCCACCAAGCTCACCATCCTGCAAAGCCTGGCCGACAAGGTCGACGGGCTCATCGTCGGCGGCGGCATTGCCAACACCTTCATGCTGGCCTGCGGGTTGCCCATCGGCAAGAGCCTGGCCGAACCCAGCCTCCTCGACGCCGCCCGCCTGGTGATGGACAAGATGAGGGCGCGCGGCGCCGAAGTGCCCATTCCCGAGGATGTGGTCGTGGCCCGGGAGTTCAGTGCCACGGCCGTGGCCACGGTGAAAGCCGCCAGGGACGTGGCCGCTGACGATCTGATCCTCGACATCGGCCCCAAGACCGCGGCCCGACTGGCCGCCAAGCTCAAGGCTGCAGGCACCGTCGTCTGGAACGGCCCGGTGGGCGTGTTCGAGTTCGACGCCTTCGCCAACGGCACCAGGACCCTGGCCACGGCCATCGCCGAAGGCAAGGGCTACTCCATCGCCGGCGGTGGCGACACCCTGGCGGCGATCGCCAAGTACGGCATCACCGACAAAATCGGCTACATCTCCACCGGCGGGGGCGCATTCCTCGAAGTGTTGGAGGGCAAGACCCTGCCGGCCTTTGAAATCCTGCAGCAGCGCTCACGCACCCCCTTGTCCTGAATCCGCTGTCACGACCCCCGTCCCTTTTTCCATCCCCGGAGTCCGTCATGGCCCTCATTTCCCTGCGTCAATTGCTCGACCACGCCGCCGAGCATTCCTACGGCGTCCCCGCCTTCAACGTCAATAACCTCGAACAGGTGCGCGCCATCATGGAGGCTGCCGACGAGACCGACGCGCCGGTCATCCTGCAGGCCTCCGCCGGTGCCCGCAAGTATGCCGGGGCACACTTCCTGCGCCACCTCATCGAGGCCGCGGTGCAGGAGTGGCCGCACATTCCGGTGGTCATGCACCAGGATCACGGCACCAGCCCCGGCGTGTGCCAGCGCTCCATCCAGCTCGGCTTCTCGTCGGTGATGATGGACGGCTCGCTGGGCACGGACGGCAAGACGCCGACGACCTACGCCTACAACGTCGAAGTCACCCGCCGCACGGTGGACATGTCGCACGCTTGCGGCGTCTCGGTCGAAGGCGAGCTGGGCTGCCTGGGTTCCCTGGAAACCGGCACCGCCGGCGAGGAAGACGGCATCGGCGCCGAAGGCACGCTGGACCACAGCCAGCTCCTGACCGACCCCGAAGAGGCCGCCGACTTTGTGAAAAACACCCATGTGGACGCGCTGGCCATCGCCATCGGCACCAGCCATGGCGCCTACAAATTCACCCGCCCGCCCACCGGCGACATCCTCGCCATCGGCCGCATCAAGGACATCCACGCCCGCATCCCCAACACCCATCTGGTGATGCACGGCTCGTCCTCCGTGCCGCAGGAGTGGCTCAAGATCATCAACACCTACGGCGGCGACATGGGCGAGACCTATGGCGTGCCGGTGGAAGAAATCGTCGAGGGCATCAAGCACGGCGTGCGCAAGGTCAACATCGACACCGACCTGCGCATGGCCTCCACCGGCGCCACGCGCAAGTTCCTGGCCGAGCACCCGAAGGAGTTCGATCCGCGCAAATTCCTCATCGCCTCGACCAAGGCCATGAAAGACATCTGCAAGGCGCGCTACGAAGCCTTCGGCACCGCAGGCAACGCCTCGAAGATCAAGCCGATCAACCTCGACGACATGGTCCGTCGCTACGAGAAAGGCCTGCTCGATCCCAAGATCCACTGAGCCCCTCTCCACCCGCATGACCCACCCCGGCTGATGCCGGGGTTTTCGCCTGGATTGGTCTCGCTCTGATCCCCATACGCACAGGAACTTGCCCATGGCCGCCACCGCCGACCCCCTGCAACGCGGATTTCCCGCCCCCGACTTCACCCTGCCCGGGACCGATGGCCGCGTCTGGAGCCTGGCCGAGTTGCGTGGCCCCAAGGGCCTGCTGGTGATGTTCATCTGCAACCACTGCCCCTACGTGCAAGCCGTCGCCGACCGCATGGTGCGCGACGCGCGCGAACTGCAGGCCATCGGCGTGAATGCGGTGGCGATCAGCAGCAACGACGCCACGGCCTATCCGGAGGATTCCTTCGACGGCATGCAGCCGTTCGCCGCGCGGTACGCCTTCGGCTTTCCCTATCTCCACGACGAGACCCAGGCCGTGGCCAAGGCTTATGGCGCGGTCTGCACCCCGGACTTCTTCGGTTTCAACGCCAGCCTGCAACTGCAGTACCGCGGCCAGCTCGATGCCTCGCGCAAGCAGGCCGCTCCGGCCGCGGTGCGGCGGGATTTGTACGAGGCCATGGTGCAAATCGCGGCCACGGGCATCGGCCCGGACACGCAACACCCCAGCATCGGCTGTTCCATCAAGTGGAAGGATGCGGCCTGAAATGTCCAAGCTGCAAGCCCTGATCTTCGATGTCGACGGCACCCTGGCGGAAACCGAGCGCGATGGTCATCGCATCGCCTTCAACCAGGCCTTTGACGACGCCGGTCTGGATTGGCACTGGGACGTGCCCACCTACGGTCGCCTGCTCGCCATCACCGGGGGCAAGGAACGCCTGCTGCACGACTGGCAGCAACGCGATCCCGCCGCCGCGGCGCGTGCCGAAGCCCGGCCCCTGATTGCCGAGCTGCACCGCCGCAAGACCGCGCACTATGTGCGTCTCGTGGCCGAAGGCGGCATGGCCCTGCGTCCCGGTGTGAAGCGCTTGCTGCTGGAGGCGCGCGACGCCGGTCTGCGCCTGGCCATCGCCACCACCACCACGCCCGACAACGTCGAAGCCCTGCTGCGCGCCACGCTCGGCGCGAACGGCCTGGCGATGTTCGCGTGCATCGGCGCCGGCGATGCCGTGCCACGCAAAAAACCCGACCCCGGCATCTACGCCTGGGTGCTGGAGCGCTTGCGCCTGGACCCGCAGCAATGCGTGGCTTTCGAGGACTCGGCCAACGGCCTGCGAGCCGCCCTCGGCGCCGGGCTGCCCGCCGTGATCACCACCGGCAGCTACACCGCCGGCGAAGCCTTCCCCGGGGCGTTGGCGCTGCTCGACGGGCTGGGCGAACCCCAGGCCCCGGCAAGCGGCCATGTCGGGCAGCAGGCCTGGACCGGCAGCGTCGACCTGGCGACGCTGCAGGCGTGGGTCAGCGCCGCTTGAGGCCTGGGCACCATGCTCCACATCGTCCGCTTCGACGATCACCCCGACCGGCTGGATGTGCGCGAGCAGCAATTGCCGGCGCACATCGCCTGGCTTGACGCCCACCAGGACGTCATACGGATCGCCGGCTCGCTGCGGCAGGAACCGGATCAGCCCGCCATCGGTGGCCTGTGGATCGTCGAAGCGCCCGACCGTGCCTGCATCGAGGCCTTGCTGCGGACCGATCCGTTCTGGATCTGCGGCCTGCGTCGCCGTGTCGACATCCTGGTGTGGTCGAAGGCCTTCCCGCAACGGCTGACGCGCCTGTGATGCCTCACCCCACCACGCTGATCGACTCGGGCGGCAGCACGATGGGTTGGAGGGTGGACTGTCTGACCCGGTGTTCCAGGATGGCGTTGGCCGTCGCGTTGGCGCGGCGTAGCCAGACCTGGGACAGGTTCGGCTTGGCGCTCACCCAGTCGCCCAGATCCAGCCGAATCGGCGTGGCGCCGAGATTGACCAGCAGCACGCGGCTGCCCTGCGCGCCGATGAAGCTGGCGCCCTGCAGGGCGGCCTGCGTGGTTGGCGCGGGGTAGGCGCCGTCGACGCCGGGAAAGCGCAGTTTCTCGAAGTCCCGCGCCCCCGCCAGGGCGATACCGAGCACATGCCGCGAGGCGGCCAGCGGGGCGCAGGCCGAGGGCGTGTCGTCCGTCCAATGCACGGTGCCGCACAGCTTGCCAGCGCCGGGCCTGGCTTGGGGCACTTGGCCCCGGTCCAGCGCCTGCAAGATGGCAACCACGCCACGCAGTTGCTGCGCCCAGGCCTTGGCCAGTGGAGCTCGCCGGGCGCTGCGGCCGGGCAGCGCGGCCTGGGCGTCACGCAGGCGCGGCAGGGCGCGCATCACGTCGTCGGGGCCGGCGCCCGTGAACAGGGTGTTGGCCGCGGCATGCGCCTGGGCGATGCCGCATGTGCAGACCAGACAGAGCTGGACAAAAAGGGAACGACGCAAGGGCAGCATGGTGTGCAAGGGATCGACGCGCATGGCACTCTGAATCGCCGCAGGCGTCGACAATTCCCGCCGGAGCAACGCATGGGGTATCCAGCTGTAAGCGCGTTGTGCGGCGAGGCTTGTCTTGCCTTGTCGCCTGGCGCCAGGCACGCCGGCCGGCAGTTCGTCGCGCAGGATGCCGCGTTGCTTCGGGTGTGTTGGCCGCACCCGATGCCCCTGGGGCTTCAGTCCGCCGCCAGCAGCACCAGCCTGGCGCCGTGCGGGGTGGCAGCGGGCAGCGGCGCTGCGGCTTGTGCCATGGCGAGCGCCAGGTGGCGAACCGCTTCCCAGGGCTCGTGCGGAATGCCGGGCGGACGCAGTCCTTTGACGGCACGGTCGCAGGCCGCAGCGCGCAGCAACAGGCCTTCCAGCAACGGCAGGTCAAGGCGCGGCAGGGCGCGTTGCAGCAGTTTTTCCTTCGGCCCCCAGATGCGGTTGGCGCGTGCCAGCGTGGTGAAGTTCTCGCCCGCGTCGAGCCCCTGACGCAGGCGCAACCAGGCACGCACCTCCTCGGCCAGCGACCAGTGCGCCAGCACCGGCGCCACGCCCTCGCCCTGCAGGCCTTCGAGCATGCGCAGCAGCCGCGGCAGGTCGCCTGCCAGCACGCTTTCACCCAGGCGGAACACGCTGTAGCGCGCTCCGCCCTGCACCAGGTCTTCCACTTGCGCCGGATCGAGTTCGCCGGGCGACACCAGCAGCGCGAGTTTTTCCACCTCCTGATGCGCGGCGAGCAGATTGCCTTCGGTGCGTGCCACCAGCATGTCCAGGCAGGCCTGCCCGGCGCCGCCGCCGGGCAGGCGCAGCCCGTGGCGCGCCAGGCGGGTGCGCATCCAGGTGCCGAGTTGCTCGGGCTCGATGCTGTCCACCCGCACCGCGACGCCGGCGTCGGCCAGGCGGCTGAACCAGTCGGATTTTTGCGTGGCGGCGTCGAGCCTGGGCAACAGCACGAGCACCAGCACATCGGCGCTGGTCTCCTGCGCCAGAACGGCCAGGGCCTGGGCGCCGTCGCGGCCGGGCTTGCCGGTGGGAAGACGCATTTCGATCAGCTTGCGCTCGCCGAACAGGCTGCGTTCGCGGCTTTGCGCCAGCAGCATGTCCCAGTCGAAACCGCGCTCCACCTGGTGTTGCTCGCGCGTGGTGTAACCCTGCGCCTGCGCGCTGGCGCGAATCGCATCCACCGCCTCGTTCACCAGCAGCAGCTCGTCGCCGAACACGGTGTAAGGGCCGCGCAGGCCGGCATCGAGGCGGGCTTGCAACTGGTCGGCGCGGATCTGCATGGAGTTGAAGTTGGCGGCGAAGCTGTTCGCTCAGGGCGCGGAAGCCGGGGCTGCGGGCATGGGCGCACGCCTCACGGTGGAGAGCTGGAACATGATGCGGTTGACGATGTCTTGCCGCATGCCGCGGTAGAGCAGGTCCGCCTCGTTGGCCTTGGCCAGCGTGGCCGACGTGCTGTAACTCAGGTTGCTGGTCTGGCTGATGGTGGTGGGCGCAATCAGCATCTGCCCGGCAGGAGTGGCGAGCTGAAAGCTCACGGTCTCGCGCAACTGGTATTGCGCCACGGTGCCGTCGGCGTTGTAGGCCACGGCGGCTTGCGTCGGGCTGTCCGAGAGCAGGGTGAAGATGGCCTGGGCCTGCTTCGGGTCGTGGGCAATGCGCGTGGCCGTGGTGCCGGCAATCTGGCGCTTGAGGTCGATGAGCAGCGGCCCGGCCGGCCCCTGCACCGCCAGGGTCGAAAACGCCAGGTTGGTGGAGCCGCGCAGGTGGAAGCCGCATCCGGCCAGCCACAGCGCGGCCGACAGGACGAGGATGAACGGCAAGGGGCGTCGCATCATGGTTGCATTGTCGCTGGGTGCGTCGTGTCCATCGAGTCGCCGTTCACACCACCACATTCACCAGGCGCCCTGGCACGACCACGACCTTTTTCGCCGCATGGCCTTCGCCGAACCTGGCGAACTCGGCGCTGGCCAGCGCGGCCGCTTCGATCACGCTCGGGTCGGCGTCGGCCGGCACGTGCAGTGCGCCGCGCAGCTTGCCGTTGATCTGCAGCATCAGTTCCACCGTGTCCTGCACCAAGGCGGCGGGGTCCACCTGCGGCCAGGGTGCGTCGAGCAGATCACCGTGCTGCGCGGCGTATCCAAGGTCCTGCCACAGCGCATGGGCGATGTGCGGCGTGGCGGGGTAGAGCACGCGCAGCAGAATGCCGAAGCCCTCGCGCAGCGCAGGGACCAATACTTTTTGTGCTTTGCGAATTACTGTCAATTCTTCACCAGATACGGCTTCAGCGAAGGGGGAGATTTCGCTCTCGCTGCTCAGCAAGCCGTGATCGAGCTTGTTAAGCAACTTCATTGCGCCCGAAATGACCGTGTTGTACTGCAAACGCTCATAGTCAAAGCTGATCTGTCGGAGCAGCATATGCACCTCTCGGCGGAGCACCTTGACGTCGGCGTCTTCTGTTGCTTCGGGCAACCCCTGCGCGCTTTTTATGGCTTCAGCATGGCGGTGCGCCAGAGCCCACACCCGCTTCAGGAAGCGATGCGAGCCTTCCACCGCCGCTTCGTTCCACTCCAGCGTGGCTTCCGGCGGGGCGGCGAACATGGTGAACAGGCGCGCGGTGTCGGCGCCGTAGCGAAGGATCAGGTCTTGCGGATCGACGCCGTTGTTCTTGCTCTTGCTCATCGTGCCCACGCCGCCGTAGTCCACGGCGGAGCCGTCGCTTTTGAGCGTCGCTCCGAGGATCTTGCCGTGCGCGTCGAGCCGGTTCTCCACCTCGTGCGGCCAGAAGTATTCCATGCCCCCCTGGGCGCTCTTGCGGGAATAGATGTGGTTGAGCACCATGCCCTGCGTCAACAACCGGGTGAAGGGCTCGTGCGCCCGGGTCAGACCGAGGTCGCGCATCACCTTGGTCCAGAAGCGGGCGTAGAGCAGGTGGAGGATGGCGTGCTCGATGCCGCCGATGTACTGGTCCATCGGCATCCAGTAGTCGGTGCGGACGTCCACCATGGCGCCGTGGTTGTCGGCGCAGGTGTAGCGCATGAAGTACCAACTCGAGTCGACGAAGGTGTCCATGGTGTCGGTCTCGCGCTTGCCCGGCTGGCCGCAGGCCGGGCAAGCCACGTCGACGAACGCCGCGCACTTCGCCAGCGGGTTGCCGCTGCCGTCGGGAATCAGGTTGTTCGGCAACACCACCGGCAGGTCCTGCTCCGGCACGGGCACGGCGCCGCAGGCGCCGCAGTGGATGATGGGAATCGGCGTACCCCAGTAGCGCTGGCGCGAAATGCCCCAGTCGCGCAGGCGCCAGGTGGTTTTCTTTTCGCCCAGGCCCTTGGCAGCGAGCAGTTCGGCCACCTTGTCGACAGCGGCGTTGTAGGGCAGGCCGTCGAGTTCCCCGGAGTTGATGCACACCGCGCGCCGCTTGTCGCCGTACCAGTCGGCCCAGGCGTCAAGACCGAAGGATTCGCCCTCGACCATGACGACTTGCCGAATCGGCAGCGCGTATTTCTTGGCGAACGCGAAGTCGCGCTCGTCGTGCGCCGGCACGCCCATCACCGCGCCATCGCCATAGCTCATGAGCACGTAGTTGCCGACCCACACCGGCACCTGTTCCTCGGTGAGCGGGTGGGTGACGAAAAGCCCCGTGGGCATACCCTCCTTCTCCTTGAGCGCCAGCTCGGCCTCGGTGGTGCCGCCTTGTTGGCAGCGTTCGATGAAGGCTGCGAGTTCTGCATGGCCTGCTGCCGCGTGTGCCGCCAGCGGATGCTCGGGCGCCACGGCGCAGAAGGTCACGCCCATGATGGTGTCGGCGCGGGTGGTGAACACGTGCAGGCGGCCATCCTGAATCAGCGCGCCCTGGGCGTCGCGGATGTGATGCGGGAACGCGAAGCGCACTCCGGCGCTCTTGCCGATCCAGTTCTCCTGCATCAGCCGCACGCGCTCGGGCCAGCCGGCAAGAAAATGCTCGTCCTCGGGGTCGCTCACGGCGGACAGCAGCTCTTGTGCGTAGTCGGTGATCTTGAGGTAGTAGCCGGGAATCTCGCGCTTTTCCACCGCGGCTCCGCTGCGCCAGCCACGCCCGTCGATGACTTGCTCGTTGGCCAGCACGGTCTGGTCCACCGGGTCCCAGTTCACCACCTGGGTGCGGCGCTCGGCGATGCCCTTTTCCAGCATCTTGAGGAACAGCCACTGGTTCCACTTGTAGTAGGCGGGCGTGCAGGTGGCCACCTCACGCGACCAGTCGATCGCCAGTCCCATCGCCTGCATCTGCCGCTTCATCGCGGCGATGTTGTCATCGGTCCACTCGGCGGGAGGCACCTTGTTTTTCATCGCCGCGTTTTCTGCGGGCAGGCCGAAGGCGTCCCAGCCCATGGGCATGAGCACGTTGTACCCGTTCATGCGCAGATGACGGGTCAGCATGTCGTTGATGGTGTAGTTGCGCACATGGCCCATGTGCAGCTTGCCCGACGGGTAAGGCAGCATGGAGCAGGCGTAGAACTTGGTTCCGGGCCTGTCTTCGCGCACGCGATAGGCGTCGGCGGCTTGCCAGTGGGTTTGCGCGGCGGCTTCCACCGCGCTGGCATCGTACTTCTCGTTCATCGTGGAGCTTGCAGGTTGAAGCCGCGCGGTGCCCAGGCGCCAGGGCGGCGGCGTGAGGCTGCATCTTAGTGGCGCGACCTGCGCTGCGGCGCTGCGGAACACCGCGCGTGCGCCCGGGGTCAAACACCCGGACCGCTGCCCTCACGAGACCCCAAACCCGACCTGCCGGTCACGGCCTGCACGCCGCTGGCGCGAGCCCATAACCCTACCCGCCTTGATCGTTCTAGTGCGAACTACCATGGAATCACCGTTTTCCACGCCCGTCCCATGCCTGCCCCACCGTCCTTCCTGCCCTTGCTGCGTGAACTCGTTCGCACCTACCAGGCGTTCGAGCGCCATTCGGCGGCGCACGTGCTGAGTCTGGGGCTCACCCCGGCGCAATTCGACGTCATCGCCACCCTGGGCAATACCGCGGGCATGAACCCCAAGCAGTTGGGGCTCAAGACGCTCATCACCAAGGGCACCCTGACCGGCGTGGTCGATCGACTGCTCGTCAAGGGGCTGGTGCAGCGCCTGCCCGACCCCAGCGACGGACGCGGGCAGATCGTGCGGCTCTCCCGTGCCGGGCAGCGCCTGTTCGAGCAGGTGTTCCCCGCCCACGGCGCGCACCTGCATCGCGTGTTCGAGCGCCTGAGCGCGCAGGACGCAGCCCAGGCCGAACGCGGTCTGCGCAGCTTGCGCACCGCCTTCGAGCAGGCTGCTGAGGAGGAAACGGCACCATGAAAACAGCGAGCAGCACGCACGTTCGACGCTACACCTGGCCCGCCATGGCGCTGCACTGGCTGGTGGCCCTGCTGATCTTCGGCCTGTTTCCGCTTGGCCTGTACATGAGCGATCTGCCGCTGTCGGTCCTCAAGCTGCAGCTCTACGCCTGGCATAAATGGTTCGGCATCACCGTGCTCCTGCTGGTGGTGCTGCGCCTCGGCTGGCGCGCCGGGCATCGGCCACCCGAGTTGCCGGCATCGATCCCGCGTTGGCAGCAGCGCGTGGCCGAGGGGCTGCATGGTCTGCTGTACGTGCTGATTCTGAGCATCCCGTTGTCGGGCTGGATGCTGAGTTCGGCGGCCGGAGTGCGCGTGGTCTGGTGGGGCGTGCTGCAGCTGCCCATGCTGCTGCCCGCGAGCAAGCCGCTGGCGCATGCGCTCGCCCTGGTGCATGCCACGCTGAATTACACCCTGGCTGCATTGGTCGCGGTCCATGTGGCCGCCGCCATCAAGCACCAGTTCATCGACCGCGACGGTGTGCTCTCGCGCATGCTGCCCGGCCCGCCACGCTCACCCCGATAGGAGCTTTTGCCATGGTCCCTGCACTTCGACGCACCTGCCTCGCCCTGCTGTTCGCGCTGGGCTCCGCTTCACCCGCCCTTGCCCAGACTGCCTACACGCGGGCGCTGCCCGCATCCACGGTGGACTTCAGCGCCACGCAAATGGGCGTGGCCATGCACGGCCACTTCAAGACCGTTGTGGCCGCGGTGGACTTCCTGCCTGCTGATCTGCCCAAGAGCCATGTGAGCGTTGCCATCAACGCGGCCAGCGTGGACGCCGGCAGCGGCCAGACCGACGACCTGCTCACCGGCAGCGACTGGCTGGACGCGAAAGCCTATCCCCAGGACCGCTTCGTCTCCACCGGCTTCACCCCGGCCGGACCCGGGAAATATTGGCTCACGGGGCAGTTCACCGTGAAGGGCAAAACCCAGCCGTTGCGCGTGCTCGTGACGACGCATCCGGCCGGCGCGAATCTGGTGATGGACGCCGACTTCCCGCTCAACCGCACGGCCTTCGGACTGGGCACAGGCTCGTGGGCCGACACCGGCGTGGTGGCGGCCACACTGCCCATCCACGTGCATCTGCTGGTCGCACCCCAAGGCTGAAGCGTTTGCCTTTCGATTCACGCCGCACCCTGACCTCACTCACCCAAAGGAGTTTTCCCATGCACGTCTTGCCCCGCCTCGCCCTGGCCGCCGCGACCGCGTTGACCCTGAGCGCTCCCACCTGGGCCGCTCCGCCCCAAGCCACTCAGGCCTACGCCCGACAGCACGCCAGCCCGGCAGGCAGCTACCGGGTCGACCCTGACCACTCCGGCCTGCAGTTCACCATCGGCCATGCCGGCATCGGGCTGTTCACCGGCGTGTTCAAGAAGGTTACCGGCAGCTACACCTTCGACCCGAAGAACCCCAAGGCCGACAAGGCCGATATCACCGTTCCGGTGGACAGTCTCGACACCTTTTTCCCGATGCGTGACGACGACCTCAAAGGCACCGCCTTTTTCGATGCCAAGGCGAACCCCGACATCCATTTCGTCAGCACCAGGTACGTGCCCCAAAGCCAGGATCGCGGCCTGCTCTATGGCGACATGACCCTGCGCGGCGTGACCAAGCCCGTGGTGTTTCATGTTCAGCTCGAGGGCGCGGGCAAGGTGCCTTATCTGCCCAAGCCCTGGGGCGGATACCTCACCGGTTTCGTCGCCAAAGCCACCATCGATCGCCTGGACTTCGGCATGAGCGCCTACCCCAGCGGCCTGAGCCACAAGGTGCAGGTGAGGGTGGAGATCGAAGGGGTGCAGACGTCATCCTGATCCGCGCCGGACGCAGCCTGACAGCCATGCAGCTCGCCCGGCTGGCTGGGCTGCGGCAGGCTTGGGTGGCTGGTGCCTACTGTGCCGCGGCGGAGGCGGCCGCCGCGGGCTGGGTGATGAGGCCGATGCGGTCGAGCCCTGCGCGCTGGGCGGCAGCCATGACCTGCGCCACGTCGCCATAGGGTGCCGCGGCGTCGGCTCGAATGCGCAGTTCGGTATCGGCTCGGGCTTTGGCGGCGGCGGCAAACCGGCCCGTGAGCGCCACCAGCGTGGTGGGCTGATCGCCGAGGTAAAGCTTGCCGTCTTTCTGGATGGAGACCGACAGGCTCTTCGGGGCTTGCTGCGCAGCGGCGGTGTCGACCTTGGGCAGATCGAGCGCGATGCGGCCCGCCAGCAGCGGGGCGGTGATGATGAAAATCACCAGCAGCACCAGCATGACGTCGATCAGCGGCGTCATGTTGATGTCGCTCATCGGGGCGTCATCCACGCCACGATCGAAACGGCCGAAGCTCATGGCCTTGTCTCGGGCATCGCGCGCCGCAGCGCCGGGCGTGTGGGTCTACGCGACGGCGCTTGCCGCGGGGCTTCGGCGCCGCGCATCATGCCGAGCCGCTGGCATGGCGCTGCGCAGACTCGCCGCTGAGCAGGTGCTGCAGGTCGAGGGCATAGCCTTCAAGCTCGGCGTCCAGCGCACGGGCGCGTTTGCCCAGGGCGTTGTAGGCCAGCACGGCGGGAATGGCCACGGCCAGGCCCGCGGCGGTCATGATGAGGGTCTCTCCCACCGGGCCGGCCACTTTGCCGATGCTCACCTGCTGCGTGGCAGCGATGGTGGTGAGCGCGTGGTAGATGCCCCAGACGGTGCCGAACAGGCCGACGAAGGGCGCGGTGCTGCCGACGCTGGCCAGCAAGACATGGCCGGCGTGAATCTGGCGGCTGGCAGCGTTGAGGGCGGTACGCAACTCGCGGCGCACGCGGTCGGGGTGCGACTGCCAGTTGGGTGCGGGCGCCTCGCCGGCCGTGTCTGCGAGGTTCGCCGCCGGGTTGCCCAACCTGGCGGCAACATCGGCCAGTTGGACCGTGAGGCCCTGCGGGTCGACCGCGAGCACAGCGGCGAGGGCATCCTGCCGATGCGGCGCGGCCCAGAACGCGGCAATCGCGCGGGGCACGCGGCGCGCGGCGGCGGCCAGCATGGTCGACTTCCACACAATGACGAACCAGCTCGCCACCGACATCGCCAGCAGCAGCGATGCCACGGTGCGAATCAACGTGTCGCCTTCTTGCCAGAATGCCGCGAGACCGCCCATCGTGCCCTTCCTCGGGTCGGTTGTTTCAGCCACCGAAGCCGAGCACGGCCTGCATGTCGTACAGGCCGCTGCTCTTGCCGGCAAGGAAGCGCACGGCGCGCAGACTGCCGGCGGCGTAGGTGGAGCGGCTGCTCGACTTGTGGGTGATTTCGATCCGCTCGCCGCTGCCGGCAAACAGCACGGTGTGGTCGCCGACGATGTCGCCACCGCGAATGACCGAGAAGCCGATGCTGCCGGGCTTGCGCTCGCCGGTATGGCCATGACGCGCCCAGACGGCGTCGCGTTCCGGATCGCGCCCGGCGGCCCGCGCCACGACCTCACCCATGTTCAGCGCGGTGCCCGAAGGTGCGTCCACTTTGTGGCGGTGGTGCGCTTCGATGATTTCGATGTCGTACCCCTCTGCCAGCGCACGCCCGGCCTGCTCCAGCAGCTTGAGCACGACGTTGACGCCGATGCTCATGTTGGGCGCCATGACGATCGGCAGATCGGCCGACGCCGCGCGAATGCGCGCCAGCCCGGCCGCGTCGAACCCGGTCGTGCCGATGACCATGGCCACCTGGTGTTGCAGGCAGGCTTCGAGGTGGGTGAGGGTGGCGTGCGGCCGGGTGAAGTCGATCAGCACCTGCGCACCGCGCAGACCGACCGCCAGATCGGCACTGACGCTCACCCCCGTCGTCAAGCCCAGCGCGGCGCCGGCGTCCTGCCCCAGCATGGGCGCATCGGCGCGATCCAGCGCACCCACGAGTTGGCAATCCGGTGCGGCCGCAATCGCCTCGACCAGCGTGCGACCCATGCGGCCGCTGCTGCCGGCAATGGCGATGCGGTAACGGCTTGGAGGCGATTGTGCAGTCATGCCGGGGTCATGCGGAGCGTCGGTGCGACGGTTGGGGTTGGGTGGCATCTGGAGACGCGTCGCTCGGGTGTGCTCGAACCGCAGGAGTGGCGCACCACACCCGTCCGGCAGCGTACGCCAAGCGTGCCATCGACCGGGCCTTACTGCGCGCTGCTCGTCGCCGATGCCGGAGTTGCCGGGCCTGCCTGCGTTTCTGACGAGGCCGACGGCGCCAAGGCTTCGAGCTTGCTGATTTCTGCCGCAGGCGCGACCACCTGCAACGGGTCTTGCGCGCTGGACGCCGAGGCCACGGGATGCCGCTGCGCCAGCTCTTTCTGCGCTGCAGCGATTTCCGCCTGCAACTGCGCCTCGGTCAGGCCCTGGGGTTTGCTGCCGCTGGAACGCAAGGCGTTGATCTGGGCCACGAACTGGTTTTCCGACGGCAGTGGATCGCCGTCGGCGCGGATCATCTTGCCCTCCTGGTCGAAGAACACGGTGTAACGGCGCACGATCGGGGCTTGATAGCCCTGGCGCAGACTGAACACATACTCCCAGCGGTCGGCATGGAAAATATCCTGCAGCAGCGGGGTTCCCAGGATGGCGCGCACTTCATCTTTGCTCATGCCAGGCTTGAGCTCTTCGGCCATCTCCTTGGACACGAAGTTGCCCTGGATGACGTCGATGCGATAAGGCTTGAAAATCGAGGTGAGGTCGTGCTGCTGGGTCAGGTTGCTGCAGGCACCCAAACCGAGAGCTGCGGGCAGGATCACGGCCAGAAAACCCAAACGCAGGGCAGACGAGGCGTGATGCGCAAGACGGGTACGCGGGACGTGCATCAGGGATTCGGCGGGTGGTTCCCGCCCCGGGGGTGAACTATGATGTTCATTCTAAACACCCCTCATCGTCATGCCGCCTTCCAACGCTCAAGGTCTGCGCAGCACGGGGCTGAAGGTCACACAGCCCCGTTTGAAAATTCTGGAAATCTTCCAGAAAAGTGTCTTGCGCCACATGACCGCTGAAGACGTCTACCGCGAATTGCTGAACGACCATTCGCGCGACATCGGCCTGGCCACGGTCTACCGCGTGCTGACGCAGTTCGAACAGGCCGGCATTTTGTCGCGCACCCATTTCGAGTCGGGCAAGGCCATTTTCGAGATCAACGAAGGCAAGCACCACGACCATCTGCTGTGCCTGGATTGCGGTCGTGTGGAAGAGTTCGTCGACGCCGAGATCGAGCGGCGGCAAAAAAAAATTGCGACCGAACATGGCTTCGTGCTGCAGGAACATTCCCTGGCGCTGTACGCCAGTTGCAAGCGCGAGCGTTGCCCGCATCGCCCCGCCGAGCCTCGCGTCTTCCTGGGCGAGCGGGACGCTCACTGAACACCCCGACGCACGGCAGGCCACGAGCCGTCAGAGCCGGGGGCAGCCCGTCAACGGGCTGCGTCAATCGTCGCTGTTTTCCAGCATGGCCACGCGCTGGCGATCCTGGAATTCCTTGAAGGTGTCGATGCCGCGCAACTGCAGGATGGTGTTGCGTACCGCGGCCTCCACCAGCACCGCGAGGTTGCGCCCGGCCTCGACCGGAATGAGCACCTTGCGGATGGCCACGCCCAGCACGTCCTGCCGCACATAGCCGGTGGGCAGACGCTCGAAATCCTGGTCCTGGGTATCGCGCCTCACCAAATGCACGATCAGCCGCAGGCGCAGCTTGCGTCGCACCGCGGTCTCGCCAAAGATGGTCTTGATGTCCAGAATGCCGATCCCGCGCACCTCCAGCAGGTTCTGCAGCAATTTGGGGCAATGACCTTCGATGGCGGTCTGCGACACACGCAGCAGTTCCACGCAATCGTCGGCCACCAGGCCATGCCCGCGCGACACCAGTTCCAGCCCCAGTTCGCTCTTGCCCAGACCGGATTCGCCGGTGATGAGCACGCCCAGGCCCAGGATGTCCATGAACACGCCGTGCAGCGTGGTGCGGTTGGCGAACAGCTTCGAGAGGTAGGCACGCAGGACGTCGATGACGAAAGCTGCCGGCTCGGCGGTGGTGAACAGGGGAATGCGGGCTTGCTCGCAGGCGTCGATGAGCGTGTCGGGAGGTTTGGCGCCGTCGGCCATCACCAGGGCCGGCGGCTCCAGCCCGACCACGCGGCGGATGCGGCGGGCGCTGTCGGCCTCGTCGGCATGCACCAAGTAATGCACCTCGCGCCAGCCAAGAATTTGCACCCGGTAAGGGTGGATGTAGTTGAGATACCCGACCAGATCGGCGCCGGAACTGGCGCCTTCCACGGCGGCGTCGTCGAAACGGCGCTCGGGGTTGCTCTGCCCGGCCAGCCATTGCCATTTCAGCAACGACGCGTTGGCCTCGAACAGGCTGTCAGCAGAAAGGGTTGCGGCTTTCAAGTGGCGACGGGAGAAAACCGGCACGACGACCACGCAGGCATGGCCTGCGCGATCCGGGTAACCGGCTGTGTCGAGCCCGACTTGGACTCTCGCCGGGCGCGGCGGCGCAGCGCGGCGCCCCAGCGGACGCGTTCAGGCCGCATGCTGCAGTGTCGACCAGTCGTGGACCAGGCGATGCGCCTGGATGGCGTCCGGCGCATCCAGCAGGCGTTGGCGAAAGCCGTCGTCGGACAACATTTCGGCGATGGTGGAGAGGATTTCGAGGTGTTTGGCAGACGCCGCTTCGGGCACCAGCAAGAACACCAGCAACTGCACCGGCAGGTTGTCAGGCGCCTCGAAAGGCACCGGGGTTGCGAGGCGCAGCAGCGCGGCACTCGGCTGCTTCAGGCCCTTGATGCGACCATGCGGAATGGCCACACTTTGACCCAGCCCGGTGGAGCCCAGACGTTCGCGCGCAAACAGGTTGTCGGTGACGACGGCACGGGCCAGCCCCAGGTTGTTCTCGAACAGCAGACCCGCGTGCTCGAACGCGCGTTTCTTGCTGCTGGCCTCCACATTCATCTGAACATGCGCCAGCGGCAAAATCTGGGCCAGTTGATTCATGGCATGGAGTTGGAATGCATAAAGTTGGCGAGTGTATCGGGATGTGCTGACAGGT
Source organism: Pseudomonadota bacterium (assembly GCA_021846025.1). Lineage (GTDB taxonomy): Bacteria > Pseudomonadota > Gammaproteobacteria > Burkholderiales > Burkholderiaceae_C > Thiomonas_A. The sequence goes on from JAJZDV010000006.1 coordinate 25,851, forward strand.
TGTCAAGCGTGGGCCGAGGCCGAGGTTGACGCACGCTCCGACGGAAGGTTGTGCGCCGCGCGGCTGCCTTGCGAAAGCCAGGCGGCGACTCGGTTGTTGGTTCAGGAGGCCAGATGCTTGCTGGGCACGGCTTGATGCGCACGCATGCGATTTTTGTGTTCCACCACCTGACGATCGAGTTTGTCGACCAGTTCATCGATGGCGGCGTACAGATCCTGATCCAGGCATTCGGCGAAGATGTTCTTGCCTTTGAGCTGCAGATTGCACTCGGCCTTCTGGCGGCGTTCCTTTTCCTTTTGCTTCTCCACAGAGAGCAGCACGTTGACACTGATCAGCTGATCGAAATGCCGCACCACACGGTCGAGCTTGGCTTCGACATAGCTGCGCAAGGCCGGTGTGACGTCCATGTGATGGCCGCTGATGGTCAGGTTCATAGATCCCTCCAGGTGAATGATGAGCAAACGGTTGGCGGCGAAACAATGCCCTGGCTGGCTGGACGGCGACACCGATGGATCGGCCTGCCGAGCCTGCACCAACGAGGCGATTGCAGTGTGCGCCGCCCGTCGGCCAAAATCAAGGTTGGATTGCATCGCCGCGAAAGCAGCGGTGCGTCGCTTGTCGGGAATCCGGAGTCAAATTCAGCTTAAATCGCCCAACCGCATTGAATTGCGCCGGATCGCCGCAAAATCGACGGCATCATCGAGGCTGCCGAATGTCCAGGACGAGGCGGTTGGCCGTGCTTGGCGCGGCATGGCCGTGCCGGACGGGCAGCGCTGTCTCGGCGATGCAGACCATCAACTTGAGCGCGGCACGGAATTGCCGCACCATGCGGCAACCGACACGTCCATGCACGACGAACTCCCCCCGATCCCGCCCTCCGACCAGCCCTTGATTTTCGAGGGCGCGGCGCTGGTTCTGCCTGGCGGCGGAGCCCGCACCGCCTACCAGGCCGGCGTGCTGCAAGGGCTGGCCAGCATTCTGCAGCAGCAGGGCTGGCCGGCGCAGCGCAATCCGTTTCCGGTGGTTTGCGGCACCTCGGCGGGGGCCATCAACGCGGCGCATTACGCCAGCGGTGTGGCCACCTGGGCCGAGACACTGCATGCACTTCCGGGCATCTGGAACGGTCTGCACGCCGATCAGGTGTTTCACACCCAGCCGCACCATTTGCTGCGCGGCGGGCTGCGCTGGCTGGGCTTGTTGTCCACTGGCTGGCTGGTGCGCCAGAGCCCGCGCGCGTTGCTGGACAACACGCCGCTGGCCGACACGCTGGGCCGCCACATCCGGCTCGATCGGGTCGACGCCGCGGTGCAGAGCGGCGCGCTGCGGGCCTTGGCCATCACCGCCTCCAGTTATTCCACCGGCCGCCACATCACCTTCTTCCAGGGCGCCGCGGACATGCCGGGCTGGCGCCGTCCAGGCATCTGGGGGCTGGCGCAAACCATCTCCCTCGACCACTTGCTCGCCAGCAGCGCCCTGCCTTTCGTCTTTCCAGCCATGAAGTTGTGGACCGGCGAGCAGGCGGAGTTCTGCGGCGACGGCGCCATGCGCCAGCTCGCACCGCTGGCCCCGGCGATCCGGCTGGGCGCGCGCTGCGCCCTGGCCATCGGCGTGAGCGAGCCGCGCGGCGCCACGGCCTGGATCGCCCCGGACGGACGCGACTACCCCTCCATTGCCCAGATTGCCGGACATGTGCTGTCCACGGTGTTTCTCGACACCCTGCCGGCCGATGCGCAACTGGCCGAGCACATCAACAGCGCCGTGCGCCGCCTGCCGCGGCAGGCGCGTGCGCTGCAGCCGTTTCGCGAATTCCCGGTGCTGCTCATCACCCCGTCCGCATCCATCAACGCCATCGCGGCGCGGCACTGGAGCCGCATGCCACGAGGCATGCGTGTGCTCATGGGCGCCATCGGCGCGGCCGAGGCCACGGGCGCGGCGCTCGCCAGCTACCTGCTGTTCGAGCCCGGCTTCTGCACCGAGCTGACGCAACTGGGCGAGCGTGACGCGCTGGCCCAGGCCGACGTCATCCGCCGCTTCATCGACACCCAAGTTCCATCGCCCTGAGCCCGCAAGCGCAGTGCGCGCAAGGCGGCCCGACGCGGCAAGACGCCCGGCGCAGGCTCAACGTCTTTCCCCTCCAGAACCATCGCCGCGTCCGGGGCACGACATCGAGGCTGCCGTCGGCCTTGCCGGGATCGCCCCGGCGTGGGTCGATCCGGACGAGCCCGGGAGCTGGGAGCTGGCCCGGGTGGAAGAGCGTTTCGGCGTCACCGTGCCCGCCGACGCACTGGCCAGCATCGCGCTGCCGGACGACCTGAACGGCCGCATCCGCCGCCACCTGATGGGCACACACCGCGCGGCGAGCTTTCGGATGCGGTCACGCCGCCTGAGCGCAGAGCCACTGGAGGCGCCTCATCGGATCCTGCGCGACATCGACGCGCTCGATGGCCCGACCGCCATCCTGTTCGACAAGATCCGTGTCCTGGTGCAGGCCGCCGTGGGCTGCATCCCCATCAACCAGAACAAGATCATCCCGCTGTTGTCGGTGGCCTCTGTCGCCTTGCTGCCACCCACGCCGATGGCCCGCATCGACGGCATGCACTTCAGGTTCGTGCCCGAGCGGGACCGGAGGCTTGGCCGCCGCTTCGCCCCGGCGCCGATGTTGGTCTCGGTGGCGCTGCGGTTCTCGATTGTTCGGCGCAAGGGCTGGTTGAAATCAGCTCCTTGGGAGCGCCAGGCGCAAGCAGCGGCTCAATGCGCCCGCAGTCGCTTCTTCACGCCACGCAACACCGCCCCCAGCCAGGGCAGATGTTCGTACAGCTCCTCGGCCGCATCCCAGTAATCGCGGTGCAGGGTCACCCGTCCAGCGGCATCGAACTCCAGTCGGCTGGCCCCGTGGATGGTCCAATCACGCCCGCCGCGCCCCTTGCTGCGGAAATGAAAGTCCCAGGTGACGAAGCCTTGCGCCGAGTCGCCCAAGGCCTGCAACACGACGAAGCGCGGGGCCGCCGTGGTAGCGAACATGTGGGCGAAGATGCGCTGCACCGCGTCGAGCCCCTGCACCGCGTTGAACGGGTCCTTGAAGCGCGCCCCGACTGCGTAGACGCTGCCGATTGCGGCCAGCGACTGCGGTGACAACGCCTCAAAATAGGCAACGAACCGCGCCAGCGGCGTTCGGCCGTCCATTGGCGCCAAGCGCGGCGGATCCATCGGCTCACAGCCCGGTGAAGCGGCTCACGACCGCGAAATACAGGCGGTAGGGCAGGATGCGCAGCAAGCGCAAGATAAAGGTGAAGCGCTTGGGAAAGTGAATGTCGAAGTCCCCGCGCTGCCAGCCCCGGACGATGGCCGCCGCCGCTTGCTGCGGCGTCTGCAGCCCCGGCATGGCGAAGGCGTTCTGGGACGTGAGCTGGGTCTCGACGAAGCCTGGATTGATGACGCTGACGCCGATACCGGCGGCGCGCAAATCGACATGCAGCACCTCGGCCAGATTGGTCAGCGCCGCCTTGGTCGGACCGTAAGCCAGCGCCTGAGGCAGACCGCGCCAACCCGCCACGCTGCTGACCAGGGCGATGTGGCCGCTGTGCTGCGCCTGCAGCACTGGCAAGACGGCAGCCAGGGTGTGCAGCGCACCACGGTAGTTGACGTCGTCGTGCGCCAGCGCCGAGGCCAGATCGAAGGCCGCGGCGCGTTGCGGCACGTAGGTTCCGGCGCAATACACCAGCAGATCCAGCCCGCCGAATGCAGCCTGCACGTGCTGCATCGCCGCCTGCAGCGCCGCGGCGTCACGCACGTCCAGCGGCAGGGCCAGGGCTGCGGCCATGGCCCCGAGCTTGTCGGCGCTGCGTGCCGACACCGCGACGCGGGCGCCGCGTGCGAGCAACTCGTGGGCAAGCGCGGCGCCAATGCCGCTGGAGGCGCCGACAATCCAGACACGGTGGCCGGACCAATGGGTGAGTGGCGGGTTCAGGGGCATGGGTTCAGGCGGCTCGTTGGCGCCGCAGCGTGCGCGCCAGGGCGCACGTCAGGGCTTGTGGAAGGCGATGAAAATGCTGGCCACCCGGAAGCCGAACTTGGTCATCACGGTGTGGTTCAGCAGCACATGATCGTTCATCTGGTACATCCAGTCATCCATCTGCACGTTGTAGATCGTGCCGTCCACCGGCAGTGCCAGGGTGTAGTGCCAGTTGAAGGCGTTGCCCTCGGCATAGCCATGGGCGGTGCCGACGACGTCGCCAGCCGTGCCCTCGTAGCGCCGCTCGCCGTTCCTGCCGGGCAGGCGCGTGAGCTTCCAGATGCGTTCCTGCTTGCTGCCGTCGCTGTAGACGAAGTGCTCGACCAGCGTGCCTTCGTCGCCCTTCCAGGTGCCGGCGAGCGCCACATGGAAGCGCTTGATGACCTTGCCCGAGCGGTTGAACACCACACCATCGGCCGTGAGCGGGCCGTTGAAATAGTTCTCCAAGGCGAGTGTCGGCTTCTCGCCGCGGTAATCCATCGGCGTGACGCTGGCGCAGCCCCCCAGCAAGACGGCAAAGAGCAGCGCGAGGCTGCCGAGACGCAGGTGTTTCCAGACGCGATTCATGGTGAGTTTCTCCGTTGTCGAGCAGTCAAAAAATCAGGGTTGCGCGCCGGGCGCATCCAGCCGAACCACAGCAGTGCAGCCGACACCAGCTTGAGCCCGCAGGGCAGCAGGCAATACACCGCCACCAGCGGCGGCAGCACGCCCGTGGCGGCTGCGCCTGGCGCGTAGCCGAGGCTGGCCAGGAGCGGCAAGGCGACGCCTGCTGCCAGCGCCAGGGTCAGCTTGGTGGCCATGCCCCAGATGCCGAAGTAGGCGCCTTCGAGCCGGCCGCCGTGGCCCAGGCTGCGGATCAATCCGGCCAACAGCGCCGGCGGCAACACCAGATCGGAACCCAGCGCCAGGCCGGAGGCGGCGCACACGCCGGCATAGGCCCAGCGGTCACCGGGCTGCAGCAACGCCGCCCACAAGAAAACCGCGACCGTGAGCCCCATGCCGATGAGCCAGCTGGCCGCCGCGCCGAAGCGGCGCACCGCGCGCAGCCACAAGGGCACGCATGCGGCACCGAACGCAAAGTAGATGAACAGGTAGAGCCCGGAGAGTTGGGCCGCGCCGATGCGGTCGCGGATGAAGAACAGCACCAGCGTGGCCGGCACCGAGGCCGCTACGCCGCTGGCCAGATACACCAGCAGCAGACGGCGAAAGGCGACATGGCGCAAAGGCTCCAGGGCCGCACGCCATCCACGCAGGGGGTGCAGGCCGGGCACGTCGCGCGGCCTGGGTGCGGACTTCACCAGCCACAGGCCCAGCGCAAGGCTGGCGGTGAACACGAGCGTGAAGCCCGAGGCGCCGCCGAGCTGCGTCACGGTCGCGGCCACGAGCACTCCGGCCAGGCCCAGCGCTTCGCGCCAGGCAAAGGTGCGTGCGCGTTCGGCCTCGGTATCGCCCAAGCCCGCGCCCCAGGCCTGGTGCGTCACACCCACGGCGCTGTAGCCGGCATAGGTCAGCAACAACGCCAGCCCCATCACGGCGGCAAACAGGGCGGGTTGCGGCGCATAGGCCAGCCGTGCTGGAAAGCCCAGCAGCAGGGCGAAGCCCAGGGCCAGCGCCACACTGCTGACCGCCATGAAGCCCCAGCCACGCCCGACCCCCAGCATGCGGTCGGCGATGCGGCCGAGGACGGGGTCGATCAAACCGTCGAGCAGCCGCGCCAGGAGCAGCACGACACCGAGAAATCCGAGCGGTACGGCATAGCGGGTGGCGTAATAGTCGGGCAGAAAGACATAGAGCGGCAAGGCGACGAAACTCAACGCGAACTGCGGCGCGCCGTAGCGGGCCAGCTGCAGCGAGCTGTGTGGCCTGCAGGCCCGGGGCCTGGCGTCGGGCACGGCTGCCGGCAGCGACCCCATGGCAGTTGCGGCTCGTGCCGGGTTCATGGCGAAGCCTGAGCGAGCAGCGCACGGCGCAGATCGGGCGCGGTGGTCTTGGGCGACAGCCAGATGGAGAAAAAGGCCTGGGCAAAGGCCTCGCCACCGACCATGCCGATGGGCTTGCCGTTGAGCCAGAACGTGGTGCGCGGCCCGCCCGGCGCCTTGGGTTCGAACAGGCCGCAAAGCCGGTCGCCGTCGCCCACATCGGGGAAGATGGCGCGCATCTGCGCCAACCACTGTGCGCGCTCGGCCGGATCGCCCTGGTCCAGCTTGCGCATTTCGACTTCGGATTGATCGGCAATCTCCCGCCCCTTGAGCTTGCGGGCGTAACGCAACTCCAGCGCAAAGGGGGTGGCGGTGAGTCGCGCCGGGTCGATCCCGCCGGGGCCGACCCAGAGCGCCGCGGTGTAAACCGCGAAGCCCCACCAGCGGAACAGGCCGCTGCCCGACAGGTGGGCGCCGGGGATGGCATCGGCCACGGCCTGCGGCACGGACATGGCGCCTGTCGCGGCATGAACCATGCCCGGCGCCAGCAGCGTGGTGGCGCTCGCCGCCAGACCCGCCAGCGCGGCACGACGCGCTGGCGATACCGGCATCGCGGCTTGGCTGTGCAACCGACGCCTGTGGGTGAAGATGACGGGCTCGCGCATGGACCAGGGCGATCGTGTCGAGGTCATGGAGACGGCCGCCGGCCTCAGGCGGCGCGGTGGTGGCACAACGTGAACTGCATCACGTCGATGGTCTGCTGGGCGAAGCCGGCCTCGCAATACGCCAGGTAAAACTCCCACAGCAGGTTGAAGCGCTGATCGAAGCCCCGGGCGCGCACCGCTTCGCGCTGCGCCAGAAAGCGCTCGCGCCACAGGGCGAGCGTGGTGGCGTAGTCCTGCCCGAACGCGTGCGTGGCGACGACGTCCAGGCCGGCGTCACGGGCCTGTGCGGAGAAGGCCGACGGGCTGGGGAGCATCCCGCCGGGGAAAATGTATTGCTGGATGAAATCGGTGCCGCGGCGGTATTGCGGGAAGATGGCGTCGGCGATGGTGATGGTCTGGATGCAGGCGCGCCCGCCCGGCCTGAGCTGGCTGGCAAGGGTGCGGAAAAAGCTCGGCCAGTACGCTTCGCCCACGGCTTCGAACATCTCGATGGACGCGATGCCGTCGTAACCGCCGGCCGGAGCGATGGCGCCCGCATCGCGGTAGTCGCGCAAGTCCAGCCGGACCTGCCGGTCCAGCCCCGCGGACTGCAGCCGGGCCTGCGCATACGCCAACTGCTCGGTGGACAGGGTCAGGCCATCCACCCGCAGCCCGGCGCGCGCACCCGCCTCGGCGAAGCTGCCCCAACCGCAGCCGATTTCCAGCACACGGCTGCCGGCGGGCAGGTCGAGCTGGTGCAGCACGCGCTCCAGCTTGGCCGCTTGCGCGTCCTCCAGGCTTTGTCCCGGCGCGGTGAACAGGGCGCTGGAGTAGGTCATGCTCGGGTCCAGCCAGAGTTCGTAGAAGGCGTTGCCGATGTCGTAATGCTGATGGATGTTGTGGCGGCTGCCGCGGCGCGAATTGCGGTTGAACAGGTGCCGCAGGCGCGCGAACAGCGTCCCCCAGGCGCTGCCGTGGAGCGCCCGCTCGACTGCGCTGCGATTGGCCAGCAGCAGCTTGAGCAAGCCGGGCAGATCGCCCGTGCTCCACTGGCCCTGGAAATAGCCTTCGGCGAAGCCGATGTCGCCACGCCGCAGCACCGCCGAGAACACGGCCCAGTCATGCACATGCAGATGCGCCAGCGGCGCGGCGGCCTCGTGCTGGCCGAAGTGCAGCACAGCGCCATCGGGCAGGCGCAGCTCCAGCCGCCCGCGCTGCAGGCGTTGCAGCAAGACCAGCAGGGTGCGCGCCGCCAGCGGCATGCCGCGCAACGGCGGCGAGGCCAAGGCGGACGCATTGGCCGTTCTGGCGGCTGCGGAGGAGGGTTGGCTGTTCATCACGTCACTCGCGTTTCTGGTGGGGCGGGTTTGGACAGGAAGGGCACGCGCTTGCGCCAGAGCTTGAGTGCCTGCCAGTGGATGCGGGCCATCACGCCCAGGGTCATGAAGGGATGGCCGAGCAGCGCGGCGCGGCTCGAAGCCGGGGTGAGCGCTTGCAGGACGCCGCTGATGCTGGTGAGGAGCAAGGGGCCTTGGGCGTCGTCGTGGTCGATGCGGGCGACGATGCGCTCGGTCTCGCTCCGGCCCTCGTCGCTCTGGCCCTCGTGCCGCCGGGAGCGCAGGAAGCGAAAGCGGTAGCTGCCCTGGACCCGGCAAAACGGCGAGACATGAAACACCTTGGTGGCGCGCAGCTCCTGGCCCCAGGCCAGGGTTTGCACATCGCCCTGCGGCGGCTCCAGCAGATAGCAGTGCCGCTCGCCGAAGGTGTTGTTGACTTCGGCGACGATGGCGCGCAGCGCGCCGTCGGCGCGGTGGCAATACCAGAAGCTCACGGGGTTGAACACGTAGCCGAGCACGCGCGGGAAGGTCTGCAGCCAGACTTCACCGTCGGCATCGGCAATGCCATGCGCGCGCAGCACGCCCAGCAGCCAGGCCAGGCTGTCGACACCGCCTTCGCCATGGTCGCCGTCATGAAAGCTCAGCAGGCCGCCGCGGTTGCGGGCCATGCGCAGCAGCGCCGGGTCGCGCGCCAGCGTACGCATGGGCAGCAGCAGGAAAAACACGCGGTAGGCGAAGCGGTGGTCGGTGGGCCGCAGACGCCGGTGATGCACCACGCCACGCGCGATCAGCGGCTGCACCTTGGCTGCGCCCAGGTCGGCTTGCGGTGGCGTCCCGCCCGGGCCGAAGCCGCGCGCCTTCACCGACCGGACGCTGTGCAACAGGCGGGAGGCGGTGCTCATGCTGGCTGCGCCTCGCGTGCGGTGGTCAGCAAGCTGCCCTGAACCCCCTGCGGCAACGGGCCGAGCAGGGCTTGCGCGGCCGCGTAGCCGGCCTTCAGGCCGTCTTCATGAAAGCCGTAGCCACACCAGGCACCACAGTAATAGGTGCGCTGGCGTCCCTGCAGTTCCGGCACGCGGGCCTGCGCCGCCAGGGCTGCGGCGTCGAAGACCGGGTGGGCGTAGGTCATCTCGCGCAGCACGCTGGCGGGCTCGGGCTCGCGCAGCGGGTTCATCGACACGATGACCGGCTGCTGAAACGGCACCGGCTGCAGCTTGTTGATGAGATAGTGCAGGCACACGGCGGGCAGGACCTGCGGCTGGGCGCCGGCAGCTTGGGCCGCTTGCCGTGCGGCAGCGCCGCGGGCCTGCACTCCGGCGCTTTCATAGTTCCATGCCGCCCAGGCTTTGGGGTGGCGCGGCAGCAGGCTGGCGTCGGTGTGCAGCAGCGCGCGATTGGGCTGATAGCCGATGGCGCCCAGCACGCTGCGCTCGACGTCGCTCGGGTCGGCCAGCAGCGCCAGGGCCTGGTCGCTGTGGCAGGCGAGCACGACGTGGTCGAACCATTCGGTGCCGGTGTCCGTGCTGACCTCCACGCCGACGTCGAAGCGCTTGATGCGCCGCACCGGGCTGTTCAAGCGCGTGTCCGGCAGCCGCTCGACGATGCGCTGCACGTACTGCCGCGCCCCACCGCGAACGGTGAGCCACTGCGGCCGATCATCGACTTGCAGCAGCCCGTGGTTGTGGCAGAAGTGCACCATCGTTGCCAGCGGGAAGTCGAGCATCTGCTCCGTGGGGCAGGACCAGATGCAGGCTGCCATGGGCAGGAAATACCACTGGATGAAGGCCTCGCTGTAGCCCCCCTGACGCAGGAATTCGCCAACACTGCGACGGTCGCGGCCTGGATCGCAACCGGCTTCGGCCAGGGCCGTGGCTTCGCGGTTGAAACGCAGCATGTCGCGCAACATGGCCCAGAAGCGCGGACGCAGCAGGTTGGAGCGCTGGGCGAACACCGTGTCGAGATTGGTGCCGCTCCACTCCAGCCGTCGCCCACCCGCCAGGGGCTGCTGCACCGAGAACGACATGTCGGCCTCGGCGAGCGGAATCTTCAGGTCCGAGAACAAGCCGAGCAGCCCGGGGTAGGTGCGGCGGTTGAGCACCAGGAAGCCGGTGTCGACCGGATAGCGGATGCCGCCGACACTGGCGTCCACCGTGTGCGTGTGGCCGCCGAAATGCCCGCCGGCCTCGTACACGGTGAGTTGCGCCTGGTCTTTCAGTTGCCAGGCGGCAGCGAGGCCGGAAATTCCGGAGCCGACGATGGCGACCCGCATCACCCGCTCCTCGCGGCCGATGCCGTGGCGTGGCTGCCGGGTGGAGCGTCGGCGCGCGAAGTCGTTGGGCGGGCGGTCATGTCACAGTCCTCAGCATGGGATGGGAGTCGCCCTAGCCCCTGTGGGCGTGGTTGCGCAAGCTCCTTGTCTACGCATACGACACGCCGTGAAAACTGGATTCAGCCGGCATCGACAGCGGCCCGTGACATGGCGATGCGCGCATAGGCGGAGTGGTTGTGAATGGATTCGAAGTTCTCCGATTCCACCGTGAAGGCGTCGACACGGGCGTCGTGCTGCAGGGCCATGGCGACGTCGCGCACCAGGTCTTCGACGAACTTGGGGTTGTCGTAGGCGCGTTCGGTCACGTACTTCTCGTCGGGCCGCTTGAGCAGGCCCCAGAGTTCGCACGAGGCCGAGGTTTCGGCCACGCGGACCAGTTCCTCCAGCGGCATGTCGGCATTCAGTTCCACCGCGAGCGTGAGATGGGAACGCTGGTTGTGGGCGCCGTAGTTGGAAATCTCACGCGAACAAGGGCACAAGCTCGTGACCGGCACCTGCACGGTCTGACGCAACCGCGCCGGCTCCCCGGCCCTGCCGGCCATGTGCAGCGTGACCTCGTAATCCATCAGGCTGCTCACGCCCGAGACCGGCGCGGTCTTGCGGATGAAATAGGTCAGGCGCAGCGTGATGTCGCCGGATTCGGCGCCGAGACGGGTGAGCATGTCGGCAAACAGGGCGCGCAGGCTGGCGGGGTCCAGCGTTTCGCCGGCGTGGGCTTCGAGCAATTCGACAAAGCGCGACATGTGCGTGCCTTTCACTTCCGGCGGCAGCGCAACGTAGAGGTCGAAGCTGGCCACGCTGGGCTGGGAGGCGCCGTCCGCGGTGCGGATGAGCACCGGATGACGCACACCCTTGACGCCCACGTGCTGGATGGGCAGATTGCGGCGGTCCGGGGTGGCCTGAATGTCAGGCAGCGGAGCAGCCTTGCTGAACAATTTTTCCGGGGCATTCATCTGCGGTCCTTTCGACTTGCGGCGCGAAGCGCCTGGGGGTGCGTGGTTGAGTGCGTGCAAACCTTGCCGAACTCGCGCGGCCAAGGGCAACCGGGCAGCCGTCCGAGGACGGACCGACCGCCCCTTGCCGCGGCGGCCGGCCCGCCGCTCTCAACCCTTTTGCTTCAACAGCTTCTGGATCCTGTCCACGAACTCGGTGTTCTCGGGGGTTGTCAGGCTGGAATACACGCCCACCACCTTGCCTTGGCGGTCGATCAGGTATTTGTAGAAATTCCACTTGGGTTGATCGCCCGTGGCCAGGATGAGCTTCTTGTAGAAGCTGTTGGGTTGGGGCTCGGTGACGTGCGAGGGCGCGAACATCGGGAAATTCACGTTGTAGGTGTCTTTGCAGAACGCGGCGATCTTGCTCGGATCCTTCATTTCCTGGTTGAAGTCGTTGGACGGGAATCCGAGCACCACCAGGCCCTCAGGCCCGTATTGCTTGTACATCGCTTCCAGCCCCTTGTATTGCGGGGTGAAGCCGCAGTAGCTGGCGGTGTTCACCACCAGCACGACCTTGCCAGCGTATTGGCACAGGTCGATGGCCTTGTCGTCCTGCAAGCGCGGCACGGTCTGGTTGAGCAGGGTTGGGCAGGTGCCCGAAGCCGCCTGCGGGGCGGGCGCGGCAGGCGCCTGGGTGTTGGCGGCCTGGGCATTCAGGGCCAGTCCGCCGAACAGGGTGGCGGCAAGCACGATGGGGAAGAGGCGCATCGGAAACTCCAATCGGAACGCGGCAAGGGTGTCAGCCGGATGATGCAGGATGTCCTGGACAAAACACAATCGGAACTGCTTTTGTCCAGGACAACTGTGGGGTTTTGTCCAGGACGGGGCAAGGCCGCCTAAGATGCTGGCAAACACCGTGGCCGCACGGCTTGGCAGCGCTGCGACGCGCGTCCAGACGTCCATGGCCGCGGACGTGATCGTCTGCCTTGACGAGCAATCGACGGCGGACATCCCTGTGTGTCAACGCCTGTTCAGCCGATTCGGATTCAACCCGCCCGCGACACCCGCGCCCATGAATGACCGCACCGCCTTATCCGCCCTGCGCATGAACATTGCTGCTGTCGAACGCGATACCGGAATCCCCAAGGACACGCTGCGGGTCTGGGAACGGCGCTACGGCTTTCCCCAACCGCTGCGCGACGCCATGGACGAGCGCCAATACCCGCTCGAACAGGTCGAGAAGCTGCGGCTGATCAAGCGGCTCATGGGTGCCGGGCACCGGCCCGGGCGCATCGTCGGCCTGCCCACCGAGCATCTCGATGCTCTGGCACGGGCGCAGGACAGCCCCGCACGGGCGCCACTCGCTCGCAGCCAGGTTCAGCTCCAGAGCCGGCATTACCTGCAACGCATCAAGCAACACGATGCCGAGAACTTGCGGCGTGAACTGGTGCAGGCTCAGATGCGCCTGGGCCTTGGCCGCTTCGTGACCGAGATCGTCGCCCCGCTCGTCACCGAGGTGGGCGAGGCCTGGATGCGTGGCGACCTGGAAATTTTCGAAGAGCACCTGTTTTCAGAAATCATGCACCGCGTGCTGCGCGCCGGCATCGCCGCCGTTCCTGCCCCCGAATCCACCTCGGAGGCGCGTCCCCGCGTGCTGCTCACCACCATTCCGCAAGAGCCTCATGGCATGGGCTTGCTGATGGCCGAAGCGATGCTGGCGCTGGAGGGATGCCATTGCGTCTCGCTGGGGGTGCAGACGCCGCTGTGGAACATGCTGCTGGCGGTGCAGGCGCACCGCAGCGACGTGCTGGTGCTGAGTTTCTCCGGCGTGCCGACGCAGACCCAGGTGCTGGACGCGCTGGCTGAACTGCGCGACAAACTGCCCGCGCACGTCGCCCTGTGGGCCGGCGGCTCGTCGCCGGCGCTCAAACGCGCAGCGCCCGGCATTCAGGTCACGCGCGCCCTCGGATCGCTGGCCGAGGCCGTGGCGGCCTGGCGCGGCGCCCACCCCCCGCCCGCCGCGCAAGCCGACAAGCCCTGACATCGCATCAGGGCTTGGGTGCCGTCGGCGCACCGGTCTGGGCCGCCGGCGCCTCATCCGGCGACGCCGCTTCTGCAGGCAAGGGCACGGCCGTGGCTGGAAACTCGCCCCCGGTCACCTTCGGCTCGCGGTGCTCGCCTTCCCTCAGCCCCAAGGCCTCGGAGTAGACCGAACGATGGCGCAGCAGGCTGCCGATGACGGAGGCGATGACGCAGGCCGGCATGGCCGCCATCACCACGTTGTAGTTGCGCGTGATCTCGAACACCATGATGGCCGACATCGCCGGTGCGTGAGTGGTGGCGGCCAGCAGGCTGCCCATGCCCACCAGGGTCCAGAGCGCCTGCGAATGGCTGGCTTCCGGCACGAGGAACAGATGCGACACCAGCAGCCCCATGGCGCCGCCAAGCGCCAGGGTGGGGGTAAGGACGCCACCGGGAATGCCGGCAGCGCTCGCGGCCGTGACGGCGAGCATGCGCAGCACGAACACCGCGGCCACCGCCGACAGCGTCCAGTGATCCACCAGGAAGGACTGCACCACGCTGTAGCCATTGCCCCAGACCTGCGGCATCAGCAGCGACAGCAGGCCGATGAACAGCCCGGCCAGGCCCATGCGCAGCGGCAGGAAGCCGACCATGGGCTGGTACTTGCGGCGCGCGGTGTCGAGCAGCCAGAGAAAGGCCGGACCGATGAAGCCGGCCAGCAAGCCCAGCAGCGAGGCGTCGAGCAGATCGATGAAGCTGATGGGCGGCACCCGATGCGCCAGGTAGAGCGGACCGGTGGCAAACAGGCTTTGGGTGGTGAGCTCCCCGATCACCGCGGCGACCAGCACGGCGGTGATTTCGCGCAACTGCAGGCCGCCGAGAATGATTTCGGCGACGAACAGGGTGCCGGCGATCGGCGCGTGATAGGCCCCGGCAAAACCCGCCGCCGCGCCGCAGGCGACGATGAGCCGCTGGTGCGCCGGGTCGGCGCGGCCGATGCGCCCGATGAGCGACGACACCAGCGAGGCGAACTGAATCATCGTGCCCTCGCGGCCGATGGTGATGCCGCCACTCACGGCCACCAGCGACGAGGCCGTGCGCATCAGGTTGGGCACCACCGGGAGCAGGCCGTCGCCCACGCGCACCGCCTCCATGTACTCCGGCCCGCGCGGGCGCTTGATCCAGCGCTGCCCGGCCCACATGATGAGGCCGCCGACGACCGCGGCGATCACCGGAATGATGGCCCGCTTCCACAGCGGCAGCCCGGCAGCAGCGGTGACCAGATGCTCGTGCGTGCTGTAGAGGCGGATGATGGCGTACATCGCCTGGCGAAAGCCCTCCACCGCCACCGAGGCGACAAAACCGATGATGGCCGCGACCAGCATCATCGGCACCATCGGGTCGAGACCCAGGCGCAGATCGACGAGGAGGGCGTGGAGGCGGTTGGAGATGGATTCGGACATGTGACGAACGGACGCGGCAGGCCACCGCCGCTGCGCAAGGCGAAGATTGCAAAATGGTATCGGCTCGCGCGCCCCGCAGCGGTGAAGTTTGGTGAACGCCGGCAACAAACACTGCGCCAACGCGGTGCGCGCCCGATCCCGGAGGGTCGTCGGTCACGACGGTCACGACGGTCGCGCCGGGCGGCGCTGTTGCGACGGCGCGGTGCCTTGAGCCGGGTCGCGCCGCAGACGCAGGCGGCTTTGCGACAATGTCCGGCATGTCCGGCAGCTCCGCACCCATTTCGCCCCCGGTACCGGCCTTTCTGCGCAAACTCTGCGCACCGGCGCAATTGCCGCTCGCCCTGGCCGCGCTGCCGCGCCCGCTGGTGTTCACCAACGGCGTGTTCGACATCCTGCACCGCGGCCATGTGACCTACCTCGCGCAGGCGCGGGCGCTTGGCGCCAGCCTGGTGCTTGGGCTGAATTCCGACGCTTCGGCGCGCCGTCTGGGCAAGGGCCCGGAGCGCCCGCTGAACCCGCAGGACGATCGCGCCGCCGTGCTGGCGGCGCTGGAAAGCGTCAGCCTGGTGGTGCTGTTCGACGAGGCCACGCCGCTGGCGCTGCTGCGGCAGGTGCGCCCGGAACTGTATGTCAAAGGCGGCGACTACGGCCTCGCAACCCTGCCCGAAACCCCGCTCGTTCGCGGCTGGGGCGGTGAAGTCCGCATCCTGCCCCTGGTCGCCGGCCGCTCCACCACGGCGCTGGTACGGCGCATTCGCGGCGAAGGCTGAGGCCGCTTCAAGCGGTTGCGGCAGGCATCCGGGACGCATGCCGCGCGGCCGGCCCGCACGCTCCTAGGGATGGGCCGCGCTCTTGCGTTGCGCCGTGGGGGGAATGCGCAGAGCTTCGCGGTACTTCGCCACCGTGCGCCGCGCCACCGTGATGCCCTGCGTGGCCAGGCGATCCGCGAGTTCGCCGTCGGAGAGCGGCGCCGCCGGGTTCTCGTCCTGGACCATCTGGCGGATGATGGCGCGCACCGCCGTGCTCGATGCGTTGCCGCCGGTGTCGGTGGACAGGCCCGAGCCGAAAAAGTACTTCAGCTCGAAGGTGCCGAACGGCGTGAGCACGTATTTCTGCGTGGTCACGCGCGAAATGGTGGATTCGTGCAAGCCGAGCTCATCGGCAATTTCGCGCAGCACCAGCGGGCGCATGCCCAGTTCGCCGTGGCTGAAAAAATTCTGCTGGCGCTCGATCACGGCCTGCGCCACGCGCTCGATGGTCTCGAAGCGCTGCTGCACATTGCGCACGAACCAGCGGGCCTCCTGCAACTGCCCCGACAGCGCGGCACCGTCGCGCGAACGGCGCAGCAGTTCGGCGTACAGGCTGTTGATGCGCAGCTTGGGCAGCACCTCCGGGTTGAGCATCGCGCGCCAGCGCCTGCCCGTGCGGACGGCGATGACATCGGGCGTGACGGCCTGCGCCGTCGACGGCATGAAGCTGGCGCCCGGGCGCGGATCGAGCCGGGCGATGCGTTGCTGCACATCGCGCAACGCGGCCTCGTCGGCCTGCAGGGCGCGGGCCAGCCGCTTCCAGTCGCGCTTGGACAGCAGCTCCAGGTGGCCACCAGCGCACAAGGCCATGGCCAGATCGCGCTCCGGACAGGCCGCCTGGCGCTGGAGTTGCAAGCACATGCACTCGCCCAGATTGGTGGCGCCAACGCCAGCCGGGTCGAAACTCTGCACCAGCTTCAAGCCCACGCGCAGCGCGCTGCACAGGGCATCGCGCTCCTCCTCGCTGGCGTCGGCGTCGAGCTCGGCGGCCAGCAATTCGGGGCCCTCGGCCAGGTAGCCATCCTCGTCGAGCGAGTCGATGATGGCTTCGGCCGCGGCGCGGTCGCCTTCGCTCAGCCCCAAACCCGCGAGTTGCCCACGCAGATGGGCACGCAGGTCGGTTCCCGCATGCGCCAGGCCCAGCGGGTCGAAGTCGTCGTCGGACTCGCCCCCGCTGCCCTGCCAGTTCTCGCCCGGCGCGGCATCCCACTCGCCCTGCTCGGCGCTGGACTGCCAGTCCTCGCGATCGAGTTTGAGTTCGACGGCCTCATCGCTGGTCTCCTTGCGTGCCTCGGCGGCATCCGTCGCGCTTTGCACCTCCGCAGGCGTCTCAACTTCGCCCTCGCCTTCCTCAGGCTCCAGAAAAGGGTTGGCCTCAAGCATTTGCTCGACTTCCTGCTGCAACTCCAGCGTCGAGAGTTGCAGCAGGCGGATGGATTGCTGCAACTGCGGCGTGAGCGCGAGATGCTGCGACAGGCGAAGATTGAGCGACTGCTTCATGGCTTTGTCGCGCGCTCGACACCGGCAACCGCAGGGGCGCTCATAAGCGGAAGCTCTCGCCCAGATAGACCTTGCGCACGGCCGGGTTGTTGACGATGTCGTCGGGCTTGCCCAGAGCCAGCACGCTGCCCTCGCTGATGATGCAGGCGTGGTCGCAAATGCCGAGGGCTTCGCGCACGTTGTGATCGGTGATGAGCACGCCGATGCCGCGCGACTTGAGGAACTGCACGATGCGCTGGATTTCGATCACGGCGATGGGGTCGATCCCGGCAAAAGGCTCGTCGAGCAGGATGAACTGGGGGTTGGTCGCCAGTGCCCGGGCAATCTCCACCCGTCGCCGCTCGCCGCCCGACAAGGCGATGGCCGGACTGTCGGCCAGATGCTCCACGTGCAACTCGCGCAGCAACTGCAGCAGGCGCGCTTCGATCTCGGGCTTTTTCAGGGTGCGGCCCTCGGCGTCGTGCTGCAGTTCCAGCACCGCACGCACATTTTCGGCCGCCGAAAGACCGCGGAAAATCGAGGCTTCCTGCGGCAGGTAGGACAGACCCAGACGCGCGCGCAGGTACATCGGCTGGTGCGTGATGTTCTGGCCGTTGAGATGAATTTCGCCGCCGTCGGCCCGCACCAGTCCGACGATCATGTAGAACGAGGTGGTTTTTCCGGCGCCGTTCGGGCCCAGCAGACCGACCACCTCGCCACCGCGCACCTCCAGGCTGACGTCGCGCACCACCTGACGGCCGCCGTAGCGCTTTTGCAAGCCGCGCATGCTGAGCACCCCGGCATGCCGGGCCTGGGCCGGCGTCGCCGGCTCCACCGGCTTCAACACCGCGGCGTTCACGGCTGCGCTCCCAGACCGGGTGACACCTTCAACGCGGGCGCCGGTCCGCTGGGCTTGGCAGCCGGCTGCGCGGCGCGCGGCGACAGCATCACCCGCACCCGGCCGTTGGGGTTGGAGGGTGTGGCGCCGGCCTTGCCGCCGACCACGGTGAAGACATCCGTGAGGTCGTTGTAGGTGATGACCTCGCCCTGGGCACGGTCCGTCAGCTTGCCATCGCTCAGACGGTCGAGCGTGGCCTGGCCGGTGAATGTGACCACATCACTCTTGCCGTCATAGTGAATCGTGACGGCGCTGCCGAACATCGACGGCGTGGGCTGCCCCGGCTGCGCGTCCAGCGTCTGGGCATAGGTCGCAAGACTGTTCGGCGTGCCGAATGCGGTGGCGTCGTCGTAGCCCTGAGGCGTCTGCACCACCTCGACACGGGCGGCGTGAATCACCAGCGAGCCTTTGGTGACCACCACATTGCCGGTGAACACGCTGGTCTGCTTGACGTCGTTGTAGTGCATCGCGTCAGCCTCGACCTGGATGGGCTGCGCCTTGTCGGTCTGCAGCGCCTGGGCCGGAACCAGTGCGGTCGCCAGCAGCATGGCCAGCAGCAGCCGCGTGACGGAGCGAAGCATGGGCATGAAGTTTGCTTTCATGCGATGCATTGTAGGCATGTCAGGCCCGTGTCTGAGCCGCCCGACCCGGGCAGCGGGCGGGCGCCGGATGCTCCTGGCCCCAGCGTGAAAAAACCCGCATTCGCGGGCTTTTTCGGTGGCAAGACCCAGCCGGAAGGCGGCTTATTTGGCGGTTTTGGCCATGCCCGCGCGCAATTGCTGCACCAGGAAATCGACCGCCTGCAAGACCTTCTCGTTGGTGGGCGTCTCCGACATCGAGGCTGAGGCGGTGTACATGCCGCCAACCGCCATCGTGGGCACGCCGTTGATCTGGTAATCCGTCACCATTTGCGTGGCGCGCTTGACTTCCATCTGCACGCCGAAAGAGTTGTAGGCGTTCATGAAGGTGGCCTTCGGAATGCCGCGTCCGACCAGCCAGTTGGCCATCTGCTCAGGCGTTCCGAGCGGGATGTGCTGCACATGAATGGCGTTGAAAATGGCGCCCTGCAAGGCATCGACCTTGCCCAGAGCCTTGAGCGCGTAATACAGCTTTTGCTGCGCGACGTATTGCGGCGCGAACGCCACCGGCACGCGCTCCAGGACGACATCGGCCGGCTGCTTCTTCGCCCAGGCTTCCAGCAGGGGCTCGAACTCGAAGCAATGCGGGCAGTCGTACCAGAAGAATTCGGTGACGACGATCTTGCCCTTGTGACCGACAGGCTGTGCGATCGGCAGCTTGGTGTAGCCGGCGCCCTCCTGGAACGGGGCGGGGCCTGCGGCGTTTGCCGCAACACTGAAGCCGAGCAGCAGCAGCGCGGCGATGCGGGCGAACCAGCGATTCATGGTGCTTCCTTTCAACGGGTTGGGATGGGTGTGCAATGGGTGTGCCGCGTGCGGGGTCGTGCACTTGAGGCCGCCCCTGCTCGGCAGCGTTACTTCGAGACCTTAACGACTGCGGATTCGATTCCGTTGTCATTCAAGAGTTTCTGCGCCTTGTCGGCCTGTTCCGCAGCAGGGTAAGGACCGACACGCACGCGATACAACGTGCGGCCACCCACCTGACGCTCGTCGATATGCGCCTCCAGCCCGGTGAACGCGACTTTGGCGCGCTGGCTCTCGGCATCGGCCTTGGTGCTGTAGGCGCCGATTTGCAGGATGTAGAGCAGATTGGGCGCCCCTGCCGGAACCGCGGCCGTCGCCGGCGCTGGCGTGGCCGGGCCGAGCGCCCCCGTGGCGCCGGCGGCCGTTGCCGCCTGGCCCGGCTGCACCACCCCGGTGGGCGGCTGGCCCAACGACTCGATCGCCTTGGGCGAGAGCGGGGCACTGCTCACCTGCACGGGAGTGGAGCTGCCGGCCACCGGAGCCGGGGCGCCGCCGCTGACCAGGCCCTGGTTCGGATTCCAGTTGGCCGCGCCCGAGGCCGCACCGGTGGGGCGCTCCTGGAAACGGTTCATGAAGGGCAGCGGCGCCTTGGTGATGTACAGGGCCGCCACCAGCGCGATGGCCAGGCCCAGCACCAGCCCGACGATCAGGCCGAGCAGGGTGCCGCCGCGCTGGGCGCAGCCGGGCGAACGGAGGGGGCGAAGGTGATGAGGCATGGCGTGATGGAATGGGGTGCGTGAAGTGACGACGGTGCGAACCGAGGGCTGTCGAACCTGTGCCGGCCTGACCGCGGCGGCCTTACATGCGCTGCGGGCTGCTGACGCCCAGCACGGCCAG
Source organism: Pseudomonadota bacterium (assembly GCA_021846025.1). GTDB lineage: Bacteria > Pseudomonadota > Gammaproteobacteria > Burkholderiales > Burkholderiaceae_C > Thiomonas_A. Next base: position 45,977 of record JAJZDV010000006.1, read on the forward strand.
CGCATTGTGCAACACCTGCCGCACGGCTTGCAGCAGGGCGAGGCGCGCCAGCTTGAGCGCGGCATCGTCCACCAGGACACGCTCGGCGTTGTAGAAGGCGTGGAAGCTGCCGGCGAGCTGACGCGCGTAGAACGCCACATCGTGCGGCGTCAGGTCGTGCGCCGCCTGGCGCAGCATCTCGGGGTAATGGGCCAGCAACAGCATCAGCTCCAGCTCGCGGGGGTGGGTGAGCGGACTCAGGTCGGCCCGTCGCAACGCCGCGCCATCGCCGCCGTCGCGTTCGGCCCATTGCGCCAGCACCGAACAGATGCGGGCGTGGGCGTACTGCACGTAGTACACCGGGTTTTCATCGCTCTGCGCCAGGGCCAGATCGACGTCGAAGACGAACTCGGTGTCGGCCTTGCGGGACACCAGGAAAAAGCGCACCGCGTCGCGTCCGCGCTGCAGGGCGGCGCCGCGCTCGACTGGCGTCATGTCGTCGCGCACGCCGCCGGACCACTCGATCAGATCGCGCACCGTGACGTAGCTGCCGGCGCGCTTGGAGATCTTCACTTCCTCGCCGCCGCGCATCACCGTCACCATCTTGTGCAGCACGTAGCTCGGGTAGGTTGCGGGAATGTCCGGGTTCGCCGCCTGCAGGCCGGCGCGCACCCGGGCGACGGTGCCGTGGTGGTCCGAGCCCTGGATGTTGATGGCGTGGTGGAAGCCGCGCTCCCACTTGGCCAGGTGATAGGCAACGTCGGGCAGGAAGTAGGTGTAGCTGCCGTCGGACTTGCGCATCACGCGGTCCTTGTCGTCGCCGAAATCGGTGGTGCGCAGCCACAGCGCGCCCTCGTGCGCGTAGGTGTGGCCGGAAGCGACCAGGGCCTGGACCGCGCGCTCCACCCGGCCGTCGGCATAGAGGCTGGACTCGAGGTAGTAATGGTCGAAACGGATGCCGAAGGTCTTGAGGTCGAGGTCTTGCTCGCGCCGCAGACAGGCCACGGCGAAGCGGCGGATGGCGTCGAGGTCGTCGGCGTCACCTGCCGCCTGCACCGCTGCGCCGTCTTCGGCCTGCACCACCGCCCGCGCCAGATAGTCGCGCGCGATCTCGGCGATGTACTCGCCGTTGTAGCCCGCCTCGGGCCAGCCGGCTGCGCCCGGCGCCAGCCCGCGCGCCCGCGCCTGCACCGACAGCGCCAGGTTCTGGATCTGCACCCCGGCGTCGTTGTAATAGAACTCGCGCGTCACCGCCCAGCCACGCGCGGCCAGCAAGGCGGCCATGGTGTCGCCCAGCGCGCCTTGCCGGCCGTGGCCGACATGCAGGGGACCGGTCGGGTTGGCCGAGACGAACTCGACCAGCACATGCCCGGCGCTGCCCACCGGCTCGCAGCCGTAAGCCTCGCCCAGGGCATGGACGGCCGCCACCACGGCCTGCTTGAGCGATGCGGCCAGGGTGAAATTGATGAAGCCCGCGCCCGCCAGCTCGATGTTGGCCAACCCCGCCATCAAGGCCGCATCGGCACGCACGGCATCCATCAGGATTGGGGCCACTTCGCGCGGGTTGCGCTGGAGGTGGCGGGCGAGCTGCAGCGGCAGCGCGCAGGAAAAATCACCGTGTCCGGCTGATTTGGGCCTCTCGAGTGCGGCTTCGGGGGCTTGCGGATGCAGATGTTTCGCGGTTGTGGTGAGAACTCCTGTCAACCGGGATAGATAGTCGCGCATTATGGTGGCGTTGCGATACAGAGTCTGCGCATTTTAGGGTCGCCCTCCGCCACGGGTTGCTGCCCTGCAGGTGTGGAACCGCGTTCGCAGCGCCCCTTGGGTTCCCCCTGGCCCTGCAGGCGGGTTTGCCGTCTGCATCGTGGCTCACGTTCATCTCTCGCTCGGAGTTTCACCCATGAAAAAGATCATCCTCGCCATCACCCTGTCCTGTGCCGCCTTCACCCTGCCGGGCCTGGTTTCAGCCCAAGCCGCCACGGCGCAAACCAGCAAAATGGCCACCTGCAACGCCGACGCCAAGACCAAGGCGCTCGCCGGCGAGGCCCGCAAGACCTTCATGAAGGAGTGCCTGAGCGCCAAAGCCGCCGAACCCGCCAAGAAAGTCGAAGAGAAAAAGGCCATGCCCGCCGCAGCTGCGCACGACGGCAAGAAGCTGACCGTTCAGCAGGAAAAAATGGTCACCTGCAACAAGGACGCCAAGACCAAGGCGCTGAAGGGCGACGATCGCAAGAAGTTCATGAAGGAATGCCTGAGCGCCAAGAAGTAAAAGGGCAAGAGCAACGCAGGGGTATCGCTTCCGTCACGGCCCGATGGCCGTGGCGCTGGCCGAGACCCTCTTTGCCAACACAACGGGGCTGCCTTGCAGCCCCGTTGTGTTGTGTCGGCAGCCCCCCGGCATGGCGTGAACTCCCGCCAGGTCCCTGGAACGACCAGCCGGTGCGGGCCGCACCGCGCTATTGCTGCACCACAGCGTAGGCGCTCAAGCCCAGGAGGCGCAGCTTGTGCAGCAGCGCCGTGTCCGGTGCTTGGCCCGGCAACGGGCCGATCTGCACGCGGTAGA